>JAFASQ010000557.1 GCA_019244395.1 Solirubrobacterales bacterium | reverse complement strand
CCAAACGTCCACCTCGGCGCATCCGCGGCGGCGCTCGCGGAACCTGGACCCCGGGCCAGACTCACCACCAGTGTTGCGATGACCCCTTGAGCCCAAGGCCCCAAATCGCACACTCGCGTCCGGCAGCGCGCCGAGATTGACGTTAGTCGTCGCCGGCCAGCTGCGTGGCGAGCGCTTGCAGCGCATCCGCCGCAGCTAGTAGGTGAGCCGCGTCGGCGCGCGACAGGCGATTCAACCTCACTCGCAGGAGCTCGCCCCACGCGGCCTCGCGCTGGCGCCGGATCGTCTGCGCCCGGTCGGTCGGCGTCAGCCGAGAGATCCGGCCGTCGCGCTGATCCGGCCGTCGGTGGAGCAGCCCGCGAGCGACTAGCGCCCGGATGGCAGCGCTGGCGTTGCTCGGTTGCATCCCGAACTCGCGAGCCACCTCGCCGACGCTGAGGCCGGGCCGGCGGACAAGCAGGCGCATGACTTCGAGCTCGGAGGGAGGGAGCGGCTCCAAACCGATTTCCGCCTCCAGGTCGATCGTGCGCGGGAGCAGCCAGGCGATGTCGTGCAGAGCCACGGCCAACTCGCGACTCGGGCCAATCGGCAGTTGACGGACCATGGCCGGCAGTATACACTGATAGAATCATATATAGATCTATATATATATCTTGGACGGGAGCGTGACGACATGGCCGGCGGGATGACGACGCAGCAGGACATCACCGGGTTCGAGGGCGAGCTCGTATATCCGGGCGATGTGGACTACGACCAGCGGCGGGCGATATGGAACGCGATGCACGACCGCCGGCCGGCGCTAATCGCGCGCTGTCGCGCGCCCCGGGACGTCGCCGCTGCGATCGCGCACGGGCGGCGCGAGGGCATGCCGATCGCCGTGCGTGGCGGCGGTCACAGCATGCCGGGTCACAGCACGTGCGACGAGGGCGTCGTCATCGACCTGCGGCCGATGAACGCCGTGCGCGTCGACCCCGTCGCCCGGCGGGCCAGGGTGCAGGGTGGGGCACTGCTGGGCGAGCTCGATCGCGCCACGCAGGCGCACGGCCTCGTGGTGCCGGCCGGAGTCGTCTCACACACGGGCGTCGCCGGGCTGACGCTGGGCGGCGGGGTGGGGCGGCTGATGCGCCGCTTCGGGTTGACCATCGACAGCCTGCTGGCGGCGGAGGTGGTCACGGCCGACGGCCAGGTCCTGACCGCCAGCGAGGATGAGAACCCGGACCTGTTCTGGGGCCTTCGTGGTGGGGGCGGCAACTTCGGCGTCGTCGCCGAGTTCGAGTTCGCGCTGCATGAGCTCCGCGACCTGCTGATCCTGGCCACTTTCCATCCCATCGACCGTGCCCCGGAGGTGCTCGAGCGCGGCCGGCAGGAGATGGCGTCAGCGGCGCCGGACGAGCTGCTCTGGACGAGCTTCCTGCGCAAGGCACCACCGCTGCCCTGGATCTCGCCCCAGCTGGTTGGCCGGCCGGGCGTCACGTCGCTGATCGAGTGGTCGGGCGAGGCCGGCCGGGGCCGTCGGCTGCTCGAAGCCATCCAGGCTGAGTTCCGGCCGATCGCCGGTTCGCTCGAGACCGTGCCTTTCCTGGAGATCCAGACGATGACCGACGAGATCTTCGCCGCGGGCAAGCGCACCTACATCAAGGCCGGGTTCGCTCGGGAGCTGAGCGACCCGCTGATCGCGGCGTTGTGCGGGCAGGGCGCGGAGGTGGGATCCCCGTTCTCCCAGATCGAGGTGCTGGCCATGGGCGGCGCCATCCGCCGCGTCGCTCCCGCGGCGACGGCGTTTCCCCACCGCGATGCTGCTTGGCTCATCAACATCCCCGCGACCTGGGAGGACGCTGGGGCGGACGACGAGGAGATCGCCTGGGCCCGGCGGAGCTTCGCGGCGGTCGGGCCGCACCTGACCGGTGGTAAGTACGTCAACTTCATGGGGGACGACGAGCGCTCGGACGCCGGCGGCGCCTACGGCGCAACCCTGCGCCGGCTGCAGGAGGTCAAGCGTGCCTACGACCCCGAGAACGTGTTCCGCCTGAACCAGAACATCGATCCGCAAATGTAGACGAGTTACGAAACTGTATGCAATACTGCCAGAGACATGAGCGACGCGCAAAAGATCGATTGGTCTGAGCAGGACTTCACCGAGGTGCGGCCCGACATCTATGGGGCGACCGTCCACACGCCCCAGCTCACGGCAACGCTGTACCGCTACGGCGGCGGATCGAGCTGGGAGGAGCACCAGCACCCACAGGATCAGATCACCACCGTGCTGGAGGGCGTCGTCGATTTCGTCGTCGATGGCGGGCCCGTGCGGCTGGAGGCGGGCCAGCTCGCGACGCTGCCGGGCGGCACGCCGCACTCCGCCACGGTGCCCGACGGCGGCGCGATCACGCTCAACGTGTTCACCCGGCGCGACAGGCCCCCGGATGCCTGACTGGCTCGGGCTGGAAGGACAGCGGGTCGCGGTGGCGGGCGGAGCCGGAACGATCGGGCGCGCGCTGGTATCGGGGTTCGTTGACGCAGGGGCGAGCGTCGGCGTGCTCGATCTAGACACGTCGGGGGTCGACTCGCGGGTGAGCGCCACGGCGCAGGCCGACCTAAGCGATCCGGACGCCGCGCGCGCGTCGCTAGGCGTCGTCCGC
>JAFASQ010000131.1 GCA_019244395.1 Solirubrobacterales bacterium | reverse complement strand
CGGACGAGGTGGCCGCCGAGCAGCAGCTCGTAGAACTCGAGAGTGAGGAAGAGAACATGCGGCAAGACGGTCACGTCGGTCAAGCCGTGCTCGCGGAACAGACGCGGCAACCGCCGGCCTATCCAGCCGTGTTGGAGCCCGTCGCTGAACGAGCGCACGATTGCGCGTGTCGTGTCCTTGTGGAGGCTGTCGACGCTGTGCATGTCCCAGTCGAAGTCGAACACCGCCACCCGACCCCCGCGGCGGGTGACGCGCACCATCTCCGCCAACGCTCGCTGCTCGTCGGGGACATGCATCAGCATCCGCTCAGTGCGGCAAGCATCGAAACTGCCGTCGTCAAACTCGAGCGCGTGCGCGTCGCCGATCCGAAACTCGATAGGCAGCTCGCTGTCCCCCCAACGCCGCCGAGCCTCAGAGATCAGCGCCTCGCTCACATCCACACCAACCACCCGCCCATCGGGACCGACAAGCCGCGCGATGTCGATCACGTCGGCCCCAGTTCCGCAACCGAGGTCGAGTACGACCTGACCAGCACCCAAGCGCAAGGCCTCGAGGATCAGCGGCTTTCCGCTCTGCGCGAGCTCATTGGCCTCGTCAAGGAAGTGGGTGAAGAACCCGGGATCCTTGGTCCTGTCCACGGCCGTGAACCGGGTCACGTCGCCAACGGGCGCCGACGGCTGCAAGCTCGACATATTCACTCCGATCCGCTCGAACGACCGGCAGCAAGCCGACCATACATCACGCGGACGCCCCGGTCGATTAAGCAAACCGCTGCTCGCGGCGATCACGATGCGTGGATCGATCCGTCGCAGCTACGCGGGCGACAGCAGCAGCGCGCGACGACGGTCGAACACTGTTCCGCGTTGGCCGGCGCGTCCCAATCGCCTCTTTGGATCATGATTATGGGGCGATGGTCGACTGGGGCGCAGGTAACTACGAGAGGGTCGCGGCGGAGCTCGAGCCGATCGCGCTGGCAGTCGCGGAGAGAGCGTCGCTGCGGCGGGGGGATAAGGTGATCGACCTCGCGTGTGGGACGGGAAATGCTGCGCTCATTGCGGCGTCCCGTGGTGCGCGGGTTGTCGGCGTAGACGCTGCTCCACGGCTTCTTGACGTAGCGCGCGAACGAGCGCGGGCGAGCGGGGCGGAGGTCGACTTCCGTGAGGGGGACCTGCTCGACCTACCGGTGGCTGACGGCGCTGCTGATGTCGTTCTATCTGTCTTCGGGGTGATCTTCGCCACGGACCCGGCCGGTGCCTTGCGCGAGGTTCGGCGCGTCGTGCGGTCGGGCGGGCGCGTGTTTCTCAGTGCCTGGGTGCCGGCAGGACCGATCGACGCGATGCTGGCAACGTTGGGTCGCATCCTTCGCCGTGTGGCCCAGGCACAGCCCCCTGAGCGGTTTCCGTGGTCCGACGGGGCCGCAGTCGATCGATTGGCCAGCGAAGCGGGGCTTACGCTTGAGTCGACGGTCTGCGCCGAGCTCGCGATCCGCGACAGCTCACCAGAGGCCTACGTCGCCGCCGGCCAGGAGCATCCCATGGCGCTCGCCGTCCGCCCGGCGCTCCAGGCGGCCGGTGCCGAGATCGAAGTGCGAGAGGCCATGACCGCCGTCCTGCGCGAGGCGAACGAGGACCCCGACGGCTTTCTGGTGCATAGTCCTTACGTGATCCACGAGCTCCACGCTCCGTGAACTCCCACTCCGACGACTCGCACCCCGGCTCGTCACGCGAAGGTGTTCGGGGGCTTGGCGAAAGCAGCGGTACGCTGAGTCCACGCGCGAGATGCGACAGCCGCTGAGCGGTGGGAGTGCCGTAACGAGGCCTGTCCGGAGTTCGGACAAGTGCTCGACCCGCGCGTCGATCGTCCGAACATCGAGCAGCACAGGCGATTCTCCGACGTCGGTCGCGATTGACCGTAAGACGCTCAGCCTGCGGCATTGATCATTCTGCATCAGCCCTTGACCGCGCTGCGGAGCTTGAGCGCGACCAGGCCTGTCTGGCACCCGCACCTCACTTCCCTTCACGAACACGTGCCGAGAGCCACGCCGGCCGGGAAGCCCGAGGTTGGGGGGTCATCTACCTGCC
>JAFASQ010000544.1 GCA_019244395.1 Solirubrobacterales bacterium | reverse complement strand
AAGGCGTCCTCGACGTTCTTGCCGAAGATCGCGAGGAACAGCATGTTGCCGAGGATGTGATCCCAGCTGCCGTGCATGAACATGGCCGTGAGCCAGCTGAGCTGCCACGGCTCGGGACCGTGGCAGGAGCCGCTCACCGTGCATGGATAGAAGGACGCGTGGTAGACAGAGGAGGTCAGATGCGGGAGCTCGTAGAAGATCCACACGCAGAAGTTCGCCGCGATGATCGCCAGATTGACGATCGGGAAGCGCCGGGCTCGGATGCCGTCAGACAGCGGCAGCATGTCGGGGCCTCGGCGCGACCAAAATAGGCGTTGGCGCTTCGTTGATAAGTGTCTCGCCCGTGGTGCCGAGCTGCACTCGTCCGGGCGCTCCTGAGTGGCCTGATCCAATCACGAGCAGGTCGACGTGATCACACAGCCCTCGCAGGCCTTCGTCCGCGACGCCGCGTATGACTTCCAGGTGCGCTCTTGCATCGGTCGCTCGCGCGGCCTCCTGCGCGTGGTCGGTTAGGGACGTAAGCTGCTCGGCCACGATCGCGTCGCCTGCCAACGCGACTCCGGCGATTCGATCGTCGACCACACCACGGACGAATAGTTCCGCGCCGGCGGCGCGCGCGATCGAACCGGCCAGGGCCAGGGCCGCTTCGGACTCTGGGGTCGCGTCGAAGCCAACGCCGACCCGCTCGAGCCGCGCGTCCGCGTCACCCCGCATGCCGCGCGGGGCGACGGCGAGCGGGCACTCCAGGTGCGATTGCAGCTCGTCTGCGATGTTCCCAAGACCGACTTGGCCATGATTGGCGTGACGAGTCGAGCCGATGACGAGCAGGTCACGATGCTCGAGGCGAGCGACGTGGAGAAGCCCGCGCCACGCAAGGGCGTTCGATCGGACGGCGATCCGGGCTTGGGGGGCCAACGAGTCTCGCGTGCGTGCCAGCATCGCGCGAGCGTCTTCCTGGACGCTCGTCCAGCCCAGCTGTGCCGGGACGACCCCCTCGAGTAGCGGCTCCTCGTAGACCGCTATGAGCATTAGCTCCGCCCGCGTCGCTCGCGCGAGCGCCGACGCGAGGACGACGGCGTCACGGCCGCCCGACCCGCCATCGACGCCGACCCCGATTCGGTTCGGAGCCGGAACCTGAGTGGGGTACTCACCGTGGGAGAATTCCGGGGTGTAGCTCTTCTGAGTGCGCATGACCTATCCCGGATAGCCTGAGCGCCGGCGGGGTGAAAGGGCGTCACATGTTTTGCGTGATTGTCCGGGCGAGCCGCAATCACCCCAAATGCGTGACGACGGATCACCCGCGCGACCGCCACCCTGCGGCCATGTTCAGCAACGTCGTCGTAGGTGTGAAGGAGCTCGAGGCCGGCCGAGACGCGCTGTGCCTGGCTCGAGCCCTCGCCTCAGCCAAGGGCAATCTGACGCTTGCTCACGTACACGTGGTAGCCCCCAAGCCCGCGCCCGACTCGGGCGCGGCGGGGGCCGCCGCGAGGCGCCGGGACGGCCTTGAGCGTCTCGCCGCGCTGCGCGACGAATCGCACCTCGATGCCGAGGTGGTCTGCGACGAGGCGCGGGACCTGCGGCAGGGTCTTCATGACATTGCCCGCGCCCAGGAGGCCGACCTGCTGGTCATCGGTGCGTCCCGAAATGACGAGATCTATCGCGACCTGGTCGGAGACGCTACCGGGGAGCTGCTCGAGGACGCGCCGTGCGCGCTCGCGGTAGCGCCGGTCGGGTATGCCGAGCGTCGGGGTCCATTGCGGACGATCGGCGTCGCCTATGACGGCTCGCCAGAAAGCGAACGCGCTCTGGGCGTGGCGAGGAGGCTCGCCGCCGACCAGCATGCCACGCTCTCTGCCTTCGAGGCGGTGTCCGGCCCCGGGCGCATGCAGGACACGATCGACGACGAAGTGGCGCAGGCGCTTGAGCGACTCGACAAGCTGGGCGGCCTCGACGGCTACGCCCAGTACGGTGAGACGACCAGCGAACTGCGACGCTATGGGCGCTCGGTCGACCTCCTGGTGCTCGGCTCGCGCCGGCACAGTCCGATCGGTCGTTCGCTCGGACCAGGCACCGCGCAGCGGCTGGCCGATGAGCCGCCCTGCTCGCTCCTCGTGGTCGGGCAGGACTGACGCGGCCACTATCCGGACTCGAGCAGAGAGACCATCCGCTCGAGCCACCGCGCTGCGGGCAGCTCGGGATCCTACCGGGCACGCCATCTCGTCGCGTCACCCGCGCTCGGGTGAATCATCGTCGCGCATCCGGCTATGGGACCCCCTCAGATCACCCAGAGTGGGTGACGACCACTCACCCACTCGTCTCCCAGACTCATCGGCGAGCTGGTGATGACGACTGAGTCAGATGTGA
>JAFASQ010000465.1 GCA_019244395.1 Solirubrobacterales bacterium | reverse complement strand
CATCGCTCGGCCAGGGCGAGATAGCTCAGTTGGTAGAGCACACGACTGAAAATCGTGGTGTCCCCGGTTCAAGTCCGGGTCTCGCCATCCCGGAACGGCCTGCAAGACGGCATCTCTTACGAAGTGGTCCTCGGACACCTAATAGGGCCAAACGCTCCTGTCTGCCCTTTCCTGCCTTTTCAGCGCCTATTTGGGGGCCAGACCCGCGGCCCGCGCCACGCCGGATGGCGTCGTGCCCCCTGCCGACGTCCATACAGCGGGCACGCATTGGCGGTCACGATCAACGCCGCGGAGGCGGTGGCGCTGGACTGACCCCTCGCGGTAGCCATCGGGCGTGCCCAACACAACTCAGCGCTCTCGCGTTCGCCCGGGCGAGTTTCGCGCTCGTCCAATGTCCGCGACTGACTCGCGCATCGCCAACTGGCGGCGTCGGCCGATCTCGCCGCGCTGGCGTCGCTGTAGGACGTAGCGGTAGATGCGGTTGGTTGTCGTGATGTCTTCGTGCCCGACCTGGGCGGCAACGTACTCCTGATCGGCGCCCGCGGCGAAGAGCGAGGCAATGCAGGTGTACTGCAGCATGTGTGGGGTGACCTCCTCGCGGGTGTCGGGGAGCCCGTCCTCGGTCCGCTGGCGATTGGTTTCTTCCAGTGCAGGCGGGATTACATGCTGTGCGATTGCGTTTGCGCGTCCAGCGCTTCCCGCGCGCGTTCAAGAACGCCGGCTCTCCCGCCTGCCAGGTCTCGCCGCGAGCGGCCTTGTACACGGCGAGCTCTTCCTGGAGATCGTCGTGGATGCCGACGCGGCGCACTCCCGCTGGCATGTTGGCGTCGAGCACGCGCAGCTCACGACGGGCGAGATCGACGTGCTCGCAGTTGAGCGCGCAAAACTCGCTGACGCGTCGCCCGCGAGCGTGAGGGTGGCGACGACCGGGCGGTAGCGCGGCAGGGGCCGGTTGGCGGCGCGCTTGGCGTGGTAGATGGCGGTCAATTCGGCAATGTCGAGTTCGGCGGCGATCGCCTTCCATGCCGCGCCTTGACCTCGCGCGCCTTCTCGCCGGTCGGGTCGTAAAAGTACGCCTTGACCGTCGCCGGAGAGCGACCGAGCCGGTCACCGATCTCCCTAATCGAGAGACCCTCGAACTCCCGGTAATGCCGGGCTAGGGCGACGGCCCGGCGACGCTCGAGAACCCGACCCGTTCCTGCGGTTGACGCCTTGCCTGTCACAGTCGGATGACGCTACCTCGCTCAGTTGGTGTTTCCGTCGCGGTCGGCACGCAGGGTGCTGAAGCGCCGGCCGGCCTCCGACCCGCGCAAAGCATGTCGCGACCCGCGGCGAACGGACGACCTGCGTCCGGATTTTCAGGCCTCCAGGATCGTCCGCGTCGTGCCGGGGCTCCGGCCCTGCATTCATGAAGTCGCTGTTCTTGGCGCCTTCGGGCGCGACGACAAGCGAGCCGAGCTCGTAACGAGCCTCGCAGATGGCGATGAGCAGGGCCCGGCCGCGGATCGGGCGCCGGGCGTGGTTTTCGAACCAGGCTGGGCGTCCGCGTTTCCCAGCGCCCCGACTACACCGAAAGCCCGATGCCCCGTGCGTCCACGCGTGGGGGACGGGTGAGGCTCCATGTCGAGAACGGCGTCGCGGCTCCGACTAGGGTCCATACGATCCCGAAAGGAGCTTTGATCATGGGGATCAGCACCCGTTTCAGTATCAGCACCGACGGCTACGAGCAGAGCAATGACTGACACCACCTGCCACATGTCGATCTCCCTCGACGGCTTCGTCGCCGGGCCAGATCAAAGCCGCGAACACCCGCTCGGCAAGCGGGGCCGCGAGCTTCACGGCTGGCACCTCGGCGACGAGCGCGCGAACGAGGCGGACGCTGCCGCCGAGCGCCGTTTGCTGCGCCCCCGCGGCGCCTACATCATGGGCCGCAACATGTTTGGCCCGATCCGCGGCGAGTGGGACGAGGAGTGGTCGGGCTGGTGGGGGCCCGAGCCGCCCTACCACGCGCCCGTGTTCGTCCTAACCCATCACGCTCACGCGCCGATCGAGATGGAGGGCGGGACCACGTTTCACTTCGTCACCGATGGCTTCG
>JAFASQ010000235.1 GCA_019244395.1 Solirubrobacterales bacterium | reverse complement strand
ACGTCGTTGTCGACCTGGTTGGCGGTGTAGATCGTCTGGGTTCCCGGGTCGAGGCTAAGTCCCTCGGGATCCGCTCCGGTGTGGATCGACGGGGGACTGAGGGTCACGCACCCGGCCGGATGGCTGCCGTTGCAGACGTCTGTGTCGACGATGAACACCGTGTCGTCCTTCAGATAGGTCACGTACACGCTGTGGAGCGCGGGGTCGACGGCGACCCACATGCTGTGCTCGAACCCGGTGTTGGGGAACGGCGTGACAGTGCCGGGTGTGTCGGTGGCGCAGCCGGCGAGGTCACTGGCGTTGCAGTGGCGCAGGTCGAACGCCGAGATGGTGTTGTCGAAGTTGGCCGTGTACAGGGTGTCGTTCGCGGCGTCGACCTGGGCGGCATCGGCTCCGAAGCCTTCGCTGGTCAGAGCGCCGAGCTGGCCGCAACCCGATTGCACGGTCGCGTTGCAGGTGTTCGCGTCAAACACCGACCAGCCGTTAAATGCTCCATATTCGGTCATGTAAACAGTGTGCGCGGACCGGTCCACAGCGCCGGAATCCGGATTGCCGGGGACTGTCACCGTCGGCGGGGGGCTGGTCGGGCACCCGCCGAGGTGGGTGGCGTTGCAGGTCGCGCTGTCCAGCATCGAGGACTCCTGCTGGAGCGCGTTGGGAACGTAGACCGTGTGGTTGGCCGGATCGGCGAACAGGCCGACCGGTCCGATCCCGACCGGAACGGTGGCGGGCGTCTGCCCGCAGCCGGACGTGTTCTGAGCGTTGCACGTGGCGCCATCGAACACCGAGACCGTGCCATCGTTAACGCCGTCCCCGAAGTTGCTCACATAGACGGTGTGTGTGCGCTCGTCGATCGCGATCCCGCTCGGCTGCGCGACCGTGATCTTGGGCCAGGGGCCTGTGCAGCGCGAAACGTCGTCCGCATGGCAGTGGCGCAGGTCGATCACGGACACCGTGTTCTCGCCTGTCGGGTTCCCGGCTAGATTGAAGCCGTTGCCGACGTAGAGCGTGTGCGTGGCCGTATCGACGGCGGTCAGGGCTGGACCGTTGCCAACCGGCGCAGATCCGACCAGCGCCGACCCGAACCCGAACGGCACTCCAAGCCCTCCACCCCGCGCCGGGCTTGGTATCCGACCGCCGTCGCGCCAACGCGCGAAGCCTCCCCACGCCAGTCGAGACGCTTGGTCGTGGACCGGGTGGTGGTAGCTTGCCTCCGCGTTGCCGGCACAAAGCAGCACCACAGCCGCCGCCAGGACGATCTCGCCGCTTCTCCCTGCGACTCTCGCCGCTGCCCGTACCCAGTCAACGTGCCGGCCCATAAGAGCCCTCCAATCTTGGTTGCAACGAAGTGGTGCTGAAGCGGCGCGGATCGCGTTTCCACACGCCCGGGCGGTCCGGGCCGTGCTGGTCATTCGGGTCTGACCAGCGGTTCGTCGTAAGTCGGCCATTTGCTGTTTTGCCACGTGGTAGGCGAATACATCGGTCGTTGATGCCTCGTGGGAGGCTGGTAAGGAGGATCCGGTGGCCGGCTGACCGGTCGCTGACGGTTCCCTTACAGACCCCGGTCGCCATCGTTGCGCCGGCGCTGCCCGTGGGCGGATAATCGGCGTGATGGGGACCGTGGTCGCGGGCCGCTGGCAGTTCGGGGTGTTGGGACCGTTGGAGGCATCCTGCGGCGGTGAGCCGGTGCGGCTGGGAGGGGAGCGCCAGCGGGTGTTGTTGGCGCTGTTGTTGGCGCACGCGAATGAGTTGGTGACGGTCGATCAGCTGGTCGAGCAGCTCTTCGGGGGGACGCGAAGCGACAGCGCCGTGAATGCTGTGCAGGTGGCGGTCTCGCGATTGCGTCGGGTGCTCGAGGGCGGCCACCACGTCGACGGGGTGTTGCAGTCACGCCCCGGCGGGTATCTGCTGCGGGCGGAGCCGGGGCAGCTGGACGCCGCGGTGTTTGAGCGGCTTTTGGGTGACGGGCGCGGTTTGCTGGCCGCCGGTCAGCCGGCAGAGGCGGCGGCGAGACTCCGGGACGCGCTCGGTTTGTGGCGAGGCCCGGCGTTGGCGGATCTGGCCGGGGTGGATTGCCTGCAGGGGGAGATCAGGCGGCTCGACGAGTTGCGGCTGGCCGCGGTTATGGAGCGCGTCGACGCGGATCTGGCGCTCGGCGGGGGGGCTGAGCTGGTGTCGGAGCTCGAGTCGTTGGTCGCGTCAGAGCCGCTGCAGGAGCGGCTGCGGGGTCAGTTGATGCTGGCCCTGTACCGCGCCGGACGCCAGGCCGACGCGCTGGCGGTCTACCGCGAGCTGAGCGGCGTGTTGCGTGACGAGCTCGGGCTAGCGCCCAGCGAAGCCCTGCAGGAGCTCGAGCGCTCCATCCTGCAACACGATGTGTCGCTCCACCCGCCGCCCGGGCAGGGGTTTGCGGACTCTGTGCCCCCGGTGACGTCGGTCGGCGGGCGCGATTCTCCGCTGGCGACGGGAGAGTTGTTAGAGCGCGAGGCGGAGCTGGCCGTGATTGGTGGGCTGGTCCAGGCGGCGCTCGCGGGTTCTGGGCGCTTGCTCGTGGTTGATGGCGCGGCCGGGGTCGGAAAGACCCGGCTGCTGGAGGAAGCATCGCGCGCCGCGGGCGCGGCGGGAATGGACGTAGTTCGAGCGCGCGGAGTAGCGCTGGAGGATCAGTTTGCGTTTGGGGTCGTCCGCCAGCTGTTTGAGGACGTTCTCGCCGCCGCGTCGGCGGTGGAGCGGGCGGAGCTGTTGAGCGGCGCGGCCGGGCTGGCGGGTGGGCTACTGGGGTTTGCTGCGCCGAGTGAGCGGCCACGGCCGCCGGCCGAGGTGTCGTTCGCCATGCTGCATGGGCTCTACTGGCTGTGTTTCAACCTCGCGGCGCGCAAGCCGCTGTTCGTGGTGGTCGACGACGCGCATTGGGCGGATGCCCCATCGCTGCGGTTTGTCAGTTTCGTGGCTGCCCGCCTCGAGGGGTTGCGGGTGGTGCTGGCGTTAGCCGTGCGGACGGGCGAGTCTGGGGTCGCGGCCGGGGTGCTCGAGACGATCCGCAACGACGCTGGAGCGCGCGTGTTGCGACCGGCGCAGCTGAGCGAGCGCGCGTGCGAGCGGCTGATCGATGAGGCGTATCGTCGCGCTCCGGCTCGGGAGTTCTCGCGGGCGTGCTTTGAAGTCACGGGCGGCAACCCGTTCTACCTCCGGGCGCTGGTTGACGGCTTGCTCGCCGATGGCCTGTCGCCTGACGCGGGGAGCGCGGAGGTGGTGCGTGGGCAGGTTCCCGAGGCAGTGGTGCGCTCGCTGGTGCTGCGGCTCTCGCGTCTGCCGCCGGCGGCGCCGGCGGCGGCACGCGCGGTCGCCGTTCTCGGCGCGGACAGCGAGCTGCGGCACGCCGCGGCGCTTGCCGGGGTCGAGGTGCGAGAGGCCACAAAAGCTGCCGACCGGCTGGCCGGCGCCGGGATCTTGGCGCCCGGCCGTCCCCTGCGCTTCGTCCACCCCCTTGTCGAGGCGGCGATCTACGCCGAGATGCCGCCTGGGGAGCGCGACCTGATGCACGCTCGCGCGGCGCGGATGCTGGCTGCTTCAGACGCCGGTTCGGAGCGCGTCGCGGCGCACCTGCTGGTCACCGAACCCACCGGCGATCGGTGGAGCGTCGAGGTGCTGCGCGCCGCCGCGGCCGATGCGCAGGTGCGCGGGGCGCCCGACAGCGCAGTTAGCTATCTGCAGCGAGCCCGCCGCGAAGGTTTGAACGCCGACGTCGACGTCATGTGGGAACTCGGGTTCGCGCAGGTGCTGTGCGCTCAGCCGGCGGCGGTCGAGACTCTCGAGAAAGCTTTGGCGATGGCCGGCGATCCCCGCCAGCGCGCCATGATCGCGCACCAGCTCTCCTGGGCCCTCGGAGTCGCTACCCGCTTCGAGGACGCCGTCAGCGTGCTCGAGACCGCGCTCGACGATCTCGGCGACACTGATCGGACGCTCAGCCAAACGATTGAGTCGACGCTGCTCGGCAACGCCGCCATGCAGCTATCAACCAGGCCGGCTCACCGGCGGCGTCTCGCGCGCCTTCGCGAGCAGAAGCTTGGCGACAGCCCCACCGAGCGATTGCTGCTCGCGCATGTCGCGTTGTGGAGCTGCTTGGAGGGCGAGCCTGCCGACGTGGTCGGCGCGCTGGCCGAGCATGCACTTGCCGGCGGCCGCCTGCTCACCGAGATCGGATCGGAGGCTTCGACCTTCTATTGCGTCCCCCAAGCGATGCTGTTTTCAGACTCTTTTGAGCTAGCCCGGTACTGGCTGGACCAAGCGATAGCAGACGCCCGCGCGCGCCGGTCGGCGGGCGGCTTCGCGTGGGCGTCGTCGCGGCGAGCTGAGCTCAGCTACAGAGTTGGCGAACTCGCCGACGCCGAAGCAGACGCGCGCGCGGCGCTGGCCGCGGGCGGCGGCCTGCGGGCGGTCCTGGGGCCGGGGGTGCTGGCGACGCTCGCGCAGGTGCTGATCGAGCGCGGAGAGCTGCGCGAGGCGGCGGCGCTGCTGGACCAATGCGAGATCCGGTTCGGACTGGATCAGCCCGCGACCGCCACCTATCTCCCGTATGCGGATGGGCAGCTCGCAGCCGCGACCGGGAGGTGGCGCGCGGCGGCGGACTCGTTCCTGCGGTTGGGGGAGTGGAACCTGGCGTGGGGCGAGCGCAACCCCGGATTGCTCGACTGGCGCACCGGCGCGGCGCTCGCGCTCGCCCACCTCGGTGAGGTCGAGCGCGCCCGGGAGCTGAGCGGCGAGGTGGTCGAGCTGAGCCGATACCTCGGGCAACCCCGATGTTTGGGCGTCGGCTTACGCGCCGCGGGCATCATCGCCGGCGGCAGCGAGGGCCTCGACCTGCTGCGCGAGGCCGTCGCGACGCTGGAGAACACACCGGCCAGGCTCGAGCACGCGCGCGCCATGGTCGACCTAGGCGCCGCGCTGCGACGCCAAAACCACCGCAAAGACGCGCGCGACCCGCTGCGCCAGGGAACTGAGTTGGCGCAGCGCTGCGGCGCCACCATGCTCGCGCAGCGCGCCCAGGCCGAGCTGCTCGCGACCGGCGCGCGCCCCAGACGACTTACCCGCAGCGGCGTTGAGGCGCTCACGCCGAGCGAGCGGCGCATCGCCCGACTCGCCGCCGACGGCCTCAGCACCCCAGAGATCGCCCAGCAGCTGTTCGTGACCGTGAACACAGTCGAGACCCATCTGCGCCACGCCTACATGAAGCTTGACATCCACTCTCGCGAGCAGCTGCCCGGCATCTTTGGCGCCTAGAGCCCGCGAACGTTCAGCGATTTCCTCCTCGGGCCGTGCCTCCCGTGCCTCCATCGGAAGCGCGCGGTGCACCATGAGACGCGCTGGCGGCTTGAGAGCTCGCGGTGAGCGCCTGCCCCAGCGCCGAGGAAAATCCGAGCCAACCTGTGAACTCGAAGCTTTGTCCCTCGGCGTCGCGCACAGAGCCTACGATCGGCTCTGACTCGGCGTCCAGCTCAAGGATGAACTGCTTGCGAGGGAGCCGCACCACGGAGGTAATCGAAACCGATCCGACACCGGTTCGCCTCACGGACCGCCGGTGAGATTTTGCCCGGCGGTGGGCCGGGACTCAGTGCGGCGATCGGTGTCGCCCAGCGCCAAGAACCATCCGACGCTCCCTGATGTGGGCGAGCTGCGATGTGCGAGCATGCTCCGCAAGCGCACCTGGCTGGCCAGCACCAAATGGTAACTGGCGCGAAACAGCGCCTCGGTGCCGGGTGCCGCTAGCTGGTCCGCGGCGCCAGTTCGGCGTCCACGAGTAGATCCCCGAAGCTAAACGTCGGCGTCTCGGGAGCGAGCTTGACGAGGCTCGGATCGGGACGGAAGTTCGTGTGCAGGATCGAGTTCGGCGTGTCCCATAGCACTTGTACGAAGGTTTGGGCGACGATGTTGGCGCCGACACATCCGAGTGTCTGTCCGGAGCGCTGGGCTTCGGCGAGCACGTAGTAGAGAAGGGGCGTGGCGGTGTTGAACACGGCGTCCTGGGTTGGGTTGAT
>JAFASQ010000185.1 GCA_019244395.1 Solirubrobacterales bacterium | reverse complement strand
CTAGTTCGACTTGGTCCGAGAAAGTCGTGGGGTTGTGACGAGTTTTATGGGGCTGGGGCGAGGCGTGCGTTTTGGACGTATTCGGCGACGGCGTGTTCGAGGGTGGTGAGCGCGCGGCGGATCTCGAGCCGGGTCGGCGGGTTGCTGGCGTCTAGGAGGGGACGCAGGAGGCGATTCTGGAGCTTGGTGTAGAAGACGGCGACGCGGATGCCCTCGCTGGTGAGGTGGTAGGTGTTGCTGCGGGGGAGACGCTGGATAAGGCCGTGTAGGCGCAGGCGTCGGAGGTCGTAGCTCATCTGGCGTTGGCTGTAGTCGCGACCGAGGTGTTCGGCGACGAGCTCGCGAAGGCTTTTGTTGGTGAAGCCGGTGAGCGCGTGCAGGACGTAGCACAGGGCGCCGGCCAGAGCCATGGCGCGTATATCCCCGAAGCGCAGCGCTCCGGTTCGTTGGCCCTCTTGGTTGTAGGGCAGGTGGATGCGCTCAAACAGCGCAGAGCCGATGGCACAGCTCTGACCGGCTTGCTCGATCATAAGCAGTCGCTGGTTGACTTGGCGGCCCTTAGCGACGAGTTCGGGGAGGTTGTGAAGCCGGCGGGCGACGCCGAGCTCGCGAGGGTTGTTGATGACGGTCTCGATTCTGAGC
Source organism: Solirubrobacterales bacterium (assembly GCA_019244395.1). GTDB lineage: Bacteria > Actinomycetota > Thermoleophilia > Solirubrobacterales > Solirubrobacteraceae > Palsa-465. Next base: position 2,749 of record JAFASQ010000185.1, on the reverse strand, counting down.
GCGCGGCCGTCCTTGAGGTATTGCTTGACGCGGGCGTGCTTGTAGTGGAACTCGATCCGGACGTCGCTGCCCGCGGTCAAGATGCGGGTTCGGAACGGTTCGCGGGTGCGTTTGGTGACCCGGCGGGCGAACACGATCGAGACGTCCTCGGGACGGCCGATACCGATGTTGTCCTGCACGAGCGCCTCGAAGAAGGAGCGGGCGCGGCGGGGATCGTCGAACACCAGCGTGCGGGAGACCTCGACCTGGCGGATCGAGAGCTGCCACCAGTAGCCGGCATCCCGGTCGGCGGCCGTCAAGGGCGTGGGGATAACGGCAATCCAGCGGTCAAAGAACGCCTGCAGGTCGTCGGGACCAAGGGCGTCGCACAGACCTTGCAGGCCCTGGGGGTGCGAAGTGCTGGCAAACCCGTTGTGCAGTGGGGTGAAGGCGATCCCCTCGCGGAGGGCTTGGCGCTTGACCCACTCATGGCCGTTGAGCCACACCCGGCCGGGCCACGGGGCGTAGGTGCACAGGCGGATGAACCCCGGGCCGAACTGCGGGTCGAGGATGTAGAAGTAGTAGATCCCAACGCGGCGATCCTCCTTGAAGTACTCAAAGCTGGCGGGCTTGCCGTAACCGGCTCGGTCACGCGCCGAGAGCACCCACTGGTACTCCTGACAAGCGACGATCGCCACCACACCGAAGCGACCCTCCCGCTCGGCCCGCTCCAGATACGGGCGGACATGATCAAGCTTGCGATCGTCCCAACGCGACCGGTCAGGCTTCTTTAAGCGCAGGATCGGAATCACGCGCTCAGCCGCAAACGCGGTCACCTCCTGGCGAAAGCGGTTGCCGATCTTCCCCAACAGCGCCGGGGAGGGAATCTCGTAGCCCAAATGCTCGCGCAAGAACCGCACCGCCTGCCCACCCACCTGCAGGTTCGGGATATACGCGTTCAGATACAGCCGATCGACACACTCGATCTCAAGCGCCACATGACCCTCGAGCACGTCATTGATGTTCGCCACGCTCACCATCCCCACATCGTGAACGCGAAGGGCGGGCTTCGCCCGCCCGCCCTACCGGCCCTAGACCGGGGGGAGGCCGGGAGGGGGGCCTGCCCCCCTCCCGCTAGCCGTTGTAGGCGGCTTGCAGCAGGGACATCATCGTGCCGGAGCCCGAGCCGATCGGCGAACCGCTCGCGTCGGCGAAGCCGATCTCGAGGTGCGGGCCGGTGGAAATGCCGACGATGCCAGGCCCGATCGAGCTCATCACCTGACCGGCGCCGACGTGGGTACCGATTGCCAGCTGATCGGCCGGACCGGCGTGTCCGTAGTAGACGTAGCTGTAGCCGTCGAGCGAGCCGTCGCAGTGGAGGACCGGCGCCCACGGACCGAAGCCACCGATGCCGTGCAGCACGATCGTGCCCGAGCACACGGCGTACTCCGGCGTGTCGCCGGGGGCGGAGATGTCGACGCCCTGATCCGGCGACCACGTGCCCGGTGGCGAGGCCGCACTCTTGGGCAAGGGGAAGGTGAAACCGCCGCTGGAGGACGGCGCAGAGCCGGTCGCGATCGCCGGCGTGAACCCACCGCCACCACCGCCGCCGCCACCGCCGCTACCGCTGCCCGACGACTGAGCGGCTTGGGCGGCGCGGGCGGCTTGCGCGGCGCGGGCGGCCTGGGCGGCGAGCGCGGCTTGCGCGGCCAGCGCGGCCTGGAGCTGGGACAGCTGCCCCTGGAGCCGGTTCACTTCGGCCTGGGCGCTGGCCCGCTGGCCGGCCTTGATGGCGCGGAATTGCGCCACGGTGGCGCGCTGGCGCCACAGGCTGGCTCGGGTTCGCGCCAGGCCATTGCGCTCGGAGAGCACCTGGGCGACGAGGGTCTGCTCGCGGACCTGGAGCCTTCCCAGGCGGATGGCCTGAGCCGCGACGGCGCGTCGGGCGGCGCGGACCTGATTGACGATGTTGATGTCCTGCTTGCGCACCCGCTGCATGAAGGACAGCCGCTCGAGCAGGTCGGCGAAGCCGGTGGAGTTGAGCACCACCGTCACCACGTCCGGGTTGTCGGACTCGTAGCTGGCCACGAGCTGATTGGCCAGCACCTGCTCGGCGTGGGCCTCGTATGCCTCGAGCTGGCGGAGCCGGATCTCGGCGGCTACCAGCTGGCTATGGACCTTTTGCAGCTGAGCGCGCTTGGCGTCGAGGTCCGCTTGCACGCGCGCGATATGCCTAGCCAGAGCGGCGATGCTGGCGCTGATCTGTTGGAGCTGGCCCGATGCCGCGCTCACCGCTCCCGAGAGCGTCGAGACGTGGCCTTGGCCGGCGTGGATCCGCTGTTGGAGCTCGCCAATGCTGGCCGCCCGCGCCGGCGAGGGGCGCGAGTCGATGACCACCCACGCGCCGCCGACGAGCAGCGCAACCAGCAGTGCACACGCGGCATGGGTGAGTCTCCTCCGTGGAATCAGCATCGGTCCCGGGCGCGGCCTCAGGGGGGTTGGCGGCAAGCCACGCTCGTGTCTACGCCCATGGCGTTCGGGAGGTCGGCACCCTAACACGACTCCCGGATTGGCGGCCTGTCCGGACGTCTCGGACGCCTCGTGCAAGAAAACGTGCAATTAGGAGGATTTCGCAGGCCTGCGTCGCCGCGCACGCTGGGAGATGAGTTGTGGGCTGCCCCGCGGTCCTATCGCGAGCAGAGGACCTGACCTGACCGCGTTCCTACCTAAGGTCCGATGAACGTGCTCGAGACACGAGAACACTCTCATG
>JAFASQ010000157.1 GCA_019244395.1 Solirubrobacterales bacterium | reverse complement strand
ACAGCGGCCAGGGAGGCGGTAGTCGTTCTCCAGGCTGAGATCGAACTGCTCGAGGGTGGCGCCCATGCCCCCGTCGTAGACGATCACGCGCTCGCGCGTGGCGGCCAAGAAATCGCGCATCGGCGCGATGCTAGCAAACCTTGACATGAGTCTGTCAAGGTTAACGGTGGCGCGGGTGGGGGATTTTTGGCCCCCTGCCGCGGGGCGCGTTCTCCCGCGAGGTCCACGCAGCGCTACGGGACCGGCGGTTATTACTTCGGAGGCGGGATCGACGAGTCGGGAGGATTCTCTTGTGGTCCCACTACCGTGACCTGGTCGTTCTCGAGTTTGCCGACCGCGCACGCCCCCGCGCAGTCGCTGGGCACGCTGACGTTGACCGACGCCGAGCGCGCGGCGCCCGTCAACAGCTCGCCGATCTTCCACATCGGAGCGTGCGCGCTGATCGGCGAGCTCCGCCGGACGGTCGCGGAGACGATGACCTACCTGCAGGCAATCGGCTGTCGCGCGGGACGTGTAGTACCGCGCCCGAAGGCCGAGGCCTACGGTTATCCCGCGCACGGGGAGGTCTACGGCCTCGAAGTTCACGGTGGTGTGGCCACGCTGGTGCCCAGCGGGACCACGGTGGACATGGTCGTGAACCCGTAGGCGAGCCGGCGCCGAGCGAGCGGGCCGCTCCCCCTGGGCGATCCGCTGAAACACGGCGCGGCGGCTCTGGCCCGGGCCCGGCTCAGCTGCCCGCGCGCGAGACCAGTCGGGACATGACGACCTGCGAGCGCGTGCGCTGGACCAGGCCGTCCCGCTGGAGGTCCATGATCAGGCGCTCGAGGTCGGCGTTGTCCTCGGTGCGGACGCGGGCGATCGCGTCGGCTTCGCCGGTCACGCTCCAGGCCTCGACGACCTCGGGGTGGCGGCGGAGCGTGTCGGTGACCTGATCGAGCAGGGTGCCGGGGGCGTAGAACAGCTCGATCAGGGCCTCGGTGTGATCCCCGAGGGCATTGTGGTCGATGACGGCGGTGAAGCCCTGCAGGGCGCCGCGGGTCTTGAGCCGGTCGACCCGGCGCTTGACCGCGGGCGCGCTCAGCGCGACCTGGCGGGCGATGTCGTCGTATGTGCGCCGGCCGTCCTCCACGAGCAGCGCAAGAATCTGACGGTCTTGGTCATCCATGGCGCGATTTATTGCAGAGATTACATCGGTCTCGGCATCGACAACCGCCGGAGGCGGAAGTAGGCTGACATCATGACCCGCTCAGGAACGCTTGCCCGCGTTGTGTTCGACGAGTCCCACAACGAGGCGTGGACGATTCGCCCCGAGGTGGCGGGTGCGATGCAGCCCGCGCATCCGAGCGACGCCTCCTATGCGCGCGCGGCGGCCGCGCTGGCTTCGCGCGATTTCGTCGTGGTCCCCAATGTGGAGGGGCCACTGACCGCCGAGCGGCTGGCCGAGTGCGAGGTGCTGGTGATCGCCCACCCGTCGGATCCGGCCTGGGAGCGCACGACTGGGACGGGCTCGCCGCGGCTGAGCGCCGATGAACTCGACGCGATCGAGGCCTTTGTGGCCGCGGGCGGCGGGCTGGTCGTGCTCGGAGAGACCGAGCAGGAGAAGTACGGCAACAACCTCAACGAGCTGCTGGCCCGGTTCGGGCTGCGCCTCGAGAACGACACCGTGCAGGACTACGAGCACTATCGTGGCGCGCCGAGCTGGATCTTGGCCGACCTGTTGGACGGCGCCCGAGGCCGCAGCGGGGACCTGCTCGCGCGCGTGCACGCCGCATGCCTCTACCGGGCGACGACGATTACTTCGAGCAACGGCGCCGCCGTTCTCGCGCGCACGCACGACTCGGCGTCCTCGCCGGCGCGGCCGCTGATCGCAGCCGCCGCGCACGGCCGGGGGCGCGTCGTCGTGCTGGCCGACTCGGACCTATTCGGCGACGACTGCATCGAGGAGCTCGATCACCGCACCCTGTGGCTGAACATTCTTTATTGGGTGGCGCGGCCCGACGGAGGAGTCTGGCCGGTGGCGGCGCGCCAGGCGGGAGAGGAGCACGACCCGGCGTGGCTGGTCCTTCGGGACCAGACCAACGCGCTGGCCGAGCTCCAGGGGTCCGACGGGTCACTGGTCGGTGGGCGGGCCACGGCGGAGGCTCACGTGGAGCGGATGATCGCGGCGATCGGAGAGCTGGCCCCGAAGTTTCCGCATGACCGGCAGTACCTGCGCGCGGTGGTGGAGGACCTGCGGGGGTGGGTGGCCGCCGGGTTCGCCAAGCCGGACTTCACGCGGGCGCTGGCGGAGTTCCGGCCGGAGCTACAGCGCGACGATGGGATCGAGCACCTGGTGCTGTTTCCGATGTACAAGCAGAACGGCTCGCGCGACACCCGCTTCGAGGCGCTCATCGTGCGGGTGCCCTGGCCGGACTGGATCGCCGACCTCGAGCGCAGGCGTTACGACAATCCCAAGTTCGTCCCGGTCGAGCTGATCGACGCGACGCGCGGCTACGACAGCGAGTGCGCCGTGCTGTTCCCCGAGACGGTGTCGGTCGCCGGTCGTCCGGTGAGCAACTTCGGCGCGATCTTCTGCGACCGCGAGGCACAGCGGCTCCGGCGGCTGGCCGGCGTGGCGGCGGATCTGCTGCGCCTGAACCTCCCGCCTGACGCCGCCTGCATGCTGGCCAGCCCGGCCATCTCGCAGCAGGCCTACATCCTGTGGGACCTGATCCACGATCGCGCCCACAGCCACGGTGACCTGCCCTTCGACCCGTTCATGATCCGGCAGCGGGCGCCGTATTGGATGTACTCCCTCGAGGAGCTGCGGTGCGATCTCACCGCGTTCGGGCAGGCGGTCGAGCTCGAGGGGCAGGGCGTGTCGTTCGCGCGCTACGTGCAGTACGCGATCCTGCTCGACCGGCTGCTGCGCTTCCCGATCACCGGCGCACGCGTGCGCAACTACGACGGGCTCGGCGGGCAGATCCTGTTCGCCTACCTGCACCGGCACGGCTATCTGCACTGGACCGACAACCACCTCACGATCGACTGGGCGCGGGTGGGCGAGGGCGTCGCGGAGCTGCGCCACGAGGTGGAGGACCTTTATCGGCTTGGCATTGACCGCACCAAGCTTCAGCACTGGGCGGCGGCGCATGATCTGGTCGCGGCCAGCGTGCCGCCGGCGGTCGGGTCGCGCTGGGCCTCCGCAGCGCGCGAGTTCACCGACGTGGAGGACCCACGGCCGTACATCGACCTGGTGCGCGACGACGAGTTCCCGCTCTCGATCTTCTACTCGTCGCTGAAAGCTAAGCTCGCGGCGTGAGCTTGAACGGCGGGCGCGGGTTCGCCTCAGACAACTCGGCCACCATCCACCCCGATGTGCTCGCGGCGATCGCGCGGGTCAACGTCGGGCACACCTTCGGATACGGGCACGACGAATACACGGGCGGCGTCGAGCGACTCGTTGCGGCGCAGTTCGGCCAATATGCGCGCGCCTTCTTGGTGTTCAACGGGACGGGGGCGAACGTGCTGTCGCTGCGCGCGGTATGCCGCCCTTGGGACGGCGTCATCTGCGCGACGACGGCTCATCTCAACGTCGATGAATGCGGGGCGCCCGAGCACATCGCCGGCGTGAAACTCCTGACCGTCGAGGCCGAGAACGGCAAGCTGACGCCGGCGCTGGTGCGTCGGCGGATCGATCGGCTCGGCGACGAGCACGCCGTCCAGCCGCGCGTGATCTCGGTCTCGCAGTGCACCGAGCTCGGGACGCTCTACACCCAGGACGAGATGCAGGGTCTGGGCGAGTTCGCGCGCGAGCACGGCCTGATCCTCCACGTCGATGGCGCACGCCTCGCCAACGCGGCGGCGGCGCTCGACGTCAAGCTGTTCGCGGCCGCCGGTGATGCCGACGTGGTGTCGTTCGGCGGCACCAAGAACGGGCTGCTGGCGGCGGAGGCAGTCGTGTTCGTGAGGTCTGAGCTCGCCGACGGCTTCCTCTATCTCCGCAAGCAGTCGCTCCAGCTTGCCTCCAAGATGCGCTTCCTGGCGGCTCAGTTCGAGGCGCTGATACGCAATCAGCTGTGGCTGCAGTGCGCGGGTCACGCCAACGCGATGGCCGCGCGGCTCGCCGTGGCGCTGCGCGACGTGCCGGGTCTGACGATCACGCGGCCGGTGGAGACGAACGCGGTGTTCGCGGTGCTGCCTCCCGCGGTCACCGCGTCGCTGCAGCACGACTATCCGTTCTACGTGTGGGACGAAGTGGCCGGTGAGGTCCGCTGGATGTGCTCGTGGGACACCACGGAGGAGGATGTCGATCAGTTCGCGGCGGCCGTACGGGCCGCGCTCGGCTGATCGACCACGCACCGGTTCTCGATCCGGCCGACCTGCTCGATCTCGACGACGACCACGTCGCCGTCCTTGAGTAGGAGCGGGGGCTCGCGGCGGAAGCCGACCCCGCCCGGAGTGCCCGTGAGGATCAGGTCGCCCGGCTCGAGCGTGGCGAACTCGGACACCGTGCTGACCAGAGTGGGCACGTCGAAGATGAGCAGCTCCGTGGAGGCCTCCTGGACCTTCTCGGTGTTGACGAACGTCCTGAGGATCAGGGGCTCGGCGATCTCGTCCCGGGTGACCAAGTCGGGACCGAGCGGAGTCGAGGCGTCCCACGCCTTGCCCTGGAGCCACTGGTGGGTCTTGTACTGGTAGTCGCGCATCGAGACGTCGTTGGCGACCGTGTAACCGGCGACGTGGTCGAGCGCTCTGTCGCGGGGAACGCGGCGGCCGTGCTCACCGATGACCACGGTGAGCTCGCCCTCGTAGTCGATCGCTTCGGGTTCTGGGGGGAGCGGGATCGGGTCGAACGGGCCGGTCAGCGTGGTGGCGAACTTGGTGAACAGCACGGGGTAGTCCGAGCGCTCGCGCTTGGTCTCCTCGATATGCGCGGCGTAGTTGAGGCCGACGCAGATGACCTTTCCGGGGCGGGGGATGACGGGCCGTCGGCGGAGTTGCGCGGTCGGGAGCGCGGAATCCCGGTCGAGGGGTGGGTCGCGGAGCAGCGATAGGGGCGTCGCGGGCCCCAGTTCGCCGACCCCGATCAGCGGAATGGCCCGATCGCCCTCAATGGCGACCGCCATGGGTGCTCCGTCGTGGACGATCGAGGCGAAGCGCATGGCGCGGAACGATACGTGGAGCAAGCGCGAGGTGTATGACGCCTGACTGGCCGGAGGGCCAGCTACGCTGCGGGCCGCAACATTTCCCGCTGCGGCGGGTTTTGGTCAGAGCTTGCAGCAGGTTCCCGGACAGCTGAACGTGTCGAGCAGGCGGGGTAACGCCGTCACGCCCGTGACTGCGTTCGCGTCGATGCTCGCGGCCGTGTTCGTGTCGATGCTCGCGGCCGTGTTCGTGTCGCTGCTGATGGCGAGCCGTGCGGTGGCCCAGCCGCCCGCGGTCAGCGTGTACCCGCTGCCGGGATCGATCAGCTCGCTGCCCCAGACCCAGATCACGTTCCGGGGCATCCCCGCCTCGCAGATCGGCTCGGTGCAGGTGGCGGGGTCGAGCACCGGCGCGCACGGCGGCACGATCCAGGCCGATTCCGACGGTCAGGGCGGGAGCTTCATGCCCAGTCAGCCGTTCGCGCCGGGGGAGACGGTGACGGTCACCACCGGGCTGAACGTGGTGGGCGGCTCGGGCGGGGCATGGAAGTTCGCGGTCGCGGTGCCCTTCGGCACGATCAACCCGATGAAGCTGCCGATGGTGCCGGCGGGTTCGGGTGGGGTGCAGCACTTCCACTCGCGCCCTGACCTGCAGCCGGCCTCGGTCACGGTCAATAAGCGTTCCGGCGCCGCCTACAACGGCGACATCTTCCTCACCCCGCAGTACGGCCCGGTGCAGAACGGGCCCATGCTCCTGGACCCCGCAGGCAACCTGATCTGGTTCCAGCCGGTACCGCCCAACCAACTCGCCACCGACTTCCGCGTGCAGCAACTCGGCGGGCAGCCGGTGCTGACCTGGTGGCAGGGCTACACCAACAACGGGAGCGGGCGAGGGGACGGGGTCATCTACAACACCGCCTATCAGCAGATCGCCACCGTACAGGCCGCCAACGGGTTGCAGGGCTTGGACCTGCACGAGTTTCTCCTCACGCCGCAAGGCGACGCCTGGGTGGTCGGCGTCTCGCCGGTGCACTACGGCGCAATGCAGCGGCCGTTGATGGATGCGGTCGTGCAGGAGATCGACGTCAACACCGGCCTGGTCTTGTTCGAGTGGCACGCGCTCGACCACGTTCCCATCACCGAGTCGTACTTCAAGACCAATGCGAAGGGGTTCGTGTTCGATCCCTACCACCTGAACTCGATCGCGATCGACACTGACGGCAACGTGATCGTGTCGATGCGCAATACCTGGGCGCTCTACAAGATCAACGTCCAGACTGGCGCCGTGATGTGGACGTTGGGGAGCAACCGGAGCAGCTTCAAGCTGGGCGCGGGCGCGGGCACGGCGTTCCAGCACGATGCGGTTGTCCAACCGGACGGCTCGATCACGATGTTCGACGACGGGGGCGGGCCGCCGACGATTCGCGCCGGGCGCGCCGTCCAGGTGGCGGTGAACCAGGCCAACAACACGGTCAGCCTGATTAGGCAGTACCAGCACACGCCGGCCCTGGACACCAACTTCGAGGGCAATGCGCAGGTCCTGCCGGGCGGCGACGTGTTCGTCGGCTGGGGCCAGCAGCCCTACTTCACCGAGTTCAACTCTGCCGGCAAGATGGTCTTTGACGGACGCTTCACGTCCAACACGTCGAGCTACCGGGCCTATCGCATGGCCTGGAGCGGGCAGCCCACCGGGTCGCCGAACGTCGCGGCGGCGCCCAACAACGACGCGACGAGCGAGGTGTGGGCGAGTTGGAACGGAGCCACGAGCGTCGCGTCATGGCAGGTGCTGGCCGGCCAGAGCCCCGGTTCGCTGGTGCCGCTGATGACGGTGCCCAAGCGCGGATTCGAGACGGCGATGGCGGCGAGCACCGGGTCGCCCTACCTTGCCGCCCAGGCGCTCGATTCGGGCGGCCACGTGCTCGCCACCTCGTCGGCGAGCGCCGTGCCGCCCCACATCGGGATCGCCGGTCGCAGCGCGTTCGTGTCCTCGACCGGAGTGGGCGGGCTGCCGGCGGTGTGCATCAACTCGCGGAACTGCCACATCGCGGTGACGATCACCGTCGGCCGCACCGTGATCGCCCGCACCGGTCGCGAGCAGGTTCCGGCGCAGGGCGCCGGGCTCATCTACTTCTCGCTGACCGCCACCGGCCGCTCGATGCTCGCGCACGCGGGGGGACGCCGCCTGATCGTGCACATGACCGGACAGGATGTCTCGAGGCTCACGTTCTCCCGCTACATCACGCTGGTGCCGTTCTCCACCGGGGGAGCCGTGCCGGCGCGGACCGCGGCGCAGTCCGGCGGGTTGCGGCTGGTCGGGTTGACCGATTTTGTTTCCTCGGGCGGCGTGGGCGGCATCCTGGCCGAATGCCTGGATACCACGCCGTGCCATGTACGCGCCAGCGTCTCGGTCGGGTCCACGGTGGTCGTGTCCACGGGGTCGGAGCTGCTCGGAGCGCGAGGCCTCGGCTATCTGATCTTCACTCTGAACTCGGCCGGGCGCTCGCTGCTCGCCCACGCGCGCGGGAATCAACTGGGCGCCGCGGTGACGCTCTCGGACGGGGGCGCCACCGCGCACGGCCAGGTCGCGCTGGTCCGCTTCCGGTAGAGCGCCGTCTCTTCCAGTAACGGCGCGGGTTCGGTTCGAGTACGGGGCGCTCGGGTACTCTGGCGCGGAGTGCCCCACTTGATGATCATCATCGCCAGCACCCGACCCGGACGCGGTGGCTGGCCGGTTGCGCAGTGGTTCATCCGCCGCGCGAATGAGCACGGCGCCTTCGAGGTCAAGGTGGTCGACCTGATCGAGCTGAACCTGCCGCTGCTCGATGAGCCCAATCATCCGCGGCTTCGCCAGTACACCCAGCCTCATACGCACGAGTGGAGCGAGCAGGTCGACGCCGCCGACGCGTTCGTGCTCGTCACCCCCGAGTACAACCACGGGTATCCGGCGTCCTTGAAGAACGCGATCGACTTCCTGCACCACGAGTGGCGCCACAAGCCGGTCGGGTTCGTCTCCTACGGCGGGGTGGCGGCGGGAACGCGCTCGGTCGAACAACTCCAGCAGGTGGTCACCGCGGTGAAGCTGACGCCGGTGATCGAGCAGGTCAATATCCCGTTCTACCAGCAGTTCATCGCGGACGACGGGGCGGTCCAGGCCAACGAGGTGATGGAGCAGGCGACGGACGCGATGCTCGACTCGCTGTTGCGCTGGGAGGCTACGCTGCGTCCGCTGCGCCAGGAGGTGGCGCAGGCGAGGTGATCGGCCGCGTGCCCACGGAGGGCGCGCGCGGCTAGCGGGCGGTCCAGCCCTGGTCGAGGGTGATCGGGGCGCCGGTGAACATCTTGCCGGCCGGGCCGGCCAGGAAGGCGACCACCCCCGCCACCTCGGACGGCTCGATCAGCTCCTTGACCGCGTGTGGCTCGAGGATGACCTTTTCGAGGACCTCGTCCTCGGGTAGGCCGTGGGCGCGAGCCTGGTCGCCGATCTGCTTTTCGACCAGCGGCGTGCGGACGTAGGCGGGGCAGATCGCGTTTGCGGTGATGCCGTGGCCGGCGCCCTCGAGCGCCAGCGTCTTGCACAGGCCGACCACACCGTGCTTGGCACTGATGTACGCGGCCTTGTACGGGGACGCGACCAGACCGTGGACCGAGGCGATCGCGACGAACCGCCCCGCGCCTGATTCCTTGAGCGCGGCCCAGGAGTATCTCGCCAGTAGGAACGGGCTGGTGAGGAGCAGCGCGACGATCGTGTTCCACTTATCGACCGGAAACTCCTCGATGGGGGAGACGTGCTGGATGCCGGCGTTGGCGACGACCACGTCGAGTCGGCCGAACCGGTTGATTGCCTCGTTGACCGCGGCCTCATTTGCGGTCGCGTCGGTGAGATCGGCCTCGAACGGGGTGCCGGGACCGTCGGGATCGGGCTTCAGATCGACCGCCAGCACGTCGATGCCGTCAGCCTGCAGGCGCTCGGCCACGGCGCGGCCGATTCCGCTCGCGGCGCCCGTGACCAGCGCGGCTTTGCCTGGCTGCGCGCTCACTGCGAGTTGTGCTTGCCGGAGGGCGACGAGGCCACGAACGATTCATAGATCTCGGCCAGGGCCTTGCGCTGACGCGAGGTCAGCCGCGGGTCGGCGTTGATCGCATCGAGCACGGCGTTGTCCAGGGGCTCGGCACCCGGCGGCGTCATACCCGCCTGCTCATACAGGGCATCGGAGGTGAGGCTGAGGGCGCCGGCGATCGCGTCGAGCACGTGCTGCGAGGGCGCCCGTAAGCCGCGCTCGATCTGCGACAGGTACGGATTCGAGATGCCGGCCAGGTCGGCGAACTGGCGCATGGAGAGCTCGGCCAGCTCGCGCTGCCGGCGGATGATCTCGCCGAGGGCCGCTGAGGTTCGCGCCGCCATGCCCTCAGGATAGGCCGCTCGCAAGATTCTCATCGCCTCGCGTCGCAGGAGGTGGAGTGGCGCGGGCGAACCGGGACGGGTGCGCACCGGCACGATGATCCGGAGCTACGAGGAGCGGATCCTCGCGTACGAGCGCGCGCTCGCGGAGCCACGCGCGACTCCGCGCCACCGCTCGCCGGAGCCGCCACGCGCGGTTCCGCGCCACCGCGCCTCTGAGCGCCGCCCCCATCAGCGGCGTCAGGCCCATCACCGGCGCGCCACCAGCCCCGTCCGCTTCCGTGCGCGCCGGATAGCTGCACTCGTCACCCTACTTCTGGCCATGGACGTGTTCGTGTCGTTCGCCGACGCGATGCTTCGGCCGTCGAACGTGGGGCTCGGCGTGCGGGTGGTGGAATGGCTGCGTGACAACGGAGCCGCTGGCCTGGTGTCCGACGTGGAGGCGATCTACTACTCGTTGAACGCCCCGTCCACCGGGGGCGCGGCGCTGCGGGCGCTGCCGAAGGTTGGGGTCCTCGGATCGTCATCAGCGCGCGGCTACGCCCCGCCGGCGATCCCGCCCACGGTCGAGCCGGCGCTGGCGGGGGAGGGCAACTGGCACGGAACCGGGCCGCTGGTGGCGGGCGCGCCGGCGGTGCTGGTCACGACGTTTCGCCCGGACCCGAGCTATCCCCAGTTGGTGGCGGGGGTAGCCTGGATCGACACCTCGCGGGCCTCGCTGGCCCTGTACCCCGGGCGCTACGAACCACCGGGGGACGGCGTACAGGCGGCCGAGGTACCGGCGGCGTTTCGGCCGCGCCTGCTGGCCACCTTCAACTCAGGGTTCAAGCTCGAGGATTCCGGCGGCGGGTTCGTGGTCGGCTCGAGGATCTACGCGCCATTGCGAGACGGCCAGGCGACGCTCATCGCATACCGCGACGGCCGCGTGGACGTGCGGCCGTGGGCGGCGGGGCCGGCGCCCGGGCCGGATGTCGTCTTCGCGCGCCAAAACCTTCCCTTGATCGTGACCGGCGGGCAGCTAGCTTCGAACCTGAGCGACGGACCCGAGTGGGGCGCGACGCTCGGCAACGCGGTGCGCGTGTGGCGCTCGGCGGTGGGGGTCGATGCGCGCGGCAACCTGCTCTACGCGGCCGCCGATCTCCAGACCGCACCGAGCATCGCGCGGATTCTGCAGCGCGCCGGCGCGGTACGCGCGATGGAGCTCGACATCAACTCCGAGTGGGTCACGTTCAACTTCTACGGCGGGTGGGGGACGGCGACGCCGCAAAAGCTGCTTCCCGACATGTCTCGGGACGCGACCCGCTACCTGACGCCGGACGACAGGGACTTTTTCGCGGTCGACGCCCGGGTCAGGTGAGGCTGACCGATCGGGCTGCGTCGGCCGCGCGGTACAGGGCGTCGATCGTCCTCGCCTGTCCGAGGGCGTCGTCTCGGCCGAGCAGCGGCGCGGTCTGACCCCGGATCGCGGCGGAAAAGTTCTCGGCCTCGAGTCCGTACGAGTTCGCGCGCTCGATCTCGATCCGCTCCGTATCACCGTCGCGGCGCAGCTGGATGAGCGGGTTGCGGCAATGCCAGGGGTCCTCTAGGAGGACCGACCCGCCGTCGCCGGTGACCTCGAGGAGATCGCGGCTGTCCAGGGCCAGACCGCAGTCGAAGTGGGAGAGGACGTCGCCGGGGTGGCGCATGGTGCCGGCGAACACCACGTCGACGCCGTCGCCGCCGAGCGCCTGCTCGGCGCTGACATGCTCGGGCTCGCCGGCGATGAGCCGGGCGGCGCTGACGCAGTAGCACCCCACGTCCATCAGGCCGCCGCCGTCGAGCGCGGCCTGAAGGCGGACATTCGCCGGGTCCGGCGCGACGAAGCCGAAGGCGGCCCGGATCATCCGCACCCGGCCAACCGCCCCGTCATGAAGCAGTTCGGTGAGGCGGCGAGTTTGGGGGTGGTGGCGGTACATGAAGGCCTCCATCAGCAGCCGGCCGCTTTGCTCGGCCACGTCGAAGGCGCGCGTGACCTCCTCCGGGCGGCGGCTGAGCGGTTTCTCGCACAGCACGTGCTTGCCGCTTTGCAGCGCGCGGATGCTCCATTCGACGTGCAGCGAGTTGGGCAGCGGGATGTAGACCGCTTCGATATCCGAGTCGTCCAGCAGGGCCTCGTAGCTGCCGTGGGCGCGCGAGATGCCGTGTTCGCGGGCGTACTCCTCGGCGCGGGCGCGGTCCCGGCTGGCCACGGCGGTCAGTTCGACGCCCTCGGCTGCGCGGGCGCCGGCCAGGAAAAGGCGGTTGATGCGCGCGGTCGACATGATTCCCCACTTCACGGCGGACATCGCCCCGGCACACTAGTGGACCAGCCTGAGAATAAGCGCCCCATTCGCGAGCGAAAATCGAGCCTGGCTAGGACGCGGGATGCGACGCGTAGCAGAGCTATGCGAGCATCTGAGGACATCAGGAGGACCGCGGGCGCGGCCCACAGAGCGAGGCCGGATGCCGACTGGGCCGCAAGCCCGCGCAGGCGAAGATCTGCAGCCGCGAAGGGGGAGCGGATTCGAAGGATGATCCACGAGTGAAACGATGCCCATCCACGCCAGCGCATTCGGGCCCGGACGCGTCAACCTGATCGGGGAGCACACCGACTACAACGACGGCCTGGCGCTGCCGTTCGCGATCACCGAGGGCGTGACGGTGCGGGCGACCGCGCGCGAGGACCGGCGGATCGAGGCGGTGGCGTCGGATCTGGGCGAACAGGACAGCTTCGATCTGGGCGGCGTCGAGAGCGCGGATGGGTGGCGAGCGTTCGTGCGCGGCGCGGCGCACGAGCTCGAGCGTTTTGGAGTGGCCCTGTCAGGGGCGGAGCTTGCGATCGCTGGAACCCTGCCGCGGGGATCGGGGCTGTCATCCTCGGCAGCCCTGGAGGTGGCGCTGGTGCTGGCGCTGCTGTCGGTGTCGGACGCCGCCGAACCGGATCGAATCGAGCTCGCCAAGCTGTGCTCGCGGATCGAGAACGACTGGGTGGGCGCCCAGACTGGCCTGCTCGATCAGATCGCGTCGCTTTGCGGCGCGGCCGATCGCGCGCTCCTGATCGACTTCCAGAGCCTCGACGTGCAGTCGGTGGCGCTCCAGTTGGGGGACTACAGGCTGGTGACGCTCGACTCGGGCGAAGAGCACACGCACGCAGGATCGGGTTACAACCAGCGCCGGGCTGAGTGCGCCGAGGCGGCCTCGGCGCTGGGGGTTGAGAGTTTGCGGGAGGCCACGCTCCGGATGGCCGAGCGTCTTGATGAGCCGCTCTCGCGCCGGGCGCGGCACGTGATCACCGAGAACCAGCGGGTGCGCGACGCGGTCGATGCGCTCGAGCGGGGCGACATGGATGAGCTCGGGCGCCTGCTCGACGCATCACACGCGAGCCTGCGCGACTGCTACGAGGTCTCGACGCCCGCGGTCGAAGATGCGGTCGGGCGCTGCACGCAGGCCGGTGCGGTCGGCGCGCGAATCATGGGCGGCGGGTTCGGCGGCAGCGTGCTCGCGCTGTTCGGACCGCGTGGCGTGCCCCCGGATGGTGCGGTCGAGGTGAGGCCGGGGCCTGGGGCGCGGGTGACGGCGGAGTGAGCGCGCCGGTCGAGCTCGGACCCGAGGGGATGGCCGCGGCGGATGTGGTGGCGGTGGCGCGGGACGACGCGCCGGTGATCCTGGGCGCCCCGGCGCGCGAGGAGATGGAGCGCAGCGCCGCCGTCGTGGCGGCGCGGGCCGTGGCGGACGAGCCGGCGTACGGGATCTCGACCGGCTTCGGGTCGCTGGCCCTCGTGCGGATCCCGGCCGAGGCCCGCGTGCAGCTGCAGCGCTCGCTGATCAGATCGCACGCATCGGGAATGGGGCCCCCGGTCGAGCGGGAGGTGGTGCGGGCGATGATGGTCCTGCGCGCGCGATCGCTCGCCATGGGACGGTCGGGGGCGCGGCCGGTGGTGGCCGAGCGTATGCTCGCGCTGCTCGGGGCAGGCGTGACCCCGTTGGTTCCCGAGCACGGGTCGCTGGGAGCGAGCGGCGATCTGGCCCCGCTGGCTCACTGCGCGCTGGTCTTGACCGGCGAAGGGTCGGTGCTGGCGGATGGGGGCGTGACGCGGGCGGCGGACGCTTTGGCCGCGGCCGGGATCGAGCCGCTCGAGCTGACGGCCAAGGAGGGGCTGGCGCTGATCAACGGCACCGACGGAATGCTTGGCATGCTCGTGTTGGCCATCTGGGACCTCGAGCGGCTGCTGCGCGTAGCCGACGTGGCGGCGGCCATGTCGGTCGAGGCGCTGCTCGGGACCGATCGGGCGTTCGCCGAGGATCTGATCGCGCTGCGTCCCCAGCCCGGGCAGGTGGACAGCGCGTCGAACCTGCGGGCCCTGCTGGCCGGATCAGCAGTGGTCGCGAGTCACCGCTTCGGCGATCCCCGGGTCCAGGACGCCTACTCGCTGCGCTGCGCCCCCCAGGTGATCGGCGCGGCACGGGACGCGCTGGCCTTCGCACGGGAGGTGGCCTCGGTGGAGCTGCGGTCCGCGATCGACAACCCCATGGTGCTGCCCGACGGCCGCGTCGAGTCGTGCGGCAACTTCCACGGCGCGCCGGTCGGGCTGGCCTGCGACTACCTGGCCATCGCCGCGGCGGAGGTGGGCGCGATCGCCGAGCGGCGAACCGACCGGTTGCTCGACGCAGGTCGGTCGCACGGGCTGCCGCCGTTTTTGGCCGCGAGTCCCGGTGTGGACTCGGGGATGATGCTGGCGCAGTACGCGCAGGCGGGGATGGTGGCCGAGAACCGGCGCCTGGCCGCGCCGGCGAGCGTGGACTCGCTGCCGACCAGCGCGATGCAGGAGGATCACGTCTCGATGGGATGGGGGGCGGCGCGCAAGCTGCGCTTGGTGGTGGCGAACCTGACTCGGATTCTGGCCGTGGAGCTTTGCTGCGCGGCGCGTGGGCTCGACCTGCGTGCGCCGCTGGCGCCGGCGGCGGGCACAGGGGCGGCGCGGCTGGTGATTCGCTCGCGCGTGTCGGGGCCGGGCCCGGATCGGTACCTGTCGCCCGAGCTGGCCGAAGTCGAGGCGGTGGTTTCCTCCGGCGAACTGCTCCGAGCGGTCGAGGTCGCGACCGGGCCGCTCAGGTGAGGGCGTCCTTCAGGGCCGGATACAGCGCCTTGAACCGCTCGCGCTGCTCTTTGTAGGGCTCGATCCAGTCGGGAACCGGCTCGACCGGGTCCCGGGGGCGGACGGTGGCCTGGACGCCCGCATGCACGTCGGGCCAGGCGCCGCCGGTGACTCCGCCGAGGATCGCGGCGCCGAACGCGGCGCCCTCGTCGACCGCGACGCGCTCGAGCGGCAGTTCGAGGATTGAAGCGACGATCTGCGTCCACAGCTCGCTGCGCGCGCCGCCGCCCGAGATGCGGCCGCGTTCCGGCGGCTCGGCGCCGAGCTCCGCGATCAGGTCGAGGGAGTCTCTGAGGCCGAAGGCCACGCCCTCCAGCACCGCGCGAACGAGCGCACCGCGGTCGTGGCGGTTGCTCAGGCCGGCGAACGCTCCGCGCGCGTCCGCGTCGGCGTGGGGCGTGCGCTCGCCCGCGAGATAGGGGAGGAAGATGAGGTTCTCGGTGCCGGGGGGCCAGGCGTCCGCTTCTTCGAGGAGCGTGTCGAACGGGGTGTTCGGCGCCGTCACGTTGCGCAGCCAGGCGAGCGAGCCGGCGGCGGAGAGCATCACGCCCATCGCGTGCCAGGCATCTGGCACCGCGTGGCAGAAGGCGTGGACGCGGGCCTGCGGGTCGGCCGAGAATTTCTCCAGCGCGGCGAAGACCACGCCGGAGGTGCCGAGGGCGATGGAGAGCGGCCCGGGCCGGTCGACTCCGACGCCGAGCGCGCCGGCGGCCTGGTCGCCGGCGCCAGCGGCCACAGGCGTGTCTTTCTGGGAAGTTTTTCCAGAGGTCTCCGGGCTCTCGAGCACTTTCGGCAGCCAGCCGGGGTCGATGTCCAGCAGGGTCAGCACGTCGTCGCTCCAGCGTCGTTTGGCCACGTCGAGCAGGAGCATGCCGGACGCGTCCGAGACGTCGGTGGCGTGCTCGCCGGTCAGGCGCAGCCGGACGTAGTCCTTGGGGAGCGCGATGCGCGCGATCCTTCCGTACGTGTCGGGCTCGTGGTGGCGGAGCCACAGG
>JAFASQ010000134.1 GCA_019244395.1 Solirubrobacterales bacterium | reverse complement strand
CCCGTGAACTCGTCGATGATCTTGACCTCGCCGTCGATGACCGCGTAGTCGACGTCCCGCTTATAGAGCGATTCGGCCTTCAGCGCCTGGTTCAAGTGGTTGACCAGATGGCCGTTCTCCGCCCGGTAGAGGTGGTCCACGCCGAGGAACCGCTCGGCCTTGGCCACGCCGCGCTCGCTGACCGCGATCGTCTTGTGCTTCTCCTCGAACTCGTAGTCGAAGTCCGCGACGAACTCCTTCTTCATTCGCGGATCCATCCCCTCGGGAGTCTTGCCCGGCTTCATCTGCGGGGCCAGGCGCGCGAACTTCCTGTACAGGTCGGCGGCCTGCTCGGGGGCGCCCGAGATGATCAGCGGCGTCCGCGCCTCGTCGATCAGGATGTTGTCCACCTCGTCGACGATCGCGTAGGCGTGGTAGTAGGACTTGCCCTCTTCGGGCTTCTGCCGGCCACCGTGCTGGACCTTCTCCTCCAGCGAGGTGGCCATGTTGTCGCGCAGGTAGTCGAAGCCGAACTCGGAGTTGGTGCCATAGGTGACGTCGGCGGCGTAGGCGGCCCGCTTCTCCTCGTAGGGCTGCATGTTCTGAAGCACCCCCACCGACACCCCCAGCATGTCGTAGATCGGCTTCATCCACATGGCGTCCCGGCGGGCCAGGTAGTCGTTGACCGTGACCAAGTGCACGCCGCGGTCGGCCAGCGAGTTGAGCACCACGGCCAGGGTCGCGGTCAGGGTCTTGCCCTCGCCGGTCTTCATCTCGGCGATGGCCCCGTCGTGCAGCACCATCCTGCCGATCAACTGGACGTCGAAGTGGCGCAGCCCGAGCGAGCGCTTGCCCGCCTCGCGCACCAGCGCGAAGCACTCGTAGAGCAGCTCGTCGAGGCTCTCGCCGCCCCGCGCGCGCTCGCGCAGCTCGTCGGCGGCTTCTCTCAGCTCGGCGTCGGTGTAGTGCTCGAGCTCACCCTCGTAGGCGTTGATCCGGCCGACGCGCTGTTCGTATGTCTTGAACTTCTTCGCCTCGCCCAGGCGAAGGGCGCGGTCCAGGATGGACATGGGGCTAGCGTAGCAGTGGGCTCAGGGCCTCCCAGGCGGGCGAATTCACGCCCGTGGGACCAGCTGATCGCCCACCGAAGGGGCTCCTCCGACGAGCCCTTCCTCCTCGAGCGTGACGGGGCCGACGCCGGCGTTCTGGGCCGCCGCCGCCCGCTGTTCACGCCGGCGCCGGCGCTTGTCGCGGTGGCGCTTGACTTGAACGTGGAGCTCGTCGGCGCATAGGTTGATCGAGCGGACGATGTCCGGTGAGGCGTCGCGGGCTCGCAGCGTGACCCCCTTGAGATGGAGCGTGGCCTCGGCGACCTGATCGTCGGCGATCGCCGGATTGCGCTCCTCGAACACCTCCACCTCGAGCTCGGCGAGTTCCGACACCTGCCGCTCGACCTTGCGAAAGCGCTTAGCGACATGCTCGCGCAGGTCCTCGGTGACGGGCAGGTTTCGGCCCTTTACCTCGATGCGCATCGAGCTACCTCCTTCTCGGAAGGATGATGTGCGTGAACCGGTTAGCCTAGTCCTCCACCCGAGGTTTGTCGATTCGCACCGCGCTCGATTCCGCGCATAATCCCTGCTCGTGACCCCCGAGACTTCGTGGTCGTTCGATCCCGCCGTCATGCTCGGCGTGTTCATCCTGGTCGGGCTTTATGCGGTGGGCTGGCTCCGGGCTCGGCGCCCCGGTGAACGCCATCCCCCGAGCCTCTGGCGGCTGACGCTGTTCGGCGGCGGGGTACTGACGATTCTCATCGCGCTCGTCTCTCCGCTCGACTCCCTTGGCGACCAGTTGATGGTCATGCACATGGTGCAGCACATGCTGCTCATCGACGTCGCCCCGATCCTGCTTATCCTCGGACTCACCAAGGTCCTCCTGCGCCCGGTCACGCGGCGGTTGCAGACGATCGAGCAGCGTGCCGGGTTCTTCGCCCACCCGGTGTTCGCGGTGATCTTCTATGCCGGGGTGCTGTGGCTGTGGCATGTGCCGGCCCTGTACGACAAGGCCCAGGGGAACGGCTTCGTCCATGCCTTGGAGCACCTGTGCTTTTTCACGGCCGGCGCGCTCTACTGGTGGCACGTCCTGTCCCCCATCCGTAGCCGGATGCGCCTGGCCGGCCTCGGGCCGGTCGCGTACATGACCGGCGGCAAGCTCCTGGTCGGGATCCTCGGGATCGTGCTCGCCTTCGCGCCGCACGTCATCTACCCCTTCTACGCGCACCAGCCGCACTACTGGGGGCTCACCCCGCTGGAGGACCAGATGATGGCCGGCCTCGTGATGGCCCTCGAGCAGTCGATCGTGATGGGCATCGCGCTGGTGGTGCTGTTCGTTCAGATGCTGAACGAGTCCGAGCGCGCCGCGCAACGGGCCGAACGGTTCGAGATCGCCTGACGGTCTTTTTTGGGCCTCGCTGCGCTCGGCGTCCGTGGGGCCTTCTATCCCGTCCTGACAGGAATCGCGGACCGCCGCCGGGCAAGGATGCTCGGCGGAACGGACCCAGGGACGCCGCCGAAGGCGGCCCATTACCGGCGCCCCCGCACAATCGCGAGGGCGCCGGCAACGGCGATACCTAGTGCGTCAGCTGCACTTCTGGGTGCCGGACGCACTGCCGGACTGCGACTGGCCGTTCATCACGGCCGTGAACGTCACGCTGTAGGGGCGCTTGCCCTTGTTGCAGGCGACCGACTGATTGAAGGCCACGGTCTTGCCGTTCACCTTCTTGGTCAGCTTGAGCCACTTGAGCGTCTCGCCGGTCAGCGAGCCCTCGATCCCGGGGAGCGGGAACGAGACGGCGGGCGGGATCGGCGTGTCCATCACGAGCGTCTTGCCGACCACCTTGGTCGTCCCGACGAACGGCGGGACGCCGCCGGTCATGATCGCGCCGCCCGCACAGGTGTGGAGCGGGGGCTGATCGACGAAGAAGAACACGACCTTGTTCCCGCCACCGTTCCAGGCGTGCAGGAGCGGATCGCACGGCAGGCCCTGAGCCGAGGGGCTGTTGGCCGGGCCGATGAGCGCGGTGATCGAGCCCGTGGCGACGAGCGCGCCCTTCGGGCACCCCGCGTCGCTCTTGGCCGCGCCGATCTTGGCCGCGCTACAGGTCGGGAAGGGCTTGCTGTTCGGCACGATCCCGTAGATCTTGGTCTTGATGTCGGTCAGCGGAGCGGTCCGGTTTCCGTTGGTGCCGCCGGCTGTGTACTGCTGGGTGAAGCTCAGCGCAGACGGCGCCTTGGCGCTCCCCGCCTTGTTCGGCGCGAAGCTGAGCTTGGCGCTGTAGGTGTTGAAACCGCCGGTGGCCGCATAAGCGGACGCCGCGGCGACGAGCACGGCCAGCGCCGTGGCAACTACGACGATTCGCCGCAATTGACTTCCTCCTTTTGTGGTTGAGTGCAAGCAGAGCCGGCCATGCTCATGGGAGTGGTTGTAGGTGGGGGAAAGCTTGAGGTTGTCCAGTGGTCGCCGCACCAAGCGGCTCCTGCGCCTTGCAGGGCGGTCCGCTGGGATCCGCCGTGTAGTAGACGGAGCTCAGGACCGCGGCAAGCGCCGGCGAGACGGTAGGACCGATCGCCGGCGGAGGGTTACTCGTGCAGAGATAGCTTCCAAACACGGGAAGCCCCTGGAGCAGGCTACTGTAGCCGCCCGGCACCAGGTACGGGTTGCCGCGGTTGGTGGACAGCCTGCGCGAGTAGTTAGTCAGCGCCTCCGGATTGACCGGGTTCGACACCCGCACGTAGTGAAGGAGCTTGCCTCCGACGTTGGCCGGGGAGGTGGCCTGGCCGGCCGCCGTCGAGTTCGCGAAGAACGCGGCGATCTCGCGCTGGTAGGTGCCGATGTAGTCGACCACGGGGATGACGCCACCCAGATACGGCTTGAGGCGCGTGAGCAGAGGGACGCTGGCGCCCAGGAACGACTCGAGCGCGGGAATTCCCCGCTTCGAGGCGGCGGTGAGCGGTCCGATATTCACGAGCAGGCTCTTGAGCGCAGGGGCGAGGACGGCGAGCGACTTGAGCGTCGGGGTCAGCTGGACGGCCGCCGGCCGAAGCTCGTCGACCAGCGGCTTAGTGGTGATCGCAAAGCGTCTAACACGATCGATCGTGGTTCGTTGCGCAACCAGGAAGGCCGGGAAGGCCCTGATCGTCTGCGCCAGCGCGTCGGCCTGGGCCGCCGTGGCCGAGAAGGCAGTGCTCGAGTTGTTGATGAGCGCCTGAAGCGCCAGAGGCGAGCGTGCGACGGCCGAGAACACCTGTCCTCCCTCGCGCAGCAGCGCGCTGGTGGCCGCGCTGTCGCGATTCAGGACGGCGAGCACGGAGTCGACGTTGGTCGCGAACGGATACAGCTCGGCCAGGGCAGCGTTGAGGTTCTGCCCCCGACCCGTCAGCGCGGTCCCCTGCTGCTGCATCCAGATCTGGAACGCCCGCCGGGTCGCGGGATCGAAGGTGGAGAGGATCTGGTCGAGCTGCACCGTCGGCGCGACCTGGGCGGGCCGGATCGCGCCGCCGTCGGGCAGCGTGCGGGCGTTCGGTGACCCCGGCGAAAGCTCGATGTACGTCTCGCCCAGGAGCGTCTTCTGGCGCAGGATCGCGCGCGTGTCCGCGGGCCTGGGTGCGAACTGCGGGTCGATCTCCATCACCGCCCTGGTCAGCCCGGTGCGGCGATCGGGGGTGACGCTCACGACCTTGCCCACGCCCACACCCGAGATGCGCACGTCGGCCTGGCTGCCGAGATTCACCGCCTGATCGAATTCGGCGCTGATCTCGTACCCCTTCGGTCCGAGTGATGTGGTACCCCCGAAGGAGATCCACAGGAACAGCAGCAGCCCGATGCACGATGCCGCGAACGCCACCATGGTGAGGATCCGGGCCGGGCTGGGGGCTTGCTTGTTCATCCGGGGCTCGTCCCCGAGGTGCTTGGCGCCCGCCGGGTCAACGGAGTGAGCGCCGGCGGGCAGTACGGCGAACCCAGCTTGCTGAAGTCGGGAGCGTTCAGCAGGTCGAGCAGTGGGCCGATCGAGGGGCTGCCGGCCTGGATGGTCGTTTCGAGCAGGTTGAGCGCGGGACAGGTGGCCATGAAGATTCCGCGGACGGTGGGCCCGTGGGCATCCTGAAGGTCCGTGAGGCTCGCCGCGATGTGAGCCAGCCACGAGCCCCAGAACAGATATCCCTGCTCGCCGCCCTTCGGCTGGTAGGCGAGCGTGTTGAACAGCCCGTTGATCACTTGGAGGGATCGGGTTAGAGGTGGAGTCGCCTTGGCCAGCTTGGTAGCGGCGGGGCGCAGCGCCTGGGCCAGCGGCTGCACGGCGGTCGAGAACGGCCGCAGCTGGTTCTCGATGACGGGCGTGGTGTCGTGGAACAGCGGCCGGGATGCCTCGAGCGCCGGGGCGAGCGCGCGCGCGAAGGGCAGGAGCTGACTGAGCGCGGGGCCGAGCTGGGCGGAGAAGCGCTGCACCTTGCCCAGGGTTTGGTTGGTCTGGGTGAGCGTGCCCGGAAGCAGCGCGAGGCCGGCCTGCAGGTTGGCGTCCTGGGAGGAGATCGCCGAGAAGTTCGTGTTCGAGGCGGCGATCAGCGACGCCAACTGCCCGTCCACGCTGCCGAGTGAGGTGGCCACCTGCTGGAGGCTGTGGATGGCCTGGCGCAGGTTGCCATTGCGCGCCGCGAGTAGGGTGGCGAACGTCCGGGTGTCTCGGCCCAGCGGAGCGAAGCGCTTGAACGTGCCCCGCAGCGCATCAACTGCGGCTGGGCTCGGGGTGGCCCCGGGACCGGGCTGGACCGCGGCCTCCTGTGCGGCCCTGGACGGGTCACGGAACGCCTGGGCGCCGCCCGAGAGCAGGAGCAGCAGGTAGCTGCGGGTGTCGGCGTCGAGCGAGGCGAGGATCTGATCGAGGTCGACGGTGGGGGCAGTGGCCGAGGCGCTGAGCGTCCCGCCGTCGGGCACGGAGCCGGCCTGCTTAGTGCCGGGATCGAGCGCCAGGTACATGTCCTTCAGCGGCGTGCGCGGGCGCAGCAGCACGGTGGCGTCCCGGTAGATCGGCGCGTACCGTCGGTAGATGTTCATGGTCACGACGGCGCGTCCGTTGTCTAGGCGGACCGCGCCGACCTGACCTACCTGGACGCCGGCGATGGTCACCGCTTGGCCCTGCCCGGGGGTTACCGCTGCGGCATTCGCAAACTGCGCCTCGACGCTGTAGTAGTTCTGGTTGAACGTGAAGGCGGGCTGGTGATAGAGGACGTAGCCCGCGATGGCGAGGGCGAGCACGACCAGCCCCATGATGGCCACGAAGTCGCGCCGATGAGTCGCGAGCGCGCGCCTCACGGCCCGGCCCCCGTGGCGACGCGGTTGACATCCGGCGGGGTGTTCTGGAAGCAGGGTGTGCTGCTGTTGACCGCCGGCGCCTGGCCCGGCCACGCCGGGCGAGTCCCAAGCGGCGGCAGCACGGCGTTGCCGAACAGCGGCCCTTGAGACCCGAGGTTGCTGGTCTGCACGAGCGTGGAGCCGCCCGCCGGCGTCGAACGTAGGTAGCGGCCGTTGCCGTCGAAGTTTTGGGCCGCGCCGGCAATCCCGACCGCCGAGGAGAGGAGCTCCTGATAGATGGGCATGCCGCTCGATACCGGCGGGTCCTGGATCACCTGGTTGCCGGTCGGCACCAGGTTGTGGGTCACGCACCGGGCAAGCTGGTCGCTCGCCGACACCAGCGCCGTGGTCGCACGGATGGTGCTGGCGGTTTGCTCGACCGCCGGCGCGAGGTCGGCCACGAGCCCACCGAGCTCGCGCCGGGAGACCAGTGCGGTGGCCTGGGCGAGCCACGGCAGCGCCGCGTCGATGGTGGGCCCGAGCTGCTCGACTCCCGCGAGGATCGTCTTTGCGAACTGGCGGGTCGGGCCGAAGGAGGCGTCGAGCGAGGTAAGCGCGCGGTCGGCCGTGCGCAGCAACGGCGGCAGGGCCGCGATCGTGTTGCTCAGGTCCTGCTGGCGCGCGGCCAACGCGCGCATCGTCGCGTCGAACGTAGTTACGAAGCCCTGTAGCTCCGCCTGCCGCGAGGCGAGGGCGCGGAACACCTGCTCGTTGCCGACCACCGAGCGGCTCAGATCGTGCGGCTCGACCCCGAGCAGGGCCTGGTTCACGATCGCCGAGGCCTTGAAGGCGTCGGCGGAGTACCGGAGCGACTCGTTCAGCGCCTGCCCGCCGGTGAGGCCGCGGACGCTCGGGTCCTGGGTCGCGTCCTGGCCGGGCGTCGGCGCGCTGTTGAGGCCTGCACCGAACCCCTGGACCAGCGTCTGCAGGTTTGCCCTGGCGTTCGAGGTGAGGGCCGCCAGCACCCGGTCGAGCTGGACCGGGCCCGAGGTGTTAGCGGCCGGTAGCGTCGCCCCGGAGGCGAGCAGGGGGGCGTTCGGCGAGCCCGGGCGAAGGTCGACGTAGAAGTTGCCCTCGAGGAAGATCCGGGACTGGACCGCCGCCGTCGCGTTGGCGTGGATCGGCAGGCCGTTGCCGTCGATGTGCATCGTGACCACGGCGGCATCCGAGGAACCGCCCACGCGCTGCACGGATGTCACTTGGCCGACGTCGACGCCCGCGATCCGCACCGGCGAGGGGATGTGGAGCTCCGTCTGGCTCGTGAATAGCGCCTTGAGCACGAAGGGCGAGCCGGCGAACGGCGTGGCTCCGCCGAACGCGAGGTACACCGCGACGGCGACCACGACCGCGGCGATGAGGCCGGCGGTCAGGTTCGAGACGCGTGCGCGGTGGCGTCTCACTTCTTGCTCCCGGTCTTCGACTTGGTCGGAGCGGCCGTCGTCTCGGTCGTGAGCCCCTGGTTGCCGGGGACGTTTCCGATCGCCGCGCCGGCGCCCGAATACGGCTCGTTGCCGGCCTCGCACTCGGCCGTCTGGCCCGGCGAGGCGGTGTTCGGGTACGGGTTCACGTGAAGCGGCCCGTGCCCGGCGCGCGGCTGGGTCACGGGGGTGGTGTACGGGCGGCTGGACGGGACCGCCTCGCCGCCCAGCACGTCGTCGATGGCCACGAGGCTGAAGCGGAGACTGGTCCCGGACGATGTGTTCTCGGACAGGACGCTCGCGAAGTTGCGCAGGAACAGCGTCACGTAATTGCACGACGTCTGGACGGGAGCCAGGAACCCGAGCGGGCTTTTCAGGCTGGACGCGGTCAGGGTCAGGCGGTCGAGGCCCTGCTGCACGGCCGGGTTCTGGCTGTAGCTCTGCAGGCTTTTGGACAGGCTCACGAGCCGGGCGTTCAAGGCCGCCGTACCGGGCAGGTCGCGGGCGCCGGCGGCAAACGCGTCGGCCAGCACCGGCGCGCTCTGCTTCAGCGTGGCGAACCCGGGGCGCAGCTCGCTGAACAGCGCGGCGGTGTCGGTCAGGAACGGCCGCGTGAGCGGAGCAGCGGCGATCACCGACTCGAAGGCCGGGGGCGTGTTCGAGATTGTCTCCTGGAGGAACGGGGTCGACACGCGCGCCAGCGCTCCGAAGGTTCGATCCAGCGCTACAAACAGGTTGGCCTGGGTGCCCGCCACCGGCGCCAGAGCGCCGGCGAAAGCCTCGAGGCCACGGAAGAAGCCGCCCAGGTCGGTCTTGGGCGAGGCCAGGTTGCGGGCCACTGGCTCGAGGTTGCTCAGCAGCGGGACGAACGCGCCGATCGCGTCGTTGACACCGATCCCACGCCCGGCCAGACCGTCGCTGAAGCCGATCGTCGAGGCCGCGACGCCCCGCCGCGTGGGCTGGTCGAACATCGACAGCACTTGGTCGAGGTCGACGGTGGCGCCGGTGTAGCGCAGTGGCACGGTGGCGCCGTTCGGATAGGTCCGGCTGGAGTGCCCCTCGTCGATCGCCAGGTACTTCTGTCCGATCGAACCCTTTAGCCGGATGGTGAACGTGGAGTCGGTCGGGAGGCGGGCGATGCTCCGGTTCAGCTTGAGCCCAAGGAGCGCGTACGGCTGACCGGAGGGTGCGCGCTCCGCCTGCACGCTGTCGACGAAGCCGACCAGGGAGCCGCCCAAGTGGACCTCGGCGCCATGGGTCAGCTCGCTGGCATTCGCGACCTGGACGTGGAGCGAGTAACTCGGGACGAAGGGAAGCCCGTTGTTGGCGTTGTAGGCGAGGAACACGGCCACGATCACCGCGAGAACGGTCACCGCGCCGACCAGGATCGGGCTTCCCAGGACCCCGCGTTCGCGGCGCGGGCTCATCGACTGGCTCCGATCAGGTAGCCGAGCAGCTGCCGCAGCGGGACCGAGGCGTTGCGCGCCACCGAGGCGCCGGCCGCCGCCGCAGCCTCGGTGACGGCGCTCCTGGCCGCCGGCGGCACGGCCGCCGTGGTGGCGGCGGCCGCCCGGTCCGCGGCGGCCGCGGCGCTGCGCGCGAACCGGGCCGAGCAGCCGGTCACCGGGCTGGTGGCGTAGCCGGTGCAGGCGCTCACGTAGATCTCGTCGCGCACGTAGTGCCCGAGGCTGTCGAACCCGTTCGCGGCGGTGGTGCCGTAGAAGAGCACCGCCATCAGCTGGCCGATCGCCCCGGTTTGGTTCAGGCTCGCGGTCAGTTTGTCGAGCTCGGTCGCAGTGGGCTCGAGCTGGCTGCCCAGCCGGCCCAGTCGATTGGCGAGCGGGATCGTCGCCACCAGCGGCGCCTGGGATTTCTGTGCCGTGGTCCCGAGGTTGATGAGTGCGTTGCGGGCCGCTTTGGCGAACGGGGTGAGCTCGGTGAACTCGTGGCCCAGCGCCGCCGCGCTGCTGCCCAGCTCGGAGGCCAACGGCGTCCCCTGATCGGCCAGGGTGCCAAGGTCCACCATCAGCGGCCTGAGCTGGCGCAGGAAGCTCGGGAGCAGCTGGATCGAACGCGAGATGTCCCTGGCGCGCGCCGCGCTCGCCACCGCCGTGGTGTTCGCCTGGACGATGAAGTCGGCCAGCGCTTTGCGTTGCTGGGCGAGGGGGGTTAGGACCGCCGCGGAATCGGTCGCGAGCTTGGCCAGCGCCCGGTTCTGGCCGGCCAGGATTTTCAGGACCTGGTCGGTGTAGCCGAGCGCCGGGTCGGCGCGATGGATGACCGCATTCAGATCCGATCCTCGCGCGGCCAGCCCGGTGCCGAGCTCGTTGAGGATGATGGTCAGGCGCTGGGCCACCGGCTCACGGAAGATGTCCTGCTGGATGTCGAAGTCGACCGGCGAGTGGGTGCGGGTGACCGGCAGGTAGTAGGTGCCGGCGCCGGGGCCGTGCTCGATGCGGCTGAGCGGGGGCGCGCTCGCCGTGCCCGGGGTGCAGTCGACGTACATCTCGCCGATCAGCGACTGGGGCCTGATCGCGCAGGTCGCGTCGGCATGGAACGGGGTGAAGCGCGAGTCGTCGATCTCAAGTGTGACCGCCGCCTTGTTCATGGTGTCGGGCGGGCATCGGGTGCTGTTGGCGGTGCACACGTCGAGCGACGCGATCGCGCCCACCGGGGCGCCGGCAATCCGGACCTGCTCGCCGGGCACCGCGAAGGAGGCGTCGTCGAAGATCGCGCGGACTTTGTACGCGCCGCCGGCGCCCCCTTGTCCCGACGCGGTGGCGATCGCCGCGACGATTGCGCTGGTCAGGAGCACGGCGAAGATCAGCGCGAGTCGTCTCATGGGCCGGGTGGGGTCGAGGCGGGCTGACAGCCGGGCACCGGATTGGGGGTGGATCCGTCCGGCGAGGGCTGCAGCGCCCCACCCGGACAGCGGGCGCGGGCGACCTGCAGGCCCTGATAGCGCTCCGAGGGCGGGCGCGTCGCGAGCTGGTTCTGGCTGTCGGTGCCGAACGCGAAAAACGTCGGCTGGACCCGGACGTAATGCCCGTTCGCGTCGTAGTAGGCGCTGGCCTGGCCGACGTCGGCCAGCGCCGCCACGACATCCGGCGTGTACTCGCGCAGGCTGTCGAGCTGGTTCTGCGAGGCGTTCATCGCCGCGATTAGCCGGGGGAAGGTGCTCGCCGCGAGCTGCGCGAGCTTCGGCGTTTGGAGCAGCAGCGTGGTCAGATCGCCCGTGCCGGCCGGGTTGTGGATCAGCGCGCTGAGCGCGATGACGGTCGGCAGGGCTTGTTCGGTGAACGTCCTGAGGTTCTTCGTGAACGGCACGAGGCGACGCGAGGCTGGTTTCGACGCGGCCACGAGCGGATCGAGCGCGTCCAGGGTGCTGCGCAGTCCGGCGAACGTCCCGGTGGCGTGGTTGAGGGTGCCCGGGAGGAGTTGCAGGGCGAGCTGGAGGTTCTGGGACTGGCGGGCGATTGCGCCCGTCGTGGTCGCCGTCTGGGTTATGAGGTCTGAGAGCTGCTGGCTGCGCGACGCCAGCGTCTGCATCGCCTGCGCGCCCTGAACCAGCAGGCCATCGAACGCCGGCTCGTTGCGATCGAGCTCGGCGGTCAGGTCGCTCGTGCTGGCCAGCCCCGGCGCCAGATACTCGAGCGTCTTCGACGCCTGGGCCGACTTGCCCTGGATGCTGGCCGCTTCTCCGCGGATGACGTTTTGCAGGCCGGCGCGGGTGAGCGGGTCGAGCGCGTCGAACACCTGATCCAGGCTCACGAACGAGTACGTGTGGTCGGTGCCGATCGTCCCGCCGTCGGGAATGGGCGGCGCTTCGCGCGCGGCCGGCTCGAGCACGACGTACTTGTTGGCGATCCCCGACAGCGAGTTCTCGTAGATCCGCGCCACCGTGCCCTGGTGCAGCGGCGCCGCGTCGGAGTCGATCGCCATCTTGATCTGGGCCCGGCCGTTGCCGGTCAGCGATATCGACTGCACCGAGCCCACCTTCGCCGGCCCGATGAGCACCTCGTTGCCCGGCACCAGACCGCCGGCGTCCACGAAGTTCGCGCGCAGCGTGTACGTAGTGCCTCCCCCGAGCACCACCAGCACCACCACGACGATCGCGGTCACCAGCGACGCGACCGCGGCGACGCGCGCGATCATGAACCTCCCAGCGTCCCGGTTGGCATCAGCCGTGGGGGCGTGAACCGTTCAGCATCCGTGTGGGCGTTCGTGCCGTTCGCGCGGGAAGCGTGGCGCAGCGGTCTCCCCTCCTCTGCCGCAAACACTCGTCCAGCGGCTCGCCCATCCTGCCAAAGTCGGGCGTCTGCCGCCATATCGCGATTGTTTAGGCGGTGTTAATCGGGTCGGTGGCGCGGTGGCGGCGCGGTCGCGGTGGCGGGTGGCGGCGGCGTGGAGGTTGCGGTGGCGGCGCGGTCCGGGTGCCGGGTGAGGGCAGGGTCCGGGTGGCGACGAGGTGGCAGTTGCGGCGGCGGCGCGGTCCGGGTGCCGGGTCGGGGGCGTTGACGGATGGCCTGACGTCGAAACGTCCCGGCGTCCCGGCCTGTGTCGGCCCCGGGGGCAGGAGAACCTGCGCGGCGTCGTGGAACGACGTCGTGATGGCCACCTTGTCGAGCCGCGGTGCATAACGTCGGAAATCCCCTCGTCGCGCTCCGCCGCGGGGGCATAAGCGCCTCGGAGGCGCTTATGTGCACGGCCCGCCGGCGCCGGGGAGGACTTTGGCGCGAAATGCACCGCCGCCGGCGCTCCGGCGGGGGCGGGTCTGCGCTTTACAAGGCGGAGGGAACGTCTTCGGCGCCCGGCGCCTCCCCCGCAGGTGCCGAATCGCCAGCGGCGGGCGTCGACGCCGTCTCGGCACCATCGCCGCCGGAACCAGCGTCGCCCACCGGCGCATCCCCTGCAGAAGCAGCACCACCCCCCGAAGACGCCACCGCCACCGGCGCCGGCTCTCCCTCGAGCCGCCGGCTCACCAGCAGCGCGGCTCCGAGCGCGCCGCCCAGGTCGCCCAGCCCGGCCAGCAGCACGTCAGGCGGATGGGCGTCGTTGAACGTGTGCGGCATCATCGCCTTGCGAATCCGGCGCACGAACGGCTCGCCGAGACGCACCCCGAGGCCGCCGCCGATCACGATCGCCTCGACCTCGAGCAGGTTCTGCGCCGAGGCGATGCCGGCGCCGAGCGCCTCGACGGCCTCGTCGAGCAGCTCAGTCGCGAGCTTGTCCCCGCGGTCGAGGGCCTTCGCCCAGACCGCGCTGGTCAGCTTGGTGCGGCCACGGTCCTTCATCAGCTTGAACAGATCGGTCTTCTCCCCCTTCTCCACCCGCTGGCGAGCCCGGGCTTCCATCGCCGCCCGCCCGGCATACGCCTCCATGCAGCCGCGGCGGCCGCACGGACAGCGCCGGCCGTCGATCTTGACGACGACGTGGCCGATCTCGCCCGCGCCGCCTCGCCCGAGCCACGGCTTCTGGTCGAGGATGATGCCGCCGCCAACGCCGGTGCCCCACATGACGCCGAGCAGCGAGCCGTACGGGCGGCCGGCGCCCAGGGCAAATTCGGCATCGGTCGCCACCTGCACGTCGTTGCCCACGAACACGGGCGTGCCGAGCTCGCGGCTTAGGGTGGCACCGAGCTCGAAGCTGCCCTCCCAGTCGGGCAGGTTCCGTGCCGTGGACACGGCACCGGTCGCCTCGTCGACGACACCGGGGGATCCCACACCAACCCCCTGAAGCGCCGCCGGCTCGGCGCCGGCGCCCTCGCAGGCGTCCTTGATTGCGGCCACCAACTCGGCGGCGACAGCCTCCGGACCGCCGGTTGACGGGGTCGGGTGGCGGGATGAGCCGAGGACCTCGTGGCCGGCGTCGACCACGATCGCCTCGATCTTGGTGCCGCCCAAATCGATCCCGCCTCGGAGCGGAGGTCCGCTGGCCCTCTCCATTAAGCGAATCTTCTCACGTCCACGACTCTCGGTAGCTCTGCTGCTCCGGCGTGGGCTCATCGATCGCCACACCGAGCGCGGCGAGCTTGAGCGTGGCCACCTCCTGATCGATCGATTCCGGCACCTGCTGGACGCCCGAAGCAAGCTCGTGGCGGCCGCTTACCAGGTGCTCCACGCATAGCGCCTGGAGTGCAAAGGAAACGTCCATCACCGCGGCCGGATGGCCCTCGCCGGCGGCCAGGTTGACCACCCTCCCCCGCGCCAGCAGGTTGAGCCGTCGGCCATCCTCGAGCGTGTACTGCTCGATCAGCGGGCGGACTTCGCGCACGTCGGCGGCCAGCTCCCTGAGTTCCTCCAGATCGAGCTCTACGTCGAAGTGTCCGGCGTTGGCCAGCACCGCGCGGTCCTTCATCCGCGTGAAGTGCTCGCCCCGGAGGACGCGCCGCGACCCGGTGACGGTGACGAACACGTCGCCGCGTTCTGCCGCGTCGAGTGCGGGCATCACCTCGTAGCCGGCCATGCGGGCCTCCAGCGCACGCAGCGGATCGATCTCGCACACGATCACGGCCGCGCCGGCGCCGCGGGCGCGCTCGGCGATGCCCTGACCGGCCCACCCATACCCGACCACGACCAGAGTGTGACCGGCGAGCAGCACGTGACTGGCCCGGATGATCCCGTCGAGCGCCGACTGGCCGGTTCCGTGCCGGTCGTTCAGGGCTCGTTCGGTGCGTGCCTCGTTGACCGCCAGCACCGTGCGCGACAGTTTGCCCTCGGCCTCGAGGCGCCGTAATCGCACGAGACCGGTGGTGGTCTCCTCGGTTCCGCCGATCAGCTCCTCGAGCGCGGCGCCGCCCAAACCGTGCGCGGTCATCATCAGGTCCGCGCCGTCGTCGACGGTGATGTGCGGCTTGCCGTCGAGCAGCGCTCGGACGTGCCGTACGTAGGTGTCGACGTCCTCGCCGCGCAGCGCCCGCACCTCGAT
Source organism: Solirubrobacterales bacterium (assembly GCA_019244395.1). Lineage (GTDB taxonomy): Bacteria > Actinomycetota > Thermoleophilia > Solirubrobacterales > Solirubrobacteraceae > Palsa-465. The sequence goes on along the minus strand of JAFASQ010000134.1, from coordinate 14,428 downwards.
CCCATGCTCGTAGACGAGCGCGGCGGCCACGTCGTCCTGGGCGGACAGCGGATTGGCGGAGCACAGGGCGATCTGGGCGCCGCCGTCGGCGAGGGCCAAGATCAGATTCGCGGTCTCGGCCGTCACATGCAGACAGGCGCCAACCCGTATGCCTTCCAGGGGTCGCTCCGACGCGAACCGCTCGCGGATGCGCGCCAGCACCGGCATCTGACCGCCGGCCCACGCCACCCGCGACTGACCTACCGGCGCCAAGCCGAGATCGGCGATCTCATGGGGCGGTAGGCGCGTCTTCGCCATCGCGATCTGCGCTAAGGCACGACCCGCTCCGCCCCTCAGACCGGCCGGATTTCAGTAGCGATAGTGGTCGGACTTGTAGGGCCCCTCGGCCGGGATCCCGAGGTACGCCGCCTGACCCTGGCTCAGCTCGGTGAGCTTGACCCCGAGCGCCGGCAGGTGCAGCCGGGCGACCTTCTCGTCGAGGTGCTTAGGCAGGGTGTAGACGCGCCGCTCGTAGATGTCGTTATGACCGAACAGCTCGATCTGGGCGATCACCTGGTTGGTAAACGAGTTTGACATCACGAAGCTCGGATGGCCGGTGGCGTTGCCGAGGTTCAGCAGCCGGCCCTCGGACAGGAGGATCACCGAATGGCCGTCCGGAAAGACCCACTCATCAACCTGGGGCTTGATCCCAATCTTCCTGATGCCCGGAACCCTCGAGAGACCGGCCATGTCGATCTCGTTGTCAAAGTGGCCGATGTTTCCGACGATTGCCTGATGCTTCATTCGCGCCATGTGCTCGGCCGTGATCACGTCGCGGTTCCCCGTTGCCGTGACGAAGATGTCCGCCTGCTCCGCCACGTCCTCGAGGGTCAGGACCTGGTAGCCGTCCATCGCCGCCTGCAGCGCACAGATCGGGTCGATCTCGGTGACCACCACGCGCGCCCGCTGCCCCCGAAGCGACTCCGCACACCCCTTCCCGACGTCGCCGTAGCCGCACACCACCGCGAGCTTGCCGCCGATCATCACGTCGGTGGCGCGGTTGATCCCGTCGATCAGTGAATGCCGGCAGCCGTACTTGTTGTCGAACTTGCTCTTGGTCACGGAGTCGTTGACGTTGATCGCGGGGAAGAGAAGCTGCCCGCGCTCGGCGAACTGATACAGGCGATGCACACCGGTGGTGGTCTCCTCGGTGACGCCGCGTATCCCGTCCGCCATCCGCGTGAACCGCTGCGGGTCCTCGTCCAGGCTGCGCTGGAGCAGCCCGAGCACGATGCGGAACTCCTCGGAATCGGCGCTGGCCGGATCCGGCACCGCGCCGGCTCGCTCAAACTCGACGCCCTTGTGGACGAGCAGCGTGGCGTCGCCCCCGTCGTCCAGGATCATGTTCGGTCCCGAGTCGGGCCAGGTCAACGCCTGGAGGGTGCACCACCAGTACTCCTCAAGCGTTTCGCCCTTCCAGGCGTAGACGGGCACGCCTCGAGGATCCTCGGGAGTTCCCTCGCGACCCACGGCCACCGCCGCGGCGGCGTGGTCCTGGGTGGAGAAGATGTTGCACGAGGCCCAGCGAACCTCCGCTCCGAGCGCGACCAGCGTCTCGATCAGCACGGCGGTTTGGATCGTCATGTGCAGCGATCCGGTGATCCGGGCGCCGCTCAGCGGCTGGGTGTCGGCGAACTCGCGCCTCACCGCCATCAGGCCCGGCATTTCGTGCTCGGCCAGCCGGATTTCCTTGCGGCCGAACTCGGCCGATCCAAGATCGGCCACCTTGAAGTCGGCCTTGGCAGCGATCGTGCTCATCATCCCTCCAACGGTCGGGGTCATCGGGCGGTCGCGCTCAAGCGACAGCCAGCAGCTTTTCGTGTTTCTCCTGTTCGAACCGCAGCCAGTCCCCGGGAGCGACGTCCTCAGGGCGACGCGCCTCGGTCTCCAGCCAGCCCTCGACCGCGTCCCGAAGGTCGGGCCGCACGGCCATGCGCGCGGCGAAGGCGACGTCGGAAAGGCCCAGTTCGAAGCGCCCGAGGAGCTCCTTGAGCGTGCGCAAGCGCTGGAGCTGGGCGGGTCCATAGAGGCGGTAGCCAGCGGGCGAGCGAGCCGGCGAAACCAGGCCCGTCTGTTCTACATATCGCAGCATCCGCGGTGACCAGCCGGTCGTCCGCGCCGCCTCGTTGATGGTCAATCCTTCCATCGCCTCACAACCTTACCACGACATTGTCAAGGTTCTGGCGACGTTTCGGACCCTTTTTTCCAGTCAAACCCTCAAGTCCCCTCCGACATTTGTCGAAATACGACCCAAGACCCGGAGTCGCGCCTAGCATGCTGATCAACCCCGAACCAGGAAGCCGGAGGCCGGGCATGGAGCCGTCCCGAAGGCGGAGGCCAATGATTCAGCGCAGCAAGGGCGCCGGCACGGTAGCACTGGTCGTCACACTGGCTTGCGCGGGCTTTGGGGTTGGCGCAGCGGCCGCGGGAGACGGGTCGTACGCGCGGCACGTGCGCGAGCAGCGGCTCGCGGACGAGGCGCTGGCCCACCGCACGCCCATGCAGTTCCTGCTGGCCATCAAGCCCAGGTCCAGCCACCTCGCGGCGCCCGCTTCGGTGGTCATGGCGGCGGCGAAGATCGCGGTAGCACCGACCGCCGCGCCCACGCCGGCCGCCGCGCCCACGCCGACCACAACGTCTGCGACGACCACGGCCCAGCCGCCGACGAGCACCCCGGCGGCGACCACTACAACGTCTGCGACGACCACCACGTCTGGGACCACGACGACCCAACCGACGGCGACCCCGACGGCTACGCCCGCAGCCTCCGCCGCGACGACGACCCAGCCGACGGCGACCCCGACGGCGACGCCCGCGGCCTCCGTCGCGCCGACGACCCAGCCGGCGACGATCACCCCGGCCGCAGCGCCGGCGAGCGCGACTACTACGAACACGGACACGACCACTACCGGGGCGACCACCACTGGGACGACCACCGCCGGCACCGACACCACGACGACAACCGACACGTCGACAACCGACACGACGTCGACCTCCACCACCGACACGACCGGCACCGACGGCACCGCGACACCGGCCCAGGTCCTCGGAGACCTAGGCGCGGTGTGCCTCGGCCGCTGCGTCACCGCGCCGCAGACCAACGCCGCGGTGCCGGCGGCGGTGTCAGCGCCCATCTCGCCGAGCACCTCCCCGAACTTCCCGGTGACCGCCGCGCCGGTCCCTGCGGCTCCCCCCGCGCCGACGTCGGCCGTCGCGACCGGGTCGCTGACGTTCACCCCGCCGCCTTCGACAGTCCCCCCGACCTCGCCGTCGAGTCGCAACCTGCCGCTGGGCTCGGCGCTCCAGAACTTCAGCTCGGCCTCACTGCCGTTCGTGAACGTCACCCGCGGCAGCGCCGCGGGCGGCCCGATCTCGGTCATACCGCTGGGCACCGCGGGCGGGAGCGCCGCTCTCGCAGCCCTCACGACCGGCCCGACCGCGCCCGCCGGCGGAACGCTCCTCGCCGCGGCGCCGACTGCCACCGGCGGGCCGGCCGGCGCCAGCACCCCGGCCGCGCGCGCGTCCACGGGCCCGCACCAGGCCGGGAAGAAGATCCCCAGCTCAGGAGGGTCGGGGCTGCCACCTCTTGGCGCGACGGTCACACGCGTGGTCCGCGACGTCGTCCAGTTGGTCCCGCCCTTGGTGTGGGTGGCGCTGGGCGCAGCAGTCGCCCTCGCACTCGCCTTCGCAGCACTCGCGTGGCGATCCAGCCGCCGCGCCCGCCGGCGCGAGATGGACTTCGCCGCGATCTCGGCCGCGGCCGAGACCGATCCGCTGACCGGCATCCCCAACCGGCGCGGCTTCATGGCCGCCGCCGAGCGGGAACTCGCCCGTGCCAGCCGCTACGGCCGCTCGTTCGTGGTCGCGTACGTCGACGTGCGCGGGCTGAAAGCGGTCAACGACAGCGAGGGCCACCTGGTGGGCGACGAGCTGATCAAGACCGTCGCCGGCCTGATGAAGGAATCGGCCCGGGCCGACGACGTGGTCGGGCGCATCGGCGGCGACGAGTTCGCTCTGCTGCTCGCGGAGCAGACGGCCGAGGGCGCCGCGCCGGTGCTGCGCCGGATCCGGGCCCGGGTCGACGAGCATCGGTCGGTGATGGAGATTCGGGTTCCCTGGGAGCTGACGATCGGAATCGCGGCATTCCCAGAGGACGGAGCCACACTTGAGGAGCTGCTCGGCGTGGCCGACCGACGGCTGTACGAGCAGCGGGGCATCGCACTTAGGTAGAGGGCTGGGGTTAGCAGGAGCTCGGGGGTTGGGCGCCGTTCGATGAAGCCCTCGCCATAACGGCGAGGGCTTCCGAACGGTCACCCTCCGTCCGTCGGACCGTCCTCTAGCCGCGCGCGAGCGCGCTCTTCAGCCGCTCGATGCCAGGCACGGGCGTGGGATCGACCTCGCGCAGGACCGCCAGGTAGAGCGATACCAGATCGCCTAGGAGGACCAGCGAGACAAGCCGTTCGGTTCGGTTCTGTCCGATGCTCTCGATCCGGTAGGTTCCGGCCGCCTCGGCTTCGATCAGGCCACGTGTCAACTCGATCCGTTGGCGGATCCGCGGGTGCAGGTCGGAGTCGTCGAGGAACACGGCGCTGAAGCGGCCGATGTGAGATGCCTGTTGCCAGCCGACGATCTCGTTGTGGTCGAGCTCGGGCAGCTCGTGGGCGAAGCACGGCATCTTCGCGTTTTCATTGATCTGGGTCTTCCAGCGGTAGGCAATCGGCGCCGTCAGCCCGGAGCCGGCCACCTGCGGAATGGTCCCGTTCAGTCCACGCGCCAGCTGCTTGGCCAGGGAATCGCCGGTGGCATCCGGTCCCCACATCTCGACGATCTGCTCGACGTGCGCGGCGGCTACGTCGATCTCGGCGTGGAGCCGCTCGCCGGCGCCACACAGCCATGCCACCTCCAGCGCGACCACGAGCGAGTAGGCCACGGCGGCACGCGGTTGAAAACCGCCCGGCAGGGGGATCACCGGGACGCGCTCGGCTCGCGCGGCCTCGGCTAGCTTACCGCCGGTGGTGGCCACAATCCGCGGCGCACCGAGCGCGCCGGCCGCTTCATATACGGCCAACGTCTCCTCGGTGTTGCCGGAATAGCTCGCGCACAGGACCATGGTGTCGGGCGTCGTCCAGGCGGGGAGCGCGTAGCCGCGGGCGAGCACGATCGGACGAGATGCGCGGTCGCCCAGCGCCTCGCGGGCCAGCGCCCCGCCGATCGCCGACCCGCCCATTCCGGCCACGATCAGACCACCCGGACAGTCGTGCGGCTCGAGGTTGGCCGATTCCGCCCGCCACTGCGCGTCGCGCAGGTGGTCGGGGAGTCCGAGGATGTCGTCTATCTGCCGCGCCGAGTCGACCGCCTCGATCGCGTCCCGGGTCAGATCGATGGTGGCGCTCAAAACTTGATCGCTCCGTCGGGCAGCTCCACGCCCGGGAAGATACGCGCGCCGGCCGCCAGCGTGTTCTGAGACCCGATCTTGACCCCCTCGCCGAGGACGACGCCCCCTTCGATGTGGCAGTGCTCGCCGATGGTCACCCCGCGGCCGATGATCGACGCGCTGATCGTGCTCGCCGCGCCGACGCTGACGCCCTCGAGCAGCACCGAAGCCTCGATCCGGGCCCCCTCACCGACGGTCACCGCCTCTCCGAGAACACTTCGATCGCCCACCAGCGCGCGCCGCGCCACCGAGCAACCGGCACCCACCAAAACCGGGGCGACGACGCGGCCTTCCACAGAGGCGTCCTCGACCAGGGCCAGGCCATGTTCACCCAAGTCCCGGCCAACCTCGGTGCTCACCCGGCCCTCGAGGATGTCGTAGGTGCCCTTTAGGTAGCGAGCCGGCGTGCCAATGTCGAGCCAGTACCCGCTTGCCTCGTAGCCGTACAGCCCATCCGCGACCAGGTTCGGGAACACCTCTCGCTCGATCGAGACGTTCGTTCCCGCCGGTGGCATACCGTCGAGCACGTCGTGCTCGAGGATGTAGGCGCCGGCGTTGATCAGGTTCGTGTCGAGCTCGTCGAGCCCCGGCTTCTCGATGAACTCGCTCACGGCACCGTCCGAGCCACAACGGACCAGCCCGTAGGCCGAGGGGTCGTCGACCGGATACAGCGCCAGCGTCGCCCGTGCTTCGGTCCGCTCATGCTGTCGCAGCTGGGCGGTGAGATCGATGTCGGTCAGCACGTCGCCGTTGAGCATGAAGAACCGGTCGCCGAGCAGCTCCTCGGCGAACTTCAGGGCGCCGCCCGTGCCCAGCGGCCTGGGCTCCTCCAGGTAGCGCAGGCGGATCCCCAGGCTCGTGCCGTCACCCAGCACCCGCCGTACGGCATCGGCCATGAAGCCGCAGCCGAGGATCACGTCGTCCACGCCATGAGCGCGGAGCCACTCGAGCATGTACGAGATGAACGGACGGCCCACCAGCGGCACGACCGGCTTGGGGATCGTCGACGTCAGCGGCCGCAGGCGGGTTCCCTCCCCGCCGGCAAGGATCAACGCCTGCATGTCAGCGCGAGACCCCGCGGGCCCACTTACCGTCCGATGCCCTCGTAGATGAAGCCTGCCGCCCGCACCCGCTCCGGATCGACGAAGTTGCGCCCGTCGATCACCAGCCGACCCGGCATCCGCTTGGCGATCCCCGACCAGTCGAGCTGGGCGAACTCGGGCCACTCGGTGACGATCACGCAGGCGTCCGCCCCGTCGAGCGCCCCAAGTGCATCGTCGGCGAACTCCACCCCGCCCATCAGCCTGCGCGCTTCGGCCTCGGCGATCGGGTCATAGGCACGAACCCTGGCACCGTCCGCCTGCAGGCGCGCCGATAGCACCAGCGAAGAGGCTTCGCGCATGTCGTCGGTGTTCGCCTTGAAGGCCAGCCCGAGCAGCGTCACCGTCTTGCCGACCAGCGACCCGAGGTGCTTCTGGAGCTTGCCGATCACCCGCCGTTTCTGCAGCTCGTTGACCTCGATGACGGCGGTCAGGAGCTGGAAGTGATAGCCGGAGTTGCCGGCGAGCTGTTTCAAAGCTGAAACATCTTTGGGAAAGCACGACCCGCCGAATCCAATGCCCGGCTTGAGGAAATGCGTGCCGATCCGCTGATCGAGCCCCATCCCTCGCGCCACCTCGAGTACGTCGGCGCCCGTCTCCTCGCACACGTTGGCAATCTCGTTGATGAACGAGATCTTGGTGGCCAGAAAGGCGTTGGCGGCCAGCTTGATCATCTCGGCGCTGGCGATATCGGTGCGCACGAGCGGGGCATCGAACGGCGCGTAGAGCTCGATCACGGCGTCGCCGGCCCAATCAGCCTCGTCGCCGACCACCACCCGGTCGGGGTGCAGGAAGTCCTGAAGCGCCGAACCCTCCTTCAAAAACTCGGGGCACGACACATAGGCGAAGCCAGCCTTACCGCGCTCGACGAAGCTGCGCTCGATCGCAGTCCCGGTGCCGACCGGGACAGTCGACTTCATGACCAGGGCGTGACGATCCGAGCGTGGCATCGCGTCGACGACGGCATAAACCGCGGACAGGTCCGCGTCGCCGGAATAGGTGGGCGGCGTGCCGACGGCCACGAACAGCAGCCGGGCATGCTCGAGGGCAGGCGTGAGCTCGGTGGAGAAATGCAAGCGCCGGCGATTCGCCGCGATGCATTCGGCCAGGCCGGGCTCGTAGATCGGAACGTCACCGCGCTCGAGGCGGGCGATCTTGTCGGCGTCGATGTCGACGCACCACACATCGCTGCCCAGCTGAGCGAATCCGGCGGCGGTGACGAGTCCGACGTAGCCGGTGCCGATCACCGCGATCGGTTCTCTTTCCGAGGCCATGGGCCGCAGAGCGTAGCGGGCTACTTGCCGCCGGCTTTGGTAAAGGAGGCGGCGATCGCGATCATCTGCCGGTTGCTCAGATCATCGGTCAACGTGTTCGAGATCCAGTACACGCCCTGGGCCGTCCGCCACGCGACCAGGCTGAGCTTGCTGCCGTTGGCGAAGAGCAGCAGCTGCTTGCCGGCCACGAAGCGCGTCCCGCTCGGGCTGTTCAGGATCGGCGGGTTTTGCCAAGTCGTACCTTGCACGCCGTAGTACTGGCCGAGAGTCGGGTTCATCACCAGCGTCATCCGGTAGGAGTAGTGGGTGACGCCCTGCCGGTCGTGGAGCAGGTACGCCCGCGGATAGGAGCCGGGACTGGCGGTTTCCAGCGGGCACACGTTCGTGTTGCTCGAGCAGTAGTTGGAGCCCGCGAGGATGAGCCTCGGGACGTAGATCGGGATCCCGAGCGGACCAAGCGCCTGGGCCTGACCGGCGCCGTAGCCCGCGGCGGCCGTCAGACCGGGCGCGGTCGCGCCGCCGCCCGGCCCTGGCTTGCCACCCGCGGCGCTCGCCGACGGGCTGCCCGCGGCCGGCCCGGGCCGGGGCGTCGTCGGTGTCATGAACTGGTGAAACGTCACTTGCTCGGCACCGAAATCGGCGGCCACGTAGCACGGCGTCTGCTGCAGGGTGCTGCTCGCGTTCGGAGGGACGGGTGGGCACGGCAACAGGATGGCTGGGAATTGAATTTGCTTGATCGAATGGGTGGCCGAGAATGCCACCAGGTCGAACAGGTTGATTAGGCCGTCGGTGGTGTGCAGATTGTGGTCGGTCTGGGCCTGTGCGCCGAAGATCTTCAGCAGCGCATCGCGCTCGCTGATGATCTGATCCTGGGAGAACTGCGACTTGGCCCAACGCAGGAAGTCCTGCTGGCGCGCGTTGCGGACGATGTCGCTGTCGGAGTGGCGAAAGCGCACGAACGACAGGGCATCGGCCCCGCACAGCTTCTGGTAGCCGGGCTGGATGTCGACACTTGAATAGTTGGTCAGCGCCGTGTTGTTGTAATAGCGATGGTCGACGTCGGTGTACACGCAGCCGATCGCGTTGATCAGCTGCTCGAAGCCGCCGAAGTTGATGTCGATCACGTGGTTGATCTTCAGTCCCTGAAACACCTGCTGCTCGAGGATCTTCACCAGCAGGTTCGGTCCCCCGATCGAGTAAGCCGCGTTCAGCCTGCCGGTCACGGGCACTCCACCCTCGGGAATCTGAACCTTGAGGTCGCGCGGCACCGATAGGAGGTTGATCGTCGATGAGCTCGGATTCATGCGGACCAGCATCATCGTGTCGGTGTTGGCTGAGCTCCATGGCGTGCCGGCACGATGGTCGGATCCAACCAGCAGGATCGTCTGGGGGCTACCCGGGTCGGGAACGCTCACCGACGGCGATGAGCGGAACGCTGGCGTCGCGTCGATGTACTGAGTGATCTGCCTGACCTGGAGCAGCCCCGCCACCGCCGTCGTGGCGGCCGCGAATCCGATCACCAGCGCCGCGGCGAGCACAGACCGCAGCAGCATCCCGGCGCGAGATCTCGGGATGAGCCTCACGCCCGTCCTCCATCGATCGCGGTAAGCCCGCCGCGCGGCTCCTCAACGACAGCGTGGCGATCCTCCGGGGCGCCGGCGGCGTCGTGCGCCGGGCGTTCCAGCCACATCGGCAGCGCTCGCACAAAGTTCCCCAGGGCACGGCGATATCTCGCCATCGAGGACACCGACACCCACTCCTCGGGCCCGTGGTGCCCGGCGCCGTCAGGTCCGAACTCGACGGCCGGGATCCCCGCCGCCATGAACGCCACGGCGTCCGACGCCCCGTCGCGCCCGACGCTCATCACCTCTTTGTCGGGAATCGCGCGCGCCACCGCGTCGCGCAGCGCCTGCACATACGGGTTGGCCCGGGTCACGCTGACCGGCGGGAAGATGAACGTCTTAACCACCTCGCACTCCGGGATCCGGCCGACCTGCTCGAGGATGTCGTCCGGGTCCTGTCCGGGGAGGAAACGGATGTCGACCGCCATCGAGCATTCGTCGGGGACCATATTCAGAGCGTCCCCGCCCTGAATCCGACCCAGGTTGATCGACGGCCGGTCAAACATCTCCGAGGACTCCCGCGAGAACGGGAGCGACTCGATCGCACGGAACACGTCGACCGCCTTGAGCACCGCGTTGTCGCCCAGCCAGGGGGTGGAGCTGTGGGCAGCGCGGCCGCGCACCGCGATGAGCATGACCAGGACGCCCTTGGCCTCGACCCCGATGTGCAGATTGGTCGGCTCGCCGGTGATCGCGAAGTCGCCGCCCAGCCCCCGGCTGACCGCATCGTCGGTGGAGCGCTCGTCGAGCTCCTCGGACTCCTCATCGGGAACACAGATCAGCCGGACCCGGACGCGTGTCTGTCGCTCGAGGTCCTTGAGCGCGCACATCATCGCGGCCAGGCCGCCCTTCATGTCATACGCGCCCCGGCCGATCAGGCGGTCACCCTCGACTCGCGGATAGAACTGCTCGGGATGGGCTGGGACCACGTCGAGATGGCCGTGGAACACCACGCAGGGGTAGTCCCCGGCGTCGGCCGGCGGTCCCACCTCCGCGACTAGCACGGGCAGCCGGTTGTGATCGTGGTGGCGCACCTCGATGTCGCGGGATTCGAGCCAGCCCTTGACGAATCCTGCCGCGGCCACGATCTCCTCCGGCCGAGAGGTGTCGTAGGAGATCAGCCGTTCGGCCAGGACGAGCTCGTCCAGCATGCGGAAAGAATAGGAGCCCTACGCCTCAGCGATGCTGAGAAACGTCTCAAGCCGCGCCTTGTCGCGCTCGGCCACCCGCCGCTTCTCGGTGTCATCGCCGGCCGACTCGAGCTCGCGCTCGGCCTGCTGCAGGCGCTCCCGCAGGCTGGAGGCGTCGAGATCCCCGGGTGCGTGCGCCTCCTCGACCAAGAGCAGCGCCCGGTTGTCGGCCACCTGCATGTAGCCCTCGGCCTGGGCGAAGCGTACGCACTGCGACTCGCTGTCGTAGAGACGTAGCTCGGTCGGGTCGAGCATGGCCAAGATGGGCTGGTGGTGGGCCAGCACGCCGATCGACCCGACCGCGGTCTTCGTGGAGACCATCTCCACTTCATCGTTGAAGACCTCTCCCTCGGGGGTGAGGACCTCGACGCGGAACTTCTCGTGGGCCAAGTGAGTCCTACTCCTCGCCGTTGCCGTCGCGTTCCGCGCCGGAGTCGGTCTGCTCGTCGGACTCGGCATCGTCGGAAGCCTTGGCATCCTCTTCGCCTTGGTCGGACTCCTCGCCGCTGTCGCCGCGAGCATCGCGGACCACCTCGTCGATCGTCCCCTTCATGAAGAAAGCGCGCTCGGGCAGGTCGTCATGCTTGCCCTCGAGGACCTCTTTGAAGCCACGGATGGACTCGGCGATCGGGACGTACACGCCCGGCGTGCCGGTGAATTGTTCGGCCACGTGGAACGGCTGGGACAGGAAGCGCTCGATCTTGCGCGCGCGGTTCACCGTGAGCCGGTCCTCGTCGGAGAGCTCGTCGATGCCGAGGATCGCGATGATGTCCTGGAGCTCGCGATAGCGCTGGAGCACCTGCTTGACCTCGTTGGCCACCTGGAAGTGCTCCTCGCCCAGGATCTCCTCCTTGAGGATCGTGGAGGTGGAGTCGAGCGGGTCGACAGCCGGATAGATGCCCTTCTCGGCGATCGACCGCGACAGCGTGGTGGTCGCGTTGAGGTGCGCGAACACGGAGGCTGGAGCGGGGTCGGTGAGGTCGTCGGCCGGGACATAGATGGCCTGGATCGAGGTCACCGAGCCCTTGGTGGTTGAGGTGATCCGCTCCTGGAGCTCGCCCATCTCGGACTCGAGCGTCGGCTGATAGCCGACCTGGGAGGGCATCCGGCCGAGCAGCGCGGAGACCTCCGAGCCGGCCTGGACGAAGCGGAAGATGTTGTCGATGAACAGCAGCACGTCCTGGCCCTCTTCGTCGCGGAAGTACTCGGCCATGGTCAGGCCGGACAGCGCGACTCGCATGCGCGCGCCGGGCGGCTCGTTCATCTGACCGAACACCAGCATGGTCTTCTCGAGCACGCCGGATTCCTTCATCTCGAGCCACAAGTCGTTGCCCTCGCGCGAGCGCTCACCCACGCCGCAGAAGGCCGACAGGCCCTGATGCTCCTCGGCCAGGTTGCGGATCAGCTCCTGGATGATCACGGTCTTGCCCACGCCGGCCCCGCCGAACAGGCCGACCTTGCCGCCCTTGGCGTAGGGAGCCAGGAGGTCGATGACCTTGATGCCCGTCTCGAACATCTCGGCCGTCGGCGTGAGGTCCTCGACGGTGGGCGCGTCGCGGTGGATCGGCCAGCGATGCACCTCGCCGCGCAGCTCGTCGCCCATGTCGATCGGCTCTCCGAGCAGGTTGAAGATCCGTCCGAGCGTCTGGTCCCCGACCGGTACGGTGATCGGTGCGCCGGTGTCGATCACCTCGGTGCCGCGCGAGAGCCCGTCGGTGGTGTCCATCGCCACCGCGCGCACGCGGTCATCGCCCAGATGCTGCTGCACCTCGCACACCAGCCAGTCCTCGGCCTCCGCCGGCGAAGCCTCCGCGGCGATCGCCTCCTCCTCTCGGCCGACCTCAGGACGCCGCACCTTGATCGCGTGGTTGATCTCGGGCAGCTTGTCGGGGAACACGGCCTCGATCACCACGCCCTGGATCTCCTCGATCCGGCCGGTGTTCTGCTTCCCGGGCTCTCCCTCCGAGGCTTCTCTGCGCTGTTCTTCTGCTACTGACATAGCTTCTCCAGTGTAGGTCTACCCGGACAGCCCTTCCGCTCCCGCCACAACTTCCAGGATCTCCTGGGTGATTTCGGCCTGACGGGCTCGGTTCATCTCCAGCGTAAGGGTCTGAATCAACTCTCCCGCGTTGTCCGAGGCGTTGCGCATCGCGGTCATGCGCGCGCCATGCTCGGACGCGGTCGACTCGAGCAGCGCCCGGAACACGGAAATCTCGACGTAATCCGGCACCAGGCGCCTGAGGATGTCCTCCGGGTCGGGCTCGTACTCGACCTCCGGCCGGTGCCCAGATCCGCGGTCATCGCGAGCCTCCTCCTCGTCCTTGTCCGACTCTTCCAGCACGGTCGCCTGCTGAAGGGGCAGCAGCGTCTCGCGCCGGACCTCCTGCGTGACCGGCGAGATGTAGCCGTTGTAGAAGATCTCCAGCTTGTCGATCTCGTCGTCGATGTAGGCGGCCATCAGCCGCTCGGCGATCCGCCGGGCGTCGGCATAGGCCGGCCGGTCGGTGAACCCGGTGAAGTTCTCGGCCGGCTCGAGTCCGCGGAAGGTGAGCGACGTCGCCGGCCGACGTCCGGAGGCGAAGTACACCGGTGTGCGGCCTTCCGCATCGTGCTGCCGTCCGGCCGCCACGCCGGCACGGACGATGTTCGAGTTGAAAGCGCCGGCGAGGCCTCGGTCTCCCGCGACGAGCAGGAGGCCGACGCGCTCCATCTGGTCATGCTCCTGGAGGATTGGCAGACGTGGGACGTTGCCCGCCGCCTCAGCCGCCTGGCGGGTCATCCGCCGGATCGCGTCGGCGTACGGCCGTAGCGCCTCGATCCGCTGCTCGGCCCGCCGCAGGCGAGCGGCCGCGACCATCTCCATCGCGCGAGTGATCTTCTGGATGTTCTTGACCGCGCCGATGCGGTTGCGAACGTCTCGCTGCGACTGGGGCATCGATCGAGCTCAGGCGCCGACTCAGGCCGGCTGCGCCTGCTCCTCCCGTTCGCGATCCTCGCTCTCCTCGCCCTCGTCGCGCTCTTCGCGCTCGGCGCGGCCGTCGTGTCGGCCGTCGCGCGAGGCCCCCTCGTCGCCTTCCTCGAGCGGGTGACCCTCCTCGTCGAGATCGAAGCCGAAGTCCTCGGCGAAGCTCGAGACCGCCTTCTCGACCGCCTGCTGCGTCTCATCGCTCCAGTCGCCCCCGCCGACCTTCTTCAGGAGTTCCGGCTCGTTGCCCCGCACGTGATCGGTGAGGTCGGCGAGGAAACGGTCGACCTTATCCGTGACGATCCGGTCGAGGTACCCGTTGGTGGCGGCGTATACCTGGATCACCTGGTCCTCGACGGGCATCGGGTGGCGCTCGGCCTGGTTGAGCGTCTTGACCAGCCGCTCGCCGCGGGCCAGCGTCCGCTGGGTCTCCGGATCGAGCTCGGAGCCGAACTGCGAGAAGGCCTCGAGCTCGCGATACTGCGACAGCTCCAGCTTCAGGCGGCCGGCGACCCGGCGCATCGGCGTGATCTGCGCGTTGCCGCCCACACGCGAGACCGAGATGCCAACGTTGATCGCCGGGCGCACCCCGGAGTTGAACAAGCCGGGTTCGAGGTAGATCTGGCCATCGGTGATCGAGATCACGTTCGTCGGGACGTAGGCGGACACGTCTCCGGCCTGGGTCTCGATCACCGGCAGCGCGGTGAGCGAGCCGCCGCCGAGGTCATCGTTCAGTTTGACGCCTCGCTCGAGCAGCCGCGAGTGCAGGTAGAAGACGTCGCCGGGATAGGCCTCACGGCCCGG
>JAFASQ010000515.1 GCA_019244395.1 Solirubrobacterales bacterium | reverse complement strand
TGACCGCGCGGGAAGGTGAGATCGTCGCGATCGCCGGCGTCGACGGCAACGGGCAGCAGGAACTGGTCGAGGCGATCGCGGGGCTGCGCGCGCCAACGCAAGGGCGGGTCGTCGTGGGCGGCACGGATATCACGGGGCGCGGTGTTCAGGCAGCGACCGACTCGGGCGTGGCACACATCGCGGAGGACCGTCACCGTCGCGGCCTCGTGCTGCCGTTCACGCTGACTGAGAACATCGCTCTGCGTGAATTCCGCCGTCCCAAGTTCAGCGCCCTCGGCTGGCTGCGCATTAGCTACTGGCGCGCCCGCGCCGGACAGCTGCTGCGCGAGTACGACGTGCGCGGCGGGGATCGCGACTCCTTCGCTTCCTCGCTGTCCGGCGGCAACCAGCAAAAGGTTGTCGTCGCCCGCGAGGTGGCGTCCGATCCGAGGCTCCTGATCGCCCACCAGCCCACGCGAGGGCTTGACGTGGGCGCGATCGAGTTCGTGCACAAACGCCTGATCGAGGAGCGGGACAAGGGCCGGGCGATCCTGCTGATTTCGCTCGAATACGACGAGGTCAGGTCGCTGGCCGATCGGATCCTCGTGCTCTACGAAGGACAGATCGTGGGCGAATTCAGTCCGGATGCGAGCGAGGAAGAGCTCGGGATCGCGATGACCGGCGGCCAGAAAGCGCCGGCCGGAGCCACGGCATGAGCACCGTCGACGAAGAGACTCAAGGCGAGGTCCTCGCCGGCGAGGAGGACACCGCCTCCGCGTCGCTGACCAGTCCCGCGCGGCTGGGCGCCTACGTCCGGCGCGGCGGGGTACTCGTCCCGATCCTGACTACGCTGATTGCCTTCATCGTCGGCGGCTTCGTGGTCCTGCTCACCGGCCACGATCCGTTCTCCACCTACAAGGCCATCTTCGAGGGCACCGGGTTGCAGTGGCTGTTCCCGTGGGTGTCGGGGAACGCCCGGAGCACCGCGGCGTTCAACCTCCAGCAGACGCTGATCGCCACGACGCCGCTGATCCTGGTCGGGCTGGCCGTGGCCTTTGCCTTCCGCGCCGGCCTGTTCAACATTGGCGGCCAGGGCCAATACACGGTCGGCGGGATCACCGCGGTCTGGATCGGCTCGTCGTTCGCGGGCATGTCGCCGGTACTTCACATCACGTTCGCGATCGTCGGTGCGGCCCTGGCCGGCGCCGTCTGGGCCGGCATCGCCGGCCTCCTGAAGGCGACGCTCGGCGTCAACGAGGTGATCTCGACGATCATGCTCAACTGGATCGCGATCTGGGGCGGCGTCTGGCTGTTCGGGCTCGGCGGTCCCCTCCAGAACCCCCACCAGCCGTCGGTGCCGACCTCGAGCCAGGTCACCGCGTCGGCCAAGCTGCCCGTGTTCTGGGGCAACGCGCAGCTTCAGGGTCTGCACATTGGCCTGTTCATAGCGCTCGCGGCGGTGCTGGTGTTCTGGGTGCTGCTGAACCGCACGCGCCTCGGCTACGAGGTCCGCGCCGTGGGGCTCAACCCGGACGCGGCGAGCTATGCGGGGATCGGCGTGGCCAAGAACTACTTTCGCGCGATGGCGATCTGCGGCGCGTTCGCCGGCATCGCGGCGGCCATGGACATCCTGGGCTGGAAGTTCAGCCTGTTCACCAACGACGTCCAAGCCTCGTCGGTCGGCTTCCTGGGCATCGCGGTGGCCCTGCTGGGGCGCAACACGGCGGTCGGCGTCGTGTTCGCCGCGCTGCTGTTCGGGGCGCTCGAGACCGGGACCTCCGACCGGTTCCTGGATCCGAGCGTGTTCGACCCGAACCTGGCCACGAACCTCACCTGGATGATCCAGGGACTGATCGTGCTGCTCGTCTCGACCGACGTGATCGCGTTGAAGGTCTTGCAGTCCGGTCGGGGAATCAGGCTCACTTTCAAACGCCGAGCCAAACGCGAGGAGGCCGGCGCGTGAGCGTCGGGACGATCGCCCTCACGCCGGCGCGCACCGGCTCGCCGAAAACCGTGGGCATCGCCGGGCTCATCCTCGCGGTCGTGGCCTGGGTCATCACGCTGCCGCCGTTCCTGGTCCGCAGCCCGGTGCCGTCGGTGATCCTCGCGCTCCTCGCGATGCTGGCCGGATCGATCGCCGCGGTGGGCGGAGAGCGGCGCATAGGTATCGGCGCCTTTCTGCTGGCGCTGCTCGCGCTCGGGCTCGCGTTCGGGAACACGAGCTCCGGCGTCGCCCACCTGAAGCTGGTCTTCACGTGGTCGATCCTGGTCGCGGCGATGTTGCGCTACGCGACTCCCCTGCTCTTCGCGGCGCTGGGCGGGATCATCTGTGAGCGCAGCGGCGTGATCAACATCGGGCTCGAGGGCATGATGTTGATGGGCGCCTACTTCGGCATCTACGGCGCCGACGTGCTCCACTCGTGGGCCCTCGGATGCCTGGTGGCCGTCGCCGCGGGAGGACTGCTCGCGCTCGCCCACGCGGTGTTCTCGATCCACCTGCGGGCCAACCAGGTGGTCAGCGGCACCGGGATCAATTTCCTCGCGGTGGGGATCACCGGTTACTTCTTCATCGCTCAGTACGGCTCGAACGGAACGCCCTCGGGCATCTCCCAGGTCCCCAACGTCAAGCTGCCGCTCATCCAGCATGTCGGCTTCTTCGGCGGCGCGATCGGAAACACCAACCTGCTGACCTGGATCGCGCTGCTGCTGGTGCCTGTCCTGAGCGTGTTCCTGTTCCGCACGCGTTGGGGGCTTCGCCTGCGCGCGGTCGGAGAGAAGCCCCGGGCGGCGGACACGGTGGGGCTGCCGGTCATCCCCATCCGGTATGTCGCGGTGGTCACCTCCGGGATGCTGGCCGCGCTCGGAGGCGCGTATCTGTCGGTGGCGTTCGTCGGCTCGTTCAACCAGGACATGACCGAAGGCCGGGGCTTCATCGCGCTCGCCGCGGTGATCTTCGGGAAGTGGCGTCCGGCCGGCGCGTTGATCGCGACGCTGCTGTTCGGCTTTGGCAGCGCGCTGGGTGACCGCCTGCCCACGTTCTCGCAGAGCGCCGCCACGCTGTTCCAAGCGCTGCCCTATGTCCTCACGCTTGTCGCCGTGGCCGGCGTCGTCGGCCGCTCGCGTGCGCCGGCCTCGATCGGCATCCCGTACGTGAAGGAATAAGGGCCCGGACGAATGGCTGTCGCTCGACTCGCCCTGGCCAGCTTCGCCGACGGCGAGGTCCGCCTCTCGGACGAGGTCGAGCTCTACCAGCGCACGTACATGACGCTGCTGCGCTCGAGCGGGGAGACGCAGCTGCGCGTGCTCGAGCCGTCCCACATGGCGATGGGCTCGAGCCTTCACCCCCTGGCCGCCAGCGAGGAGCTCGACCTCGGCGCGTTCATCTACGCGGTCCGCCGCCTGCCCGACGGCATCGCCGGGGCGGAGCTGGTCGTGATGGGCCAGGACATCGAGGCGCTGAGCGCGAACGGCATCCCGGTCGAATACTGGGAGGAGGCCGAGGCGGCCGCTCGCCGGCGGCGATGGTACGACAGCGGGACCGGCACGCTCGCGGTGCTGCTGGCCAGCGCCTCAGACGTCGACGACCTGGTGCCGACGCTCGTCGCGTTCCAGATTGAATGGAACAAGATCCGCGGTCGCCAGCGGGCGGCCGGCTGGCCTTCCGAGACGGATGCGCCGGACGTGCCCCCCGAAGAATGCGCGCGCGAGCTGGGCGGAAGCGTCGATGACTGGGCGCGCCTGCGGGACGCCTGGGGCGAATCGTTCGGGGCGCGCATGCGGCTGATCAGCGAGCGCCGGCTGGCGCTGCGCGTCCGGATGCTCGGGGGCTCGCACACCGGCTACGACCGGCTGACCCGACGCTGGTGGGCCCCGGTCAGCGCGGAGCTCGCCGGCGAGGGTCTCACCGAGCGTCCCCTCTACTTCGTCAGCTCGAATTCCCACAGCCTGGTCAACATCGTCACCGGCATCGCCCGAGAGCGAGAGGGCGAGCTGGTGACGTTCATCGAGCAGCTGGACGAGCACGACATCCTGCGCCACGAGCTCACGGCGTTGCGCGAAGGCGACAGCCCGGGCTCGTGGGAGAACTTCCTTTACTTCGTGGCCCGTCTGTACTTCACGGCCCGAGGGCACGAGGGCTGGGCGGAGCGGCGCGCCGCCGAGCGGGAGAAGGGCGTGACCCATCTGCGTAGCAAGACGGCCCTCCGGGTGCCCGCCCAGGTCATCCCGCTGGACGCGCTCGACCCCCGCGCCCTGGACCCGCGGCTCGGCGAAGTCGACGCCGGGGCGCTGGCCGCCAGCGGCGCGGTGATCGTCAACATCGATTACCCGCTGGGCGTCGCCGCCTACAACATCCTGCGCGAGGTCGCCGTCGACCGCACGGGCCTGCGCGGGGTCTACGTGCTGGGCAAGGCCGCGACCCTCAACGCCGATGTCGGCGACGTGATGATCTCGAACGTGGTCCACGACGAGCACGCTGGCTCGACCTACTGGCTCGACAACGCCTTCAGCGTGGACGACCTGGCCCCGGATCTGCGCTTCGGCACCGGCCTGGACAACCAGCGGGCGGTCACGGTCAAGAGCACGTTCCTGCAGAACCGCTCCTACCTCGACTTCTACTACCGCGAGGCGTTCACCGTGGTCGAGATGGAGACCGGGCCATACCTGAACGCGGTCTACGAAATCGCCGACGCCGATCGTCACCCGGTCGGCGAGGCGATCAACTTCTCGAAGCTCCCGATCGACCTCGGGGTCATCCACTACGCCTCGGACACGCCGTACACGCAGGCGCGCACGCTGGGCGCCCAGGGACTCAGCTACTACGGGATGGACTCGACCTACGCGTCCTCGCTGGCCATCCTCCGGCGCATTCTCCGCTTGGAGCGGGTCGTGGGCGAGGTGCCGGGACCGGAGCTGACCAGGCCCTCCGGGACGCCTACGCTCCCACCGGATGCCAGGCCGTCTTGAGCTCGGTGACCGCGTTCAGGCGCTCGAGGGCGTCAGTCGTCGCATCCTCGTAGCTCGTCGCGGGATCGCCGTGACGGACGCGCTTGATCGTCTCGGCGGCCAGCCGGTCGAGCTCGGCTGAGAGCTCGCGGTCGCCGGCGGCGTCGACGATCGCGCCCAGGTCGCGGTGAGCTCCGAGGGCGCCGGCGAGTTCGCGACGCCGGCCGGACAGCAGGTTCACCACGCCGGCGGGCACGTCGGATACCCCGAGCGCCTCCGCGAGGTCGAGGCCGGGGAGAGGATTATTCTCTGACAGGACCGAGACGCAGACGTTTCCGCCAGCGAGCGCAGGGCCCAGCTCGGCGATCAGTCCCAACAGCGCGGGTTCATCGGGGGCGACGATCCCGACCACGCCCGTCGGTTCGGGCACCGAGAAGGAGAGAAACGGCGCTGCGACCGGGTTGACCCCGCCCAGCACGGGCGCGATCTTGTCCGTCCAGCCGGCGTAGTGGAGCAGCACGTCGACGGCGGCTTCGCGCTCTTCCCGAGTCACGCCGATCCCGTCCCCGCGCGACTCCAGGGCCTCGGCGGCGCGGTAGAGGATCTGGCCGCGGTTGTAGGCAGTACGGGCGGCCCAGGGGCCGGCGGCCTTGCGCGCGGCCTGCACGGCGTCGCGGACGTCCTTGCGCGAGGCGCGCGGGAAGTTAAAGCCGTGGGCTTCGTCGTAGCGGCCGGACTCCGAGCGCACGAAGGCGCCACCGATCCACAGCTTGTACGTCTTGCGGACTTGGAGGCGGGTGTTCACCGGACCACGCGCAGGTACGGTCGCAACCCGGCCGGCCCGCCCTCGCGCCCGAACCCCGACTCCTTGTAGCCGCCGAAGGCCGCCGTGGGGTCGAAATGGTTGTAGGTGTTCTGCCAGATCACTCCGGCCTTGAGCGCGCTGGCCACCTCGAAAGCCTTGGATCCCTTGTCGGTCCAGATCCCGGCGGCCAGCCCGTAGCGCGAGTTGTTCGCCTTCTCGATCGCCTCCGCCTGGGTGCGGAAGGTGAGCACCGACACCACCGGGCCGAAGATCTCCTCGACGGCGATCCGGTGGGCCGGCGAGACATCGGTGAACAGCGTCGGGGCGAACCAGTAGCCGCGCTCGGGCAGCTCGCACGCGACGGTCCGGCGGCTCGCGCCCTCCTGTTCCCCGGCCGCGACCAGCACCTCGATCCGCTCGAGCTGCTCGGCCGAGTTGATCGCGCCCACATCGGTGTTCTTGTCCAGCGGATCGCCGAGGCGCAGGCGGCGCATCCGCTGCCAGAGCTTCGCGACCACCTCGTCACGCACGCTCTCCTGGATGAGCAGGCGCGACCCTGCGCAGCACACGTGGCCCTGATTGAAGAAGATGCCGTTGACGATCCCCTCGACGGCCTGGTCGAGCGCGGCGTCCTCGAACACGATGTTCGCGGACTTGCCGCCGAGTTCCAGGGTGAGCGGGGTGCCGGTGCCGGCGAGCGCGGCCTGGATGTCACGGCCGACCGCGGTCGACCCGGTGAACGCGACCTTGTCGATCCCGTCCGCGCGCACCAGCGCCGCCCCGGTGGCGCCGTCGCCGGGCAGGATCGTCACGACGCCCGGCGGAAGCTCCGCCTCCTGGCAGATCTCGGCCAGCAGCAGCGCGGTGAGCGGCGTGGTCTCCGCCGGCTTCAGGACCGCGACGTTCCCGCAGGCCAGCGCCGGTGCGAGTTTCCAGGCCGCCATGAGCAGCGGGAAGTTCCAGGGCACGATCTGCCCGACGACGCCGAGCGGCTCGACCTCTCGCGCGTTCACTCCGTAGCGAAGCTTGTCGGCCCAGCCCGCGTAGTGGAAGAAGTGCGCAGCGGCCAGCGGAACATCCACGTCGCGCGATTCCCGGAGCGGCTTGCCCCCGTCCATCGTCTCGACAACCGCGAGCTCGCGGGAGCGCTCCTGGATCAGGCGGGCAACCCGGAACAGGTACTTGGCGCGCTCGAGCGGTCTGAGAGCCGCCCACTTGGGCGCCGCGGCGCGCGCGCTTTGGATGGCCGCGATCACGTCCTCCGGGCCCCCGTAGGCAACGTCCGCTAGCCGATCCTCGGTGGCGGGGTTAATCGTCGACACATAACCACCGTCGGACGGATCACGGAACTCGCCGTCCACGAACAGCCCATAGCGGTCCTCCAGGCGGACGTGGTCGACCGACTCTGGGGCCGGGGCGTAGTCCCAGACGATGCTTGTGCGCGTCTCGACGGAGGAGCTCATTCCTTGGAGAAGTCCTCGGCGCGGCCGTAGCGGCCGGTCTCGGTCTTGGCGTACTGCAGAAGGAGATCATTGAGCACGGACGACGCGCCGATCCTGACGCGCTCGGAGGTCAACCACTCGTCGCCCAGCGTCTCCTTGACCAGCACGAGGCGGTGCAGCGCGGCCTTACTGGTCGAGACGCCGCCGGCCGCTTTGAAGCCCA
The DNA here is from genome assembly GCA_019244395.1 of Solirubrobacterales bacterium. Taxonomy (GTDB): domain Bacteria; phylum Actinomycetota; class Thermoleophilia; order Solirubrobacterales; family Solirubrobacteraceae; genus Palsa-465. Next base: position 7,629 of record JAFASQ010000515.1, on the reverse strand, counting down.
CGATCCGCCCCGTCCTCTCCGCGTAGTCGCGGATCGCCTCCAGCATGACCAGGCACACGCCCGGGGTCGCGCCGCTCGCCGCCTTGCCGGTCGAGGTCTTGATGAAGTCCGCGCCCGCCTCCATGGCCAGCAGCGAGGCGTGGCGGACGTGGTCGTAGGACCCAAGCTCGGCCGTCTCCAGGATCACTTTAAGGTGGGCGTCGCCGGTGCGCTCCTTGACCGCCAGGATCTCCTGCTGCACGCGGGTATCGTCGCCGGCTAGGAACGCCTCGCGCGAGATCACCATGTCGATCTCGTCGGCTCCGGCCGCCACGGCGTCCTCGGTATCGCGCAGCTTGGCGTCCAAGGAGACCTGGCCGGCGGGGAATCCGGTGGCCACCGAGGCCGTCTTGACGCCGGTTCCGTGGAGCGCTTCCTTGGCGGTAGCGACCAGTGACGGGTAGACGCAGATGGCGGCTACCGAGGGGATCTCGGGCATCGTCGGGGCGGGGCAGACGCCCTTCGCGCACAGGTGGCGAACCTTGCCGGCGGTGTCCGCGCCCTCGAGCGTGGTCAGGTCGAGCATCGACACGGCCAACCGGATCCCCTGCTGCTTGGCCGTGGTCTTGATCGAGCGCTTGCCCAGCTGCGCGGCGCGCTCCTCCACGCCCACCCGGTCGACATGTGGCAGACGACGGATCACGCCTTGCCAGGCTACTACGCTGGGGTCGGTGAAACGCATTCTGGTTTTCTGCGGCTCGAGCCCGGGGCGTCAGCCTTCGTACGCGCAGTGCGCTGCCGAACTCGGTCGGGTGCTGGCGGCTCGGGGACTGGAGATCGTGTACGGCGGGGCACGCGTGGGGTTGATGGGCGCACTGGCGGACGCTTCCCTGGCCGCCGGCGGAACCGTGATTGGCGTGATCCCGACCCGGCTGGTCGAGCACGAGATCGCCCACGCCGGGGTGACCAAGCTGCACGTGGTCGAGACGATGCACGAGCGCAAGGCGCTGATGGGCGAGCTGTCGGACGCGGTGATCGCGCTCCCCGGAGGCACCGGCACGCTCGATGAGCTGTTCGAGCTCTTCACCTGGAAGCAGCTCGGCCTGCACCGCAAGCCGATCGGCCTGCTCGACGTGGACGGTTACTGGCAGCCGCTGCTGCGCTTCCTCGAGCACGCGGTGGACGAGCGCTTCCTGCGCGCGGAGCACCTGGACACGCTGCTCGTCGAGCGCGATGCCGGCGCGCTCCTCGATCGCCTGGCGACCTACCAGCACCGCGCGGCCGACAAGTGGCTTGATCGTCCTCAGGCCGTTCCGAACACCCGGTCGCCCGCATCGCCCAACCCGGGGCGGATGTAGGCGTTCTCGTCGAGCTCGCGATCGACCGCCGCGGTCCAGATCCGCACCTCGGGGTGGCGGCCCTGGACCGCCTCGATGCCCTGGGGCGCCGCGACCAGGCAGACAAGCTCGAGCTGCTTGGCCCCCGCTCCTTTGAGCTTGTCCAGCGCCGCCACGGCGCTCCCGCCGGTGGCGAGCATCGGGTCGAGCAGGTAGACGCGGGCGTGCGCGATGCCGCGGGGGAGCCGCTCGTAATAGTCGACCGGCACGTGGTCTTCCTCGTCGCGGTAGATGCCGACGTGACCGACGCGGGCCTCCGGGAGCAGGCGCAGGAAGCCCTCGACCATCCCGAGGCCGGCCCGCAGCACCGGCACCACCGCCACCTCATCGCGCAGGCGCAGGCCTTTGGTGGGCTCGAGGGGGGTTTCGATCTCGACCTCCTTGACCGGCAGCCACCGGGCCACCTCGACGGCCATGATCGCCGCCGCCTCGTACAGAGCCTGGCGGAAGTCGCCGTGGGGGGTGTCGCGGTCGCGCAGAACCGTGAGGCGGTCGGCGAGGACGGGATGCTCGACCACGATGAGCGTTTCTGGCACGGCTGCGATGCTATCCACGATGGCGCGAGTGAACGTCGAGCTGAAGGCCCGCGACCCCACCCCGGAGTCGACCCTTGCCCGCTGCATTGCCCTCGGCGCCGTCGACCAAGGCGCCCTGGAGCAGCGCGATAGTTACTTCACGGCGCGGCGCGGGCGCCTCAAGCTCCGCAACGGCGACGAGGGGTCCGAGCTGATCGCCTATCGACGTCTGGACTCTGCCGAACAGGCCGAGAGCACATACGTGCTGGCGCCGGTCTCCGAGCCGGAGGCGCTGAGCGAGGCACTTGACGCGGCGCTGGGCACCGTGGTGGTCGTATCCAAGCGCCGGCGCCTGTTTCTGTGGGAGGGCGTCCGGATCCACTTGGACGAGGTCGAGGGACTGGGGAGCTTCGTCGAGTTCGAGGCGGTCCTGCCCGCGGCGGGCCACCGCGCCGAGGCGCAGGCCAAGGTCAACCGCCTGCGGGCCGAGCTGGGCATCGACGATGGCGCGCTGGTATCGGCGGGTTATGCGGACCTGCTGATGGATGGCCCGCAGGCGCTGCGGCGCGCGGCGGATAGCGCGATGCGCAACGCCTACGCGCCCTACTCGAGGTTCAAGGTGGGTGCCGCGGTGCGTGGGGGCAGCGGCGCGATCTATGCCGGCGCTAACGTCGAGAACGCCGCCTATCCCCAGGGGCAGTGCGCCGAGGCCTCGGCGCTCGGCGCGCTCGTGGCAAGCGGCGAAACCGCGATCACGGCCGTGGCGGTGGTGGCCGAGAAGCTCGAGGTGTGCCCGCCGTGCGGGGGCTGCCGGCAGCGGCTGGCCGAGTTCGGCGGGCCGGAGACGCCGGTCTATCTCGGCCGCCCCGGCGGGACCCCAGTGGAGGTCACGCTGGGCGAACTCCTGCCCGGATCCTTTGGGCGCGAGGCGCTGCGCGAGTGAGCCTCGGAGCGCCGCGGGTGGGCGTCGTGCTCGGGTCAGGTCTCGGCGCTGTTGCCGACGCCGTGGAGGACCCGGTCGTGGTGGGCTACGAGGACCTCCCTGGCTTTCCGCGCCCGAGTGTTTCTGGACACGCGGGCCGGGCGGTGCTCGGGTCGATCGGCGGCGTCGCGGTGGCCGTGCTCCAGGGCCGAGCGCACCTGTACGAGGGAGGCGATGCCGACGCGATTCGGGCACCGGTCCGCGCGCTGCGGAGTGCGGGAGCTTCGATATTGATCCTCACCAACGCGGCCGGGTCGCTCCGTCCGGCGGTTGGCCCGGGATCGCTGATGGCGATCACCGACCACGTCAACCTGTCCGGGATGAACCTGCTGATGGGCCCGAACGATCCTTCGCTCGGGCCCCGGTTTCCGTCTCTGCGCGACGCCTACGATCCCGTCCTCGTGGACCTCCTGCACGAATCGGCCCGCGAGGTTGAGGTTTCGCTCTCCGAAGGCGTGTACCTCGCGGTCAGCGGGCCTAGCTTTGAGACGCCGGCCGAGATCCGCGCCTTCCGGACGCTCGGCGCCGACGCGGTCGGCATGTCGACGGTCCACGAGACGATCATCGCCCGCCACTGCGGCCTGCGGGTCGCCGCGGTGTCGGTGATCACCAACCTCGCCGAGGGAATGACCGACGAGCCGCTCAGCCATTCGCAGACGTTGCGTGCCGCCGAGGCGGGCGCCGGCGACCTGACGAGGTTGCTGCTCGCGTTCATCCCCCGCCTGAGCGATGCTGACCGCTGAGCTCATCCGGCGCAAGCGCGACGGCTTTGAGCTGTCGGCCTCCGAGATCGCCTCGCTGGTGGAGGGGATCGCGGACGGGTCGGTGACCGATGCTCAGGTGGGGGCGCTGGCGATGGCCATTTTTTTGCGCGGAATGAGCGCCGACGAGCGGGTGGCGCTGACCGGCGCCATGACCCGCTCGGGTGACGTTCTGGACTGGAGCGACGCCGGGTTGTCGGGCCCGGTGCTCGACAAGCACTCCACCGGCGGGGTAGGCGACAAGGTGAGCCTGCTGCTGGCGCCGATCCTGGCCGCCTGCGGCGCGTTCGTACCGATGATCTCGGGCCGGGGCCTCGGCCATACCGGGGGCACGCTCGACAAGCTCGAGTCGATCCCCGGCTACGACGTGGGTCCGTCCGCGGATCGGTTTCGCTGCGCAGTGGCGCGGGTCGGCTGCGCGATCGTGGGCCAGACGGGTCGGCTCGCTCCCGCGGACCGGCGCTTGTACGCGATCCGTGACGCCACCGGCACCGTCGAATCGATCCCGCTTATCGTCGGCTCGATCCTGTCCAAGAAGCTCGCCGCAGGCCTCGACGCGCTGGTCATGGACGTCAAGGCCGGCTCGGGCGCGATGATGGCGGAGCTCGACCGGGCCCGGGAACTGGCCCAAGCGATCGTCGAGGTCGCGGTTGGCAACGGTCTGCCGACGGTGGCGCTGCTGACCGACATGAACCAGGTGCTCGGGCGAGCCGCCGGTAACGCCGTCGAGGTGCGCGAGTCGATCGATCACCTGACCGGGGCGGCCCGCGACGATCGGCTCCTCGACGTGACGCTCTCCCTGTGCGCGGAGGCCCTCGTCCTGGGCGCGCTCGAGTCCGACCTCTCCGCGGCGCGCACCGTGGCGCTCCGCGTGCTGGAAAGCGGCGCCGCGGCCGAAAAGTTTGAGGCGATGGTGGTCGAGCTGGGCGGGCCCCCCGGGCTGATCGAAGCGCCCTCCCGTCATCTGCCGACTGCGCCGGTTGTCCGTGCCGTGGAGCCGGTGATGCCCGGCGTGGTCACCTACATCGACGTTCGAGAGGTCGGGATCGCGGTCGTCAACCTGGGCGGCGGCCGGGCGCGGGAGGATGATCGCGTCGACCACAGCGTCGGCCTGACCGAGGTGGCGGCGCTTGGCGAACGCGTCGAGCCCGGCGGGCGGCCGCTCGCGCTGGTGCACGCGCGCGATGATGAGAGCGCTCGCCGCGCGGCCGACGCGGTCCGCGGCGCCTATGCGCTCGGCGACGCGGTTGCCGAAATCCCGGCGCCCGTGATCGAGGTTCAGCGGACGGTGTAGACGCCGGTCGACACCCCGTGGTACCCCTTTTGCCCGATCGTGCGGGCGAGCGGGCTGAAGGGATTCGCGTGCGCCGCGAGGCAATCGAGGGCGCGGCGGAAGTCGTACCGGGGCCGCCAACCGAGATCGCTTCGCGCGCGCTCGTTGACGTAGACGCGCCCGATCGAGGGGAACATCCGCCACCCGCGCGAGGCGTAGATCTCCTCGTAGTCCGGGAAGTAGCGCTGCACCGTTGTCGGGAGGTCGGTGCGGATCTCGGTGAGATCGCCCGGGGTGAACGGCGAGGTGGCGCTGATGATGTAACGGCCAAAGCCGACGAGCGGCGCTCGCTCCAGCGCGCGCTGGTGGGCGCTCACCACGTCCTCGATGTCGACTCGGCGATGGAGCAGCTCGTTGACCTTGCCGTTCAGGTCGTCGTACGCGGTCCGAACCGCGTCGTTGTCGTCCGGCTCGGGGAAGAACCGGGAGGTGCGCAGGATCACGCAGGGCAACGCGTGCTCCCGCGAGATCAGCTCGCACAGATCTTCGGCGGCGGTCTTGGTGGCGCCGTAGATGTTGCGCGGTATCGAGGCGACGTCCTCGGTGATCCAGGCCGCCGGCGCCCCTTCTTCGGGCTCAAGCGCCCGTCCGAACGCGCTGGTCGTGCTCGTGAAGATGAACCGGCTGACCTCCGCGGCGACGGCTTCCTCGAGCAGGTTGAGTGTGCCCGCGATGTTGGTGGTCACGAAGTCCGCTCGGGTATGCGAGCCGACATGCGGCTTGTGGAGCGTGGCGCTGTGCACGACTGCGTCGACCCCGGCTATGCAGTCCCGCACGCATCCCCGGTCGCTGATCGATCCGACCACGCCGGTGTAGGGCGAGTCGAGCACGTCGAGCCCGATCACTTCGTGGCCGCTCTCGGGTAGTACCCGCATCAGCGCCTCGCCCAGATGTCCAGAGCTGCCGGTTACGAGAACCCTCACCGTTCAGGGATATCAGACCCAGCTGATAGACCTCGGAGCCCCGATGACGAATTTGCCCAAAGCCGAGCTGCACGTCCACCTCGAGGGCACCGCCCCTCCCGAACTCGTGCGCCACATCGCGGCGCGCAACGGCCTGCCCCTGCCGGACCGGCTGCTCGGCATCGATGGCCGGTTTCGCTACACAAACTTTCTCGACTTTCTGCGCACCTACGACCTGGCGGCCAGCGTGATCCGGACCCTCGAGGACTACCGCGACATCACCTACGAGTACCTGTGCTCGTGCGCCCGCACCGGCGCGCTCTACGTCGAGCTCACCGCGTCACCCGATCACGCGAGGTTGGTCGGCCTAAGCGACGAGGAGCACCTGGACGGCATCGCCCGGGGGATCGACGAGGCCCGCCGGGACACCGGCATCGAAGGCCGGATCCTCATCTCGGCCGTGCGCAACTTCGGTGTCGAGCAGGCGTTGCGCGTGGCCGGCCACGCCGTCGACCGTCCCCATCCCTACGTTGTCGGCTTCTCGATGGCCGGCGACGAGGCCGGGTTCCCGGCCGGCGACTTCGCGGAGGCATTCGCGCTTGCCGCCGGCGCGGGCCTGGGCTGCACCATCCACGCCGGCGAGTGGGCGGGTGCGGAAAGCGTTCGCGCCGCGATGGAGCTTCCGGTTACGCGCGTAGCCCACGGCGTGCGCTCGATCGAGGACCCGGCTTTGGTAGCCGAGCTCGCCGCCCGTGGCATCGTGCTCGAGTGCTGCCCGACGAGCAACGTGGTGCTCGGCCTGTACCCGTCCTATGAAGACCACCCCCTGCCGCAGCTGCGGGATGCAGGCGTCAGGGTCACGCTCGGCTCTGACGATCCTCCGTACTTCGGTGCCACGATCGCCGGTGAGTACGCGGTCTGCGCGGCGCGGATGGGGTTCACGGACGCCGCTTTGCGCGAGATCACCCGCACCGCGATCGACGCGGCGTTTTGTGACGAGGACCTGCGGAACGGCTTGCGAAGCCGGCTTTGAATTAGTGGCCGCCGGGGGTCTGGCTCGCCTCGCCGGGCCCAGGCCCCGGGCCCCTTCCCCGGCCCCCCCGGCCCCCGGGCCCCCGGGCCCCCGGGCCCCCGGGCCCCCGGGCCAGGATCATCCCGGGATCGCGGCCCGCCTTCCACGACACCTGGTCGCGGTAGGCTCGCGGCATGCTTCCTCCTCCCGAGCTAGCCGAACTGATTGGCGCACCGCAGCGCGACGAGTTCGCGCTGCTCGAACTCGCTGCGCAGTGGGATGACCTCACGGGTGTCGAAGCGCAGTTCGCCGCCGCGCTGAGGCTGTTCGTGATCACGCGCGACCCGCTCGATTGGCTGCCCGACCGCGGCAGCGCGTGGGCGACGTGCAACGCAGACGGGGACGTGTTGGAACTGCCCGTGTACGTGACGCGCGAGGAGGTTCGGCGTCGCCTGGCGTCCGCAGGCGGCGACGTTGCCATCGCGGTCGCGCCGCTGTGCGCGACGGTGCTGCTGGGAGCAGTCCGCTGCCAGGGGATCGTGCTCGCCGGCGCCTACCCGGATCTTGCCTTTCGCGGGGAGGCGCCGCGTCTTCTCGTGCCGGATCGTGCTGGCGCACAGCTGGGGACGCCGACCATCAGCGCACCGGAACAGAGTTGGGAGCCGATTGGCCTCGGCGCAATCCAAGATCTCGTACAAGAGGCCTTCGGGCCGGTTGACCTCGATCGATCCCTTGTCGCGCTCCCGCC
>JAFASQ010000089.1 GCA_019244395.1 Solirubrobacterales bacterium | reverse complement strand
TGCGCCGCGGGCGCACCCTGCGCTGGGATGGACGCGATTTCTCTCTGCGCGCGGCTAGCTAGTCATTGGCGCGAGCGCTACGCACTGGCAGACGGGGATCGTGAGGTTGCCTTCATCGAAGGCAAGAGCTGGGGCCGACGACCGGTCAAAGTCACCATTGAGGACGCGGCGGCGGTCGAGCCGGGCTGCTGCTGTTCGCCTGCTCGTGGTCCGCGGGCTCGCCGAGGACGCCGCCGCCGCCGGCGCAGGAGCCGCGGCGGCGTCAGGCGGCTGATAAGGAGGGCCGTTGAGCTCAACTAGGCGGTGTCCATAGCCGGGTGGACCGGTCTGGGGCCTTTAGGCGCTGCTATCGCTAAGTGAGCGCCACGCCAGCGCAGAGGACAAGACCCGCCTTCTCGTCGGTGCGGTACTGATCCTGGGTTCCGCCACATCCCCGGATTGCGCGGGTTGCGTGCATGTCGAGGCCCCGCTGCCGGCCTCGACGTCAGAGCTAACCGCCTGAGTAGCGGATCCCGCGCATAGGGGGTGCGCCCCGGTTCCGGCCGAGAGACCAGTGTGAGCGCGAAGGCGGGTGCGGGAAGGGTGGGCCGCAGTTGATGATCGTCCGGCACGGCAGCGTGCGTAGCGTGTCGGTCGGAGTCCGCAGGCGACTCTCTGCCCGAGCGTCAACTCGCGCCGCACTCAGTCGCTCAGGCTGCTTTCCACCGCGGTGGTGAACGCGTCGAAGACCTCGACGGCGGGCGGCAGGACCTGTGTGATCAGGACCGCCGCGAGATCATGATCCGGCCAGGAGTACCACAGAGTCCCGAGTCCACCCCCCCAGCCGTAACGGTGACCTGCGGAACTCTCGACCACGCCGACCCCGTAACCCCACCCGCCGGAATCGAGGAACGTCGCCGCCGACGGCCCGGCACGCTGTTCGGGCGTGAGCCGGTCGGTGGTCATGGCGATCACTGAGGAGGGGGTCAGAAGCCCGCCGCCTCCGTCGAGCAGCATTCCCGCGAACCGCAGAAGGTCGCCGGCGGTCGACACCAGACCGCCGCGCCCGTCGGCAAACCGGGGCGGGGACGCCCACCGACTGCTGGCGACGCCATCAAAGGGTGCGAGCCCGTTCTGACCTCGGACGAAAGCTGGGACGAGGCGTTCTGGATCGGCCACGAAGGCGGTGTCGGTCATCCCGAGCGGCGTGAGGAGGCGATCCGTGAGCGTCACGTCGAGCGGGCGGCCAGCCGCCCGGGCGACCAGGACGCCCAGGACCGCGAACGCCAGCTCATACCGCCATACGCTGCCCGGCTGCTCGAGAAGCGGCAGCTTCGCGAACCGTGCGATCCACTCGTCGGGGGGCGGGGGCGCCGGCGGGTCCGGCGGGCCGAATCCGAGTTCGAGCTCGGTCGCCCTATCCACAGCGGGGCATTCACTCTCGAACACCCAGCCGAACCCCAACCGCATGGTGAGCAAGTCCTCGACCGTCACCGGCCGCCGTGCCGGCTCGGTCTTGTTAAGCGGACCGTCGAGGCGCCGCAAGACGCGGCGATCGGCGAGCTCGGGCAGGAAGCGTTCGACGGGGTCATCGAGGCCCAGCACACCGTCCTGGGCTAGCCCCAGGGTCAGCGCCGCGACCATCGGCTTCGTGTTCGAGCTGATCCGTACCTGGGCATCGACGAGCAACGGATCGTCGCCGGCAGGCGCCGTCGTTCCCATCGCGTGGACGGTCGCCTCGCCGCGTTCCCGTAGGCCAACGACAGCCCCTGGCACAACGCCGGCCTCCACGAACGGACGGATCGCGGCGATCAATCGTTCGGTCCGCACCCGGCTGATCATCGCACCCGGCAGTCGCGATCACAGTTGGCGATCGCGTGGCGCAACAGTCACCGAAGCTCGCCAGAACGCAAGACGGCCCGCGCGAAGGGCGGGCCGCCCAACAGTTGGACTCGTTGCCTAGATCGTCTGAACGTTCGCAGCGGCCGGGCCCTTCGGGCCCTGCTCTGCGTCGTAGGACACCTTCGCGCCTTCGGCGAGCGACTTGAAGCCGCTGCCGGCGATCGACGAGTGATGCACGAACAGGTCCTTGCCCTGATCATCGGGTGTGATGAAGCCGAAGCCCTTCTCGTCGCTGAACCACTTCACGGTGCCGGTTGCCATGTGTTCCCTCCCGGGAGATTGTGTGCTGCGAAACGCGGGAGATGCTGAAGGCAACTACTACGAACGCTGGCACTACTTTCGCCGGGCCTGGTGCCCGACATTAGGCGTCAGTGTAGCTTCCAGGCTCCACGCAGGACATCCGCACCCGTGAGCAGAGAACTCGGTCGGAGATGATGGAGCGCCCCCTGCTCCGAGTTCCGCGCACCGCAGGGAATTCGGAGTCACGCTTGAGATGCTCGCCGCGCTCGTAGAGCAGGTCTCCATTGACCCCGGTGGCTTCGCCGTACACGCGACTGGTCGGATGCAGTCGCTTTACGCCTGAAGCGGTCATGTCCGGCCGGCTTCTCCTCGGAATGGAAAGGGGACGCGTGCTCGAGAGTGCCCCATCGGCGACAATGCGACACTCTCAAATGCGGGGCGCGCTAGACGAGGCGGTAGATGATTGCGATGAGCCTCGTGGCCAAACTGCCCCGACTCCCTCGCGCCACATGAGCCGTGGCTCAGAGCACCTTTCTCATGTGGACGTCCTCGGGCTCCAGCTCGAGGAGCTCCGGTAGCGGCCGCGCCATGGGGCGGTAGCCGCGACCCCAGTAGAAGCGCACGGTGTTCTCGGACGGCGTCGCGGAGACGACGATCTCACGCTCACCAGCGCGGCGCGCCACCAGCTCCAGGTCGGCGGCCAGTCGGCTGCCGACGCCGGCGGCCCGGAACTCCTGGCTCACGTGGAGAAACGCGAGCTGCGCGATCGCGGGGCGCATGTGTGGCACGACCACTCCGATCCCAACCAGCCGTCCGTCCGAGAACGCGCCGCGTGCGATTCCGCCCGCGTCGGCGGAGTGCATGAGCGCTTGGCGCTGCGCGTCGACGGAGTGTTCGCCGTGTCCGTCCGGATCCCAGGCGGACGCGCTCCAACTCCCTCGCCGGGCAACGAGCTCGGTGCCATGTTGCTCGAAGAGGACTTCGATGCGCTCGGTGCGGTCGATCTCGCCGACGCGCGGCAACTCGCTGCGGGCCAGGTCCCGGATCTCGACGGGTACCTGCACCCCGCAAGCTTGCCACGCGAAGGCAACTGCTGCTCCCACGAAACCTGAGCCGTGTCTTGGGCGGGCCGAGGTCGCCACGAGGCTTCTCCTCCGGGGCTGTGATCAGCCGGAGCGGCAGTCGCAGCCGCAGTTCCCAGGCGGCGACGAAGGAGAAGTAAGGTTGGTGCCGAGGCAGCGCCGCGATCGTTCCCGGCAAAAGGAGCAAGCCTCGCGCTCTGCCAGACGCCCGCATCTTCGTGTGATTGCGCCGGTCTCGCGGCGGGGCCGAGCTGGGGCATCCCGTGGCGGTCCAGCATTTCAGGGGGCGGCGCGCCACCAGCTGGGGTCTGGGGGGCGAAGCGGCGTCTCTTGTTGTGCGGTGAACGCGGCGAGACCCGATGCGGTCTGGACGCGTCACAGGTTTCAGCAGGGCGTGTGTATCTCCTGTGCGCTGATAGATTCACCGGTCGCTCGATGGGTACTGAGCTATGCGCTGCGGCTCGGTTGTGTCGTGCGCCACGACGGAAGGGAGGTACTCTGGGCTGCTCGATCCTCGATTGACCTGCGTGTTCGCAACGCCC
>JAFASQ010000508.1 GCA_019244395.1 Solirubrobacterales bacterium | reverse complement strand
CTCACGCCGTCGTCTCGCGGGCGGGCGGCCGCGGAGTGTCTCTAGCTCATGGCCGAATCACGACCGGCTGACCCGGGCAAGCTTGCGGCGTGATGTGGCATCAAGAACGGCCTTCCGTAGCCGGACGGCGTTCGGAGTCACCTCGACGCACTCGTCGGCGCGCAGGAACTCGAGCGCTTGGTCGAGCGACAGCTCGCGTTTAGGGATGAGGCGCACGAGCTCGTCGGCGGTGGAGGACCGCATGTTGGTCAGATGCTTCTCTTTTGAGGCGTTCACGTCGAGGTCCTCGGGGCGGGCATTCTCGCCAACGATCATGCCCTCGTATACCTCGTCGCCGGGCGCGACGAACAGCGTCCCCCGCTCCTGGAGGTTGAACAGCGCGAACGACGCCACCGTCCCCCGGCGGTCGGCGACCAGGGACCCTGTGGGTCGAGTCCGCAGCTCGCCGTGCCATGGCTCCCACCGGTCGAACACGTGGTGGACGAGGCCGGTGCCGCGCGTCTCGGTCAGGAATTCCGTCCGGAAGCCGATCAGCCCGCGCGCCGGCACCAGATACTCCATCCGGACCCACCCCGTCCCGTGGTTGACCATCTGCTCCAGCCGCGCCTTGCGCATCGCCAGGAGCTGGGTGATCACTCCCACGTACTCCTCGGGCGCGTCCACGCTCATGCGTTCGATCGGCTCGCAGCGCTTACCGTCGATCTCCCGAGTGACCACCTGGGGCTTGCCGACCGTCAGTTCGTAACCCTCACGGCGCATCAGCTCGACCAGCACCGCAAGCGCGAGCTCGCCCCGGCCCTGTACCTCCCAGACGTCCGGACGATCGGTATCGAGCACACGCAGCGAGACGTTCCCGACCAGTTCCAGGTCGAGCCGGGCCTTGACCTGGCTGGCCGTCAGCTTCTGGCCATCGTGCCCGGCTAGGGGCGAAGTGTTGATGCCAATGGTGACCGAAAGTGACGGCTCGTCGACGGTTATCACCGGAAGCGGGCGCGGGTCCTCAGCCGATGCGAGCGTCTCACCAATCGTGATCTCGGGGATCCCGGCTACCGAGATGATCTCGCCGGCGCTCGCCTCGTCGGCCTCGACGCGATCCAGCGCGTCGGTGACGTACAGCTCGCTCACCTTGACCCGCTCGATACGGCCATCGGCGCGACACCACGCGACTGTCTCGCCGCGGCGAATCGTGCCGTGGCGAACTCGGCATATGGCCAACCGCCCGACGTACGGAGACGCATCCAGATTGGTCACGTGGGACTGGAATGGATGCTCGGGGTCGTATTCGGGCGGTGGCACGTGTTCGAGCAGCAGCTCCAGAAGCGGACCGAGGTCGCTGCCGGGAACGAGAGGATCGAGCGACGCCCACCCAGCCTTGGCATTCGTGTAGACGATCGGAAACTCGATCTGCGACTCGTCGGCATCGAGGTCGAGGAACAGCTCGTAGACCTCGTCGACCACCTCGTCGATCCGAGCATCCGGCCGATCGACCTTGTTCACGACGAGGATCACCGGCAGCCGGGCCTCGAGCGCCTTACGGAGCACGAACCGAGTCTGCGGGAGTGGACCCTCGCTGGCGTCGACCAGCAGTAACACGCCGTCGACCATCGTCAGGCCCCGCTCGACCTCGCCGCCGAAGTCCGCGTGCCCCGGCGTATCGACGATGTTGAGCTTCACGTCGCCGTACCTGACCGCGGTGTTCTTAGCCAGGATCGTGATCCCCTTCTCGCGCTCGAGGTCCATCGAGTCCAGTACCCGGTCGACCACCTCCTGGCCGGCGCGGAACGCCCCGGACTGCCAGAGCAGCGCATCCACGAGCGTCGTCTTGCCGTGATCGACATGAGCGACGATCGCAAGATTCCGTATGTCGCGACGCAGAGCCACCGACGGATGACGATAGACACGGGTGACGCCCTCCCGTCGAGTCCGGCCCTCGTCGTTCCCTGCATATCCAACCGAGCAGGGCCACGTCGGAGCGCGAGTGCTCCTTAGTGCTGCCCTGATCGGCGGTCTCTATCCCGCTGGTGCCGCTCGACGTGCTTGCGGGACGTCACCGACACCACTCCTAGCCGCGCAGGCCCGCGGCAAGCTCTTGGCGCAGCTGGCGAATCGCGCGTTCCACCGGAGCGTCCTGGGTGGCGTAATCGCTGCCCACAGGGTTGGGTCCGGTGAGGGTGATTGCGCCGCCGCTGGTTGGCTTGACGGGATCACCGCGGCCGACGATCTTCACGGCAGGCTTCGTTGCAGGGCCCGCGTGCCGAGGGCGGCGGTTGGCTTGAGGATTGGCGCGGCCGAGTGCGTCGAGTGCCGCGCGAAGCCGGGTTGACTCCTCGCGCAGTTCCTCCAGTCGCCGGTCGACGTGTTCGACGATCTCGTCTAACCTCGCCATTGCTGCCAAATTCTAGTAAAAGGCGGCAAGCTCGAAAAACGGGCCCGCGACGTGGCTCAGCGGCGTCGATCGCGCTCGTGGCAGAGGCCTAGCCGCACCCGGGTTCGGCAGACCCGCCGAACGTCGCCGAGGTGATCGTGACGCGCGCGGCGGACTAACGACAAAAGCGATCGCCGGGAGACGTGTGCTCACGCTCGAGCGCGCGTCGCTGCTTCTGTCCGGAAGCGGCCACGCGGGCCGCGCTGTCAGTGCTCGCCGAGACGGCTGCTTCGCGCCCGGGAGCAGCAGCGTCGCGGGCTCGTCGAAAGGTCGTGAGAGTTCTGCGTTTTCGTGAGAGCATCAGTCTGGAGGCGGCCCGCGGCGGTGACTACGTGACGCGCCTACAGCAGTCACGCGGGCCGTGTGGCTGCTTTGCTCGGTGACCGGTAGCGCGGCTGGCTCAAGCTCGGCCACCGGCCGCCCGACTTGCGCTAGTGGCCGTCTGGGAGAACGCGCGGGCTTTGGTGCTGAACCGCGGCTCGTGTTAGGCGCAGCTCTCCGGAGTGCAGCGCAAGTCGCCTTTGCGTCTTTCGAGCTCGCTTCGGTGGCCGATGTTTATGCTGTTGCTGTGGGCCGTGGGGATCGGCGTGGTGGTTCCGGGCGTGCTGTCGGGCTGTGCGGTGGGTTGGGGGTGAGCGTGGGGTCGAGGGTTGCTGTGGGGGGATTGTTGGAGCGCGATGGCGAGCTCTCGCGTGTGGATGTCGTCCTTGATCGGGTGGGCGCTGGACGGGGCGCTGTCGTTGTGGTGGAGGGTCCCGCTGGGATCGGAAAGAGCGAGTTCCTGGCAGCGGTACGAGCGAACGCGGAGGTGCGTGGGTTCGGCGTGCTGACTGCGCGCGGCTCTGAGCTCGAGGTCGGGATCGCGTTCGGGGTGGCGCGTCAGTTGTTCGAGCCGATGCTGCGCGCGGCGTCCGCGAGGGAGCGGCGTCGGTTGGTGGATGGCGTGGCGCGGGTGGGCGCCCGGGCGTTGGGCGTGGAGGTGGGTGAGCCGCCCGCGGATCGGTTCGCTGCGTTTCATGGGCTGTATTGGCTGTTGTCGAATCGGACTGACCGTGGCCCGGTGGTGGTGTCTGTGGATGATGTGCAGTGGGCCGATGCTCCGTCGCTGGCGTGGCTTGGCTATGTGGCGCGGCGAGCGGAGGACCTCGCGGTGCTGTTGGTGCTGGCTTTGCGGTCGGGGGATCCGGGCGTCGAGCGTGACGAGCTCAAGGCGCTCCTGGGTGATGGCCGTGCCGAGCGATTGGTGCTTGGGCCGTTAAGCGCGGCGGCGGTGGGCGCGATCGTGCGGATGCAGTTAGACGAGCTGGCCGATGAGTCGTTCTGTGCGGCGTGCAGCGAGCTGACCGGTGGTAATCCGTTGTTCGCGCGGGAGCTGGTGGTTGCGGCTCGAGAGGAGGGATTGGCGGCTCGAGCCGACAGCGTGCCTGCCTTGCGGCGGATCGCGCCGACCGCGGTCGGGACTTCGGTCCTTGCGCGACTGGGGCGGTTGGGCACGGATGCGGTAGCGCTGGCGCGAGCGGTCGCGGTGCTCGGCGCGGGGACTGAGGTGGTGCTCGCCGCGCGCTTGGCCGACCTGGATCCCGTCGTCGCGGAATTGACCGCGGATCGGCTGAGCGCCGCGCAGATCCTCGCGCCGGTACGGCCGCTTGAGTTCTTCCACCCGCTGATCGGGGCCGCGGTTCTGGAGGACATCGCGCCCGGAGCGCGGCGCGTCGCGCACCGACGCGCCGCCGAACTCGTGGACAGCGGAGCCGAGGGGGGGCTCGCACGGGTCGCCGCGCACCTACTGGCGTGCGGCCCCGCCGGTGATGCCTGGGTGGTGGAGCGGCTGCGCGACGCGGCCAGCGAAGCGCTGGCGCGCGCTGCCCCGGAGGTAGCGGCCGGGTATGCGCGGCGCGCGCTCTCAGAGCCGCCCGCGGCGGGTGATCGCGCTGGGCTGCTGGAGTTGCTGGGGACCGCGCAGTGGCGCGCTGGGCAGCCACACGCGCTTGCACAGCTTGAGGAGGCGCACGCCGCCGCTGGCAGTGATTTCAGATCGGGCATCGCTCTGTTGGCGCTCGCTAACGCGGTGAGCGATCGTGCAGCACGCGCGATCGAGTTGCTCGAGCGGGCGCTGACGGCGGTCGGCGACGCCAACGCCGGGGCGGCCTTGACGATCGAGGCCGGAATCTGCATGGTCGGGATGGCGGACGAGCGCACCGTGCCGGCCGCGCTTAGGCGCGCCGAGGCGTTGCGCGATCGGTTGCGGACACTGCCGCAACCGCCTGTGTATGTGCTGGTGGTGTTGGCGTATTACGCAACGCGACGGAATCACGCGGAGGAAGCGCAGGAGCTGGCGGCACGGGCACTGACGTCCGAGCCGTATCCGCCGCCGCTCGAGCTATCGGGGTCTTTGATCGCGACGCTCACGATGGTCGAGTGCTACCAGGAGCTGCGGCGGCTTTGCGGGGATCTGCTCGCGGCCTCGCGCAGCCGCGGCGCGCTGCAGGAAACGAACGCGATCCTGGCCTCTCGAGCGTGGGCGTCGCTTGACTGCGGCGCACTGGCCGACGCCGACTCTGACGCGCGCTGGGCGCTGGAGCACGAAACAGCGCTCTACCGACTAAGCGCGGTCACCTCCATAGTTCGAGGGCTGATCGAGCGCGACGAGCTAGAGGCCGCAGCCGAAACGCTCGAGCTAGGTGGCAGTCCGAGGCAATCGAACTTCGACATGCCCCTCCTCCAGTTCGTGCGGGGCCAGCTGCGCGGCGCCCAGGGACGCCACCAGGAGGCACTCGACGACTTCCTGGAGTGCGGGCACCGATGTGTGCGGCTGGGGTTCGCGAGGCTGCACTCCTTTCCGTGGCGCGGTGAGGCAGCGCTGGCGGCCGCAGCGCTCGGCGATAACGGACTGGCGCGCCAGCTCGCGGGCGAGCAGCTTGAGCTAGCGCGCGCGTTCGGCCGCCCGCGGACGCTGGGGATCTCGCTGCGCGCCTGTGGCCTGATCGAGGGCGGCGACCGCGGCCTCGAGCTCCTGCGAGAGGCCGTGGACACGCTCGCGCACTCGCAGTCGCCGCTTGAGCTCGCGCGTGCTCTATCGGATTACGGCACCGCGCTCCGGCGCGCCGGCCGCCGCGTCCCGGCGCGCGCCGAACTCGAACGGGCGCTCGATCTCTCGCACCATTGCGGCGCGCGGCGGATCGCCAACCAGGCGCGGGCGGAGTTGATCGCCGCGGGCGCCAAGCCACGGCGCGACGCGATCACAGGCCGCGACGCGCTGACCCCCGCCGAGCTGCGCGTCGCGAGGCTCGCCGCCCAGGGCCTCACGAACCGCGAGATCGCCCAGGCACTGTTCATCACCACCAAGACCGCCAAGGCGCACCTGAACCGCGTCTACCGCAAGCTCGGCATCACCCGCCGCGGGCAACTCGCCGACGCGCTCACCGCCGTTATCGACGACGGTGCCGAGGACGCGAGCGCCAGCGTGACGGCGATTTCCTAGAACCCCTCACGCCAAGAGATTGAACCGAGTGGGCCGATGCGCGGCCGGTCCACGTCGGGCGACACTCGCTGCATGCAGAGCACGACTCCCACCCGGCGTGTGATCCTCGACGCCGCGATCGAGCGCTCGGTGATCCGCGGAACGCTCACCGGTCCCGCCGGGGAGCGGCGCGAATTTCACGGCTGGCTTGAGTTGAACACCGCGCTTGAGGCGACCCTAGACCCGACAGGACGTGCCCCGGACCTTTCCGCTGGCGTGCTGGCGCCTGACCGTTTTGGGGTGCGCTGATGAGCGCTTATGACCGTGGTCGTCGGGGGGTTCGGACAGGCGGTCAGCGGGCTTCGGCTCGCGCAGAAGGGTTACCGGTGATCGTGCTCGAGCAGGGGCCGGCGGGTCGGCCCCGACTCGGACGAACCGGATTCCGCCACAACGCCATCAGGCCAAATAGAGGCAAGTACAGAAAGGACAAGCCATGAACGCCCGCAGACTAACCAGCATCGCCGGCGTCGCCCTCGCCGTCTCGGCACTGGGCGCAACGCAACTCGCCGCTGGCGCGACGCCCGCCCGCACGGTGCGCGTCAGCGCGCAGCTGAAAGTCGCCTCGACCGTGAACGGGTTAGGGGGCGCGCCACAGTCCTGCTTGGCCGGGATCTGCAAGATCAAAAACCGTGGGACAGGGCGCATGACTCACTTCGGCAAGGTCACTTTCACGAGCGTGATCACCGCCGATGACAACCAGCCACCGTGCGGCACCAGCTCGCAATGGGTCAACCGGATCATCCGCACGATCCACACCAGCCGAGGCATTCTGGTGCTGCACGAGGCCGGCCTGCAATGCCCGGAGCCGGGTGTCGGTCCGCGCGTGGAGGCCGTGTGGACGGTCGACGGAGCTGAGAGTACGGGCATCTTCGCGGGCGCGCAGGGCGGCGGCTACGACATCGCCTACCCCGTCCAGGACACGGCCGCGCCCCACGGCACCATCACCCTCGCGCCATGACCCGCGCTACCCCCGATCGATAACACGATTGACGACGTCCGATGTCCGGATACCCGTGGCCAGACCTAGCTACTAGCTAACCCAGCCGACTTTGATCCATACGCCGACCTTGATCCATACGAATGGAGATGCAATGAGCACGACCACGATGTACCCCCCACGGGAGCACACAACAACCTCGACCCGCGACAGGCCACAGCGGAATCAGCCGATCCGGCTTGGCACCTACGCTGACGGACAGCGCGCCGTCGCCGTGACGGTGACCTACACGCCCAGAATCGGCTCGTTCGGCGACATCGAAGGAAGGTGACCCGAGTGCACCAGTCGCGGCTGGCTCCGCACGCGAGCCGTCACGACGCGACATCGGCACCACGGGGGCACTCCCCGGTTTGGCGCCGGCGCCTGGTTAAGCGCTGTAGCGCGGAGCACGTGATCCCTATCACTGCCACGCGGCACCCGGTATTTGCCCAGTGCAGCTCATCCGAGTGGGAGTGCTCGACCCCTACTTCTACTCATTAACTCAGACCAAAACCACGGAGGAAGACATGTTCACATTCGTGAAGCGCACGGTGTGCGGGGTGGCGGTGATCGCAGGCCTGAGCGCACCAGCGACCGCGTCGGCGATGATCAACGGCGATCCGAGCGGTGGGGTCGGGATGAGCTGGCAGCCGGCGCAGCTCCAGGCCTACCCGCCGGCGATCGCGAAATACCAGCAGGCCTTGGCGCAGTCGTCTGCGCCGGTGGCGAGCCCGCCGGCAGGGGCTGTGAGTGCCCCCGCCGTCCCGCAACCCAGCGCGCAAGCGGCGTTCGATTGGGCCGACGCCGGAATCGGTGGCGCCGGCGTACTAGTGCTGATCGGCGTCGGCTCTGGTACGGCGGTCGCGCGCCGGCGCCGCGCGGGCGCGGCTACCGGGTGATGAGCTCGGCGAGTTGGACGACGAGTCTGCGGCGGGAGTTCAGAGATGCTGGCGGGAGCGAGTAGTCCGCGGGCGACGGCCGCGGGGTCGACCGTCGCCTCGCGAGCGCCGCTGTGGCTTTGTCGCCGAGGCGGCGACCTACGCAAGGCTCCTGCTATTGGCTCTGGCAGGGACGGAGAAGAAGTCTGAGCCGGCGCGTTGACGCCGGCCTGGGGTCCCGGTGGTGCGTGAAAGCGGGTCCGCCCTCGAACCGGCTTAAGGCTCGTCGGCTTCGCGAGCGGATTCGTGACTAACCCCTCAGCTAGTGGGAAGGCAGCGAGGCATCACCACCATCTCGGCGCTGCGCAGCGTCGCCCAGCACACCGTTCGCCGAGCCGAACGACCGGCCATTCGCACCCCGGAGGTCCCTTCCATGTGGCATGCGATCTTTGTCATCCAGATCCCCGTCCTCGAGAAGATCGTCCGCACCGTCCTGGTGTACGCGACGATCGTGGTGCTGTTCCGCCTCGCCGGCAAACGCGGCCTCGCGACTCTGAACACATTGGACTTCGTGGTCGTCTTCCTGCTCTCCAACGTCGTGCAGAACGCAATCATCGGCAGTGACAACAGCTTCTCGGGCGGCGCGATCGGAGCGGCGACGCTGGTGGGGATCAACGCCGCCGTCAACCGACTGGTCGCGCGCTCGGAGGTGGCCTCGCGGTGGTTTGAGGGCTCACCGACGACCGTCATCGCCGACGGCACACCGCTAAGCCGCGAGATTCGCAGGCTTGGCCTCCGCCGCGGCGACCTCGAACAGGCGGTGCGCCTCCAGAATGGCGAGGCCATCGACGAGGTCGCCTCCGGCGTGCTTGAGCCCAGCGGTCATCTGATCGTCACGCTCAAGCCCTCCGAACGGAGCGCCACCAAGGGCGATATCGACCACGTGCTGAGCCGGCTCGCGAGCCTGGAGAGGCAGACCGCTGGCGGTGAGCGGGCATCCCACCCCAGTTGAGCGCGGACACCCTGTAGAAGCCTGGCTGACCGGGCTGGGGCAGGATCTGCGAAAGACGTCGATCCGCAGTCCTAACGGAACGCGGGCTCCGCCCAGCGCCAGCAGCGTCGGCCGCGACTGTTGTCGCGGAGGTGGTCCGCACCGCAGCCCTGACCCGCCATTCTTGGCGGGTTTGTAACGCCGAGGAGGCTGACGCCGAGCGCAAGACCCGATCACAATGGGCAGCGGACCTGACTGCCGCTTCGCCGACCCGGGACCCAAAGCCAGAAGTCAGGAGCCACCAGAACAGGGCGCCGAAGAGGCCTCAGCCTTCGTGGTTGCGGAAGTCTCGTCGTTTGCCTCTGGTGTGCGCTATTGGCGATGAGCCGACCGCTGGTTTCGGCGGTTGGCGAGGACGCGCTGGTGCGGCAGCGTCCGCGAGGGCAGGCGAGTGAAACGAGGCAGGAGGCGAGTCAGGGGAGGCGCGGCTGCGGCATCGGGCGAGTGGAGCACACCGGTCCGGGGCGGGTCGTACCTGACTTCGGGCGTCGGGCTTGAGGCTAGGTCCTCGTGACGGGATGGGGCGATTGGATTGGCGAGAATGTTGCGCGTGTCCGAGGTGCGTCTCACCGCTGAGTTGGGTGTCGAAGTCATCGCGGGCTCGCAAACGGCGTCGGGTGGGTATCCGGCGAGTCCGGTCCATGCGGTGTACCGCTACGGCTGGGTGCGGGATGGCTCGTGGTGTGCATGCGCGATGGATCGCGTTGGTCAGCGCGCGGGCGGCGGCGTGGCATCGGTGTGTGGCCGATGTGCTGCTGCGTCATGAGCATCGTGTCATGGCCGCGCTCGAGGCTGTCGCCGCGGGACCGGTCGATGAGCGGCTCATGCTCCCGGCGCGCTCACGCTCGATGGTGAGGAGGAGCCGTCGGGCGAGGAGCAGTGGCCGAACTTCTAGCTTGACTGCTACGGGCATTGGCTGTGGGCGCTGGCCGACCACATCGATCGCGGGGCCGCTCTCCAGGAGCCGATGGAGGCGGCGGCGCGGTTGGTGCTGCGCTATTTGACGGCGGCGGCGGAGCTGCCGTGTTACGACTGCTGGGAAGAGCATCCGGGCCACCGCCACACCTCGACACTCGCCTCGATCGTGGCCGGGCTTCGCGACGCTGGAGGTATGTTGGGGGAAACACAGGCGGTCGCGCGCGCCGAGGAGCTGCGGCAGCTGATGTTGGGGTCGGACCACGTCGTGGCTGGCTCGCTCGTTCGCCATCCGGGCGACACCCGTGTCGATGGCAGCCTGCTGTGGGCGTTCGTGCCCTACGCGTTGCTGCCGCTGGATGCCGATGTGGCGGTGACGACGATCGCTCGGATCCGCGACGAGTTGTGCGTGCCCGGGGGTGGGGTGCGCCGATACCAGGGCGACACCTTCTTCGGTGGAGCGGAATGGCTCCTGCTCGCAGCGTCACTCGGCTGCGTCGCCAACGCCCAGGGCGATCGCGACCTCGCTGACGCGTTGCTCGGATGGATCGAGGCCAGCGCTGACAGCAACGACTATCTTCCCGAGCAGATGGCGAACCAGCCCCAGTCCCCGCACATGCTGCGCCACTGGCAGCGACGATGGGGCAAGACTGCGACGCCACTGTTGTGGTCCCACGCGATGCACTTGATCTTGCTCGACGACCTCGGGCGCCCACCCGTCCGCTGACAGACCGCGCCACGGCGACTGCCCGCTCGCCGAGCCGGTCGCGTCACGGAGGCTCCTGCTTTTCGACTTGGCAGAAACGGAGCAGAAGCGCCGCGACGGCGGTCGGTGCCGGCGGGCACGCCGGGTGGTTCGTGAGACGGGTAGTCAGCTCCTGGACGCCGGACGGCCGCATCTGGCGCGAGGCGCAGACCGGCTCGGCCGTCTCTGCCCTCGAGGTGCGAGGCTTTTACCTAGGCAGATCGGCGGGCGGACCGTGTCGGGCGAGGCGTTGCGCTTGTGGCGAGCGAGGAGGAGGGGCCGGCGAGTCGACTGCGAGCTGGCTGCTCCGCTGCGAACGCGGTACGAGCCCACCTTTATGAGCGTCGACGCCGGCACGAGTGTGGCTCTGCTACTACGCTGACGTCCAAAGCTTGATCGAACCGGAACGGGCGGGCTCGCCCCGCTCACGTCGAAAGGACCGTCGGATGCGCGCGCTGCAGTTTTCTGAGTACGGGAGTCCTGAGGTGCTTACCTGGGGAGATGCTCCTTTGCCGCACGCGGGACCCGGGGAGATCAGAATCACCGTGCGGGCTGCGAGTGTGAACCCGATCGACTGGAAGATCCTCAGTGGGGCTATGTCCGGTGGCCAGCGGTTGGCCGGTACGGGGTACCTCGGATCTGATGCTGCTGGAGTGGTGGACGAGGTGGGCGAGGGAGTCTCGGGGGTGTCCGTGGGTGATGAGGTGTTCGGCCGCGGCCAGAACACTCAGGCGGAGGGTGCCGTGCTGAACGCGTGGGCGGTGAAGCCGTCGTCCATCGATTGGGCGGTAGCGGCCGCAGCCGGCGTGACCGGTGAGACGAGTGAGCGAGGCCTTCGCTTGCTCGATGTCAAGTCCGGCGAGACGATCTTCATTGACGGTGGCGCGGGAGGGGTGGGAGCGGTCGGCGTCCAGATGGCAGTCGCTCGGGGGGCGAGGGTCATCGCCTCCTCGAGCGAGGCCAACCACGGTTATCTCCGGGAGATCGGGGCGATCCCGGTCCTTTACGGCGAGGGTGTGGGCGGTCGCGTCCGGGCCGCTGCCGGCGGGCAGGTCGACGCCGTGTTCGACGTCGCGGGCAAGACCCCGGTCGAGGAACTCGTCAGCCTCGTATCCGAGCCGTCCCAGGTCGTGAGCATCGCCAATTTCGCAGCCGGCCAAGCCGGGGCTCGGGTGACCGGTGGCGGCGCGGAGAGTAGGCCCATGGAGGCGTTGGCGGAGGTCGGCGAGCTGCTGGCAGAGAACAAGCTGGTAATCAAGGTTCAGACATTCCCGTTCGAGCGCGCCGCCGAGGCCTATCGCATCAGCCAGGACGGCCACGTCCGCGGAAAGCTCGTCTTGATCCCCTGACCACTGCAGCCGCGCCGGAGCGAGCGCGAGCTCCCGGCGGTTGAGATCGGAAGAGCTGCCATATCGCTCGCCCGGCTACTTCAATCCGCTTCCGTTCTCTGGAGCCAGCCCGGGGGGAAGCGGAAGTGCCGACCCACGCCGGCTACGTCTTCCGAGACGCCTGGGGCTGGGCGTACGGCCTGCGCAATCCGTGGCGCTTCTCGTTCGATCGGCGCACCGGCGATCTCATCATCGGCGACGGCAAGACACCGAAGAGGAGATCGACTTCGCCCGCCACGGCCGCGGCGCCGGGGCCAACTACGGTGGAGCATCTTCGAAGGCGATCTCCGCTACAAGCAGGGCTCCGCCCCCCGGGCCGTCCAGCCCGTCCTCGTCGCCCGCCATCGTGACGTGTAATGCGCGATCATCGGCGGCTACGTCGTGCGCGACCCCGCCCTGCGCTCGCTGTACGGCCGCTGTTCGGCGACTAGTGCAAGCCGCAGATCAACTCCGTCCTCCTCAGCAGCGGCCGCGCCCGCGACAACCAGGCGACCGGCCTGTCGGTCAGCGTCCTGTCGGCCTTCGGCCAGGACAACACAGGGCGCGTCTACGCGGTCTCGCTTGCCGGCCCCGTGTACCGCCTCATCCAGCGCTGAGAGGAAACGGGCACCACCGCTAACGATACCGTCGGGCGGTACCGCGCTCGCGACATTGTAGGTGCTGCGCTCCGAAAGGGCTCCTCGCTCGAGCCCACATCTGGTAACCGCGTAACGAGCCGCGCCGTGAACGAGTTCGGGGGGCTGAACGGTCGCGCTCACACCATTGCGGCTCTGGGTGCGGATCGCGGGCTGACTGTGGGAGAGATCAGTAGCTTTCGCGAGGATTGTTGTTAAGTGATGGCGCGCTGGCGCACCGTTGAGTGTCAGTGCCTCGCTCACGCGGGCGCGGGAAGACGGGTATATGATGCCCTCGTTACGGGACTGCGAGGAATGAGAGGGCTCTATGAGCTCCGCCTCAGCCCGGATCCAAGTACGTCAATGACATGCTGCGGGATCTGTGCCCAGGTCCCCTAGGACTGGCAGCCGCAAATTTGACAGGAGTTCTTGATGCCTAAGAATCTGTTCCCGCTGGACAACACGAAGAAGTTCACTGATCAGGTGCATGTCGGCCACAACAGATGGCATCCGGACATTCCGCCAGCGGTGTCCGTCAACCCTGGCGATGTGTTTCGGGTGGATTGTCGCGAGTGGTTCGATGGTGCGATCAAGAACGACGACTCCGCGGATGACGTCCGCAACGCACCGCTTCCTGGGGTGCATGTCCTCAGCGGGCCGTTCCGCGTGGAGGGGGCACAACCCGGCGACCTGCTGGTAGTCGACATCCTCGAGATTGATGCGTGTGATCAGGAAGACGAGGGGCCCTTCTCCGGTATGGGTTGGGGTTACACAGGCGTGTTCGCGAAGTCCAATGGTGGCGGCTTTCTCACCGATCGGTTCCCGGATGCCTACAAGGTGATCTGGGATTTCAGGGGGGATGTTGCGACCTCGAGGCACATTCCGGAGTGCTCGTATGTGGGCATTCATCATCCTGGTCTGATGGGCACCGCGCCGTCGGCGGAGCTGCTCGCGACATGGACGAAGCGGGAGACCGATCTGATCGCCACGGATCCGGATCGTGTCCCGCCACTCGCGCTGCCTCCGCTTCCGGACAGCGCGATTCTCGGATCGCTGTCAGGATCAGAGTTCGACCGGGTCGCGGCAGAGGGGGCACGGACAGCGCCACCCCGTGAGAACGGCGGCAATCAGGACATCAAGAACCTCACCGCGGGCTCGAGAGTGTTCTACCCCGTGTTCGTGGACGGGGCGAACCTATCGCTGGGCGACCTGCACTTCTCGCAAGGCGACGGCGAGATTACCTTCTGCGGCGCGATCGAGATGGGTGGATTTGTCGACCTGCACGTAGACCTCATCAAGGGCGGGATGGAGACATTCGGAGTCTCGGAGAACGCGATCTTCATGCCCGGCATCCGCGATCCGCTCTACTCCGAATGGATCGCGTTCTCGGGCGTGTCGGTCGACCTCACCGGCAAACAGCACTATCTGAACTCGCAGCTGGCGTACGAGCGCGCGTGCCATCACGCGATCGACTACCTGATGAAATTCGGCTACAGCGACATCCAGGCGTACATGATCCTCGGCTCCGCCCCGATCGAGGGCCGCTTCTCCGGCGTCGTGGACATCCCGAACTCCTGCGCCACAGTGTACATCCCGACCAGGATCTTCGATTTCGACGTACGACCGAGCAGTGACAAGCCGCATCAGGTCAAGCAGGGCATCAACGTGCCGAAGTCGGCCAACTAGGGTTGGCAGTGCGCGATCGAGAACAACGACATGGCCATATATGAGTATCGGTGCGAGCAGGATGGAACGTTCGAAATAACGCGGCCGGTTGGAAGCGCACCCAAGACGATGGCATGTCCGGTATGCGAAGGCGAAGCCCGGCGTGTGTTCTCGGCACCCATGCTCACGTCAATCCCACATTCGCTCGTCGCCGCGCGAGATCACGAGGAGAAGACCCGGCATGAGCCGGACGTGGTGACGTCGTTGCCGAGCACCGGCGCGCGGAAGCGACAGGCGATGCTGCCGCTGACTCCGACCCTGCGGCGCTTACCCAGGCCCTGACACACGACACGAGCCGGCTGGGCGCCGGAGGCGTGCTTCGTGATCCAAGCGACCGTCCGGAATATCCACGCTTGCGGGTCCGTCCGCGTCCGGCCTCCGCCGGCGACATGAGGCCCTGGCACCCTCCCGCCGCGTCGCGCCTCGGGATCGCACGGCCGACCAGGCCGCAGAGATCGACGCCGGGCATACGATCGGATTCGCCCCGAAAGGAGCCGTCCGGATGGAGACCGGCGGAGGGCCGGCGGTGGGCAAGACTCACCGGGGTCCGCGCTGTCGAAACGCTTCCGCTTCGTCGCCGTACGAGCGGGCGTCAGCTGACTGCTGGATCCGGTTGAGCGGCCGCCAGAGCAGCAGCCCACCGCCGAGCACCCCCGGCTGGCCGGTGGGCGGCCAGAGCCGTAATGTGGTTGCAGCCCGATGTCGGCTAGAGCGCGAGTCCGGCGGTGGCCGAGATCGTGGGCGGCTTGCGGGAGCGGACGGCGTCGATGATCTCGGATCGATGCCCTGCAGATATTCCGAGGTGGTTCCGAGGTCGGTGTGTTGGCTATGCGGGTGATATGGCAGCTCGGCCTGCAACCCGGTCGTTGACCTCGTCGCTTGGGATCTAGGGCCGCGTCTGGGTACGCGGTGGGCGCGAAGCGGAGGTCGTCCGGAGGGCGGCCGGAGCGAAGCGCCTACCGCGTGCGCGCCGTCCGGAGGGGGGACGATCGTTCCGCTCCGTCCTGTCGTGGTCCGGAGGGAGTGCTGCTGTGAGTTTCGTGCCGTGCATGGAGCGGGTGATGGATGGGTCGGAGCTGCGAGCGATCACGCTCGGGCATCCGCTGGTCGACGCCTACCTGGAGTTCGTCGGCGCTCGCGGCGCTGTCAACACGTGGCTGGCGACCGCGTTTGACTTGAAGGTGTTCTTCGTTGGACATGAGCGGCTCCTCTCGAGCGAGCAGTCCGGCCGGTCCGGACCGCATCACCACCCATCCTCGACCCGGCCGACACCCCCCGCCAACAAGCGTCCACGAGCTCCTGCTCCGGGCCTGAGCTGACGCAGAGCGGAAGTACTTCCCGGCTACACCACAGCGCTCAACACGACCGGCCGTTCGTGAATCCAGAAGTCGCGCGGATCTCGCCCTCTGTGCGGAGCTCGGCGCTCATTCATAGGCAACGGTGGGCGATGGCGAGGCGCCCGGGCGCTGCCGAGTGTCGTCCGCCGGAGGAGCAGATCCAAACAGTGGTCGGACTTCCGCTCCTCGGGATTTGTTAGCTGGAGTCCAGCAGGCGCTTGGCCAGGCCGCGCTGCTCTTCTGTTGGGGTGACTGTCGGGCAAATTTGCACCGCTGATCGTTGCGCTGGACCACCTGGTCGAGCCGATTTGTTCGACTGCGTCGGTTGTGCGTTCTCGGCGGCCGTTATGCCACCGTGCGAGGCGGTGCCGGCTCGGTGTGCTCGCGGAGGTCGGCCGCTTTGGCCGTGGTTGTCGGCTCGAGCTGTGTGGGTTCGGCCTCGCCGCTGATCGATTCCTTGAAGCCTCGCAGGCCGGATCCGAGCGAGCGGCCAAGTTCCGGCAGGCGCTTGGCGCCGAACACGAGCAGCAGCAGAACGAACAGGAAGGCGAGGTGCGTCGGGTTGTCCAATCCCAGCATGAGGTTGCTCCTTACGGGTCGGGTTGCGCGTTGTACGTAGCCCGGTGGCGTTTGGATCAATTGCTGTCCAACTGATCCGCGCCGGCCGATCGCGCGTACAAGGGTTCATGAAGCCCGACGGCCTGGTCACACACCTATGTTGAGGACACTACGCAGAGCGCTCGGCTCGGTCCCGCATGACGAGCGGCTGAGCACGGTGGGGCATCTGGACGAGCTGCGGACGCGCCTGATCGTCTCCGTTGTGGTGATTGCGGTGGCGTTCGGGTTGTGCTTCTCGCAGAGCGACCGGTTGCTGCGGCTTATCGACGGCCCGCTGGCCCATCAGACCCAGGGGCAGGTCCGCGTCGGCCCGGGGCCGCTCGGCGCCACCTACACGGTGGCGCGGGCGGCTCGGGACGTGGCGATCCAGCTCCACGCTGTGGTCGGGGTGCTCCGGCGACCGGACGGCGGCGCCCCGCCGGCCGTGCGACCCGCGCTCGGACCGGTCTCGGAGAACCTGGAGCGCGATATCGCGCGCCTTTCGGCGCCGCCTCAGGGCGACAAGCCGGTCACGCTCGGGATCGGCGAGCCGTTCACGACTACGGTGACGATCTCCTTCGTGTTCGCGCTGATCCTCACATCGCCGCTCCTGTTGCACCAGGGTTACGCGTTCCTGGCGCCCGCGCTCGAGCCGGCTGACCGCCGCCGGATCCGGCCGCTCATCCTGGCGATCCCGTTCCTGTTCGTCGCCGGCGTGCTGTTCGGCTACTTCGTGGTCTTGCCGGCGGCGGTCCACTTCTTCCAGAACTTCAACCGCGGCGAGTTCAACGTGCTGGTGCAAGCGGGCCCGTACTACAAGTTCGCCGCGACGACAGTGCTCGCGATGGGGATGGTGTTCGAGGTGCCGGTGGCGATCGTCGCCGTCACCCGCGTGGGGTTGGTAACCCCGCGGCGCCTGCGTAAGAACCGGCGCTACGCGGTAGCGGCCTGCGGGCTGGTGGCCGCGGCGCTGCCCGGAGACGCTGTCACCATGCTGCTTGAGACGGTGCCCCTGTACCTGCTGTTCGAGCTAGGGGTGCTGCTTGCCTCCGTCACGGACCGTCGGGCTCGCGCGCGTGCCGCGTCGGTGAATTTGTCCTCTGTGCAGTGATCCGCTCCGCCTCCGGGCGCGAATTACCGGTGTCACGCAAACCACTATCTGGAGGAAAGCCATGAGTGACAGCACGAGGCGTGCATTCGTCAAGCGCTCGGCCGCGACCGCGGCGGGCATGACGGTAGTGGGCGGCCTAGTCGCCGAAGAGGCGGACGCGAAGGCGGCGCGCCGATCGGGACCGGTTGTGGCGTACATCCGCAAGCCCGCCAACGGCGACATCGTGGTGATGCACGGCAAGCGCCAGGTCAAGCTGCGTGACCGCAAGCTGGCCGCACGGCTCGCACGCGCCGTTCGCTGACGCACGCCCGTCAGCCACGAGTACCACGATCTCACGAAACCATCAGGAGGTAACTGTGTCATCGCACCGTGAAGCGCCCGCGATCAGCCGTGATCCGGTCGCCGACAACACCGACACGTACGCATTCGTCAGCCCCGACGATCCCGCCACGGTCACGATCATCGCCAACTACCTGCCGCTCGAGGCGCCGTTCGGCGGACCGAACTTCTTCGAATTCGGCCCAGACGTTCGGTACCGGATCAACATCGACAACAACGGTGATGGCGAGGCCGACATCATCTACGAGTTCGCGTTCGAGACGCGAGTCGGCAACCCGAATTCGTTTCTGTACAACACCGGGTCGATCGACTCGATCGGCAGCCCGAACTGGAACCGCAAGCAGTTCTACTCGGCGACCCGGATCAGCCACGGTCGGTCCCAGGTGCTGGCGGAGGGGCTGGCCTGCCCGCCGTGCAACGTGGGTGTGCTCTCCACGCCTAACTACGACACGCTCGCCGGTCAGGCGATTCACGGCCTCCCGGGAGGGCGCACGGTGTTCGCCGGTCAGCGACTCGAAGGGTTCTACGTCGACCTCGGGTCGATCTTCGATCTGGGCAACCTGCGTCCGTTCGAGAACCTGCACATCGGATCACTCCAGGCGGCGGCCGGTGTCAATGCCACCAATGACTTCAGCGTGCACTCGATCGCGCTGAACGTGCCGAAGTCCGACCTGACCCGGAACGGCTCGGATCCCACCAACCCGACGTCTGAGAACGCAGTCGTCGGCGTGTGGGCGTCGGCCAGCCGGCAGGCGGCGACGATTCGGTGGGAGTCGCCAAGCGGGTTGGACGCCGGCGACTGGGTCCAGGTGTCACGGCTGGGCAACCCGTTGTTCAACGAGGTGCTCGTGGGAATGGGCTCCAAGGACACCTGGAACTCACTCCCGCCCGCGGCCGACAGTCAGTTCGCGCACGGCGTGCGGCATCCGGAGCTCCAGACGCTCCTGCCCGTGCTGTATCCGGGCGTGTTCCCGAACCTGGCCAAGTACAGCGCACCGCGAGCGGACCTGGTGGCGATCCTGCTCACCGGGATCCCGTCCGGGATCGTTCCCGGATTCCAGAACTACACCGGCAGCAAGCTCGCCGACATGCTGCGGCTGAACCTGGCGATCCCGCCGGCAGCCAAGCCAAACCCGCTCGGCATCGTCGGCGGCGATCTGGCTGGCTTCCCCAACGGCCGGCGCGTATTCGACGACGTGGTCAGCGTGGAGCTCCGCGCGATCGCCGGGGCGACCATCCCGCTGGTCGACAAGAGCTTCACCCCGGACAAGGCGGCGACGCTCTTGACCGACGGACTCGATCAGAGCAGCACCCGCTACCTGTCGCAGTTCCCGTACCTGGGTACGCCTCAGGGTGGCTACCAGACCGCCCCGCTCGGGACGCTGTGAGCCATGGCGGCGAGTGAGCACGAACATGCCACGCTGGCGCCGGCAGCCGCCTGCGCCAGCGTGGCGCTCGACATCGGCGGCGGTCGCGGGGCGCTCGTCCTGTACCCGGGCGAGCGCTTCCGCGGCCGCGAGATCGAGATCGGCCTGATCCACGGTTCCGGCCCGCGAGCGCACACCGGCGTGCACGAGCGCGCCACCCACGCACAATCACTGCTCACCGCGATCTTCGGCAGCCTCCCAGCCGGCGACTACGTCGTCTGGGAGGACGCCGTGACCGCGGGACCCGTGGTGAACGTTCCCGACGGCGGGGTGGCCGAGGTCACGCTCCGATGACCGGGAAGCTGACCTCGAGAGAGTGGCGCAGGGTGGCCGGGATGGCAGGCGCGGTGGCGGCCCTGCACGCGATCGGCTTCTCAATCCTGATCCTGCTAGTGGCGCCGCGCCACTACCACCTCGGGACGTCGGGTGGCTTCACGATCGGGCTTGGTCTGACCGCGTACACGCTCGGCCTGCGTCACGCGCTCGACGCCGACCACATCAGCGCCATCGACAACACCACCCGCAAGCTCCTGGCCGAGCGCAAACGCCCGCTAAGCGTCGGGTTCTGGTTCTCGCTCGGCCACTCCACGATCGTGCTCGCGCTCTCGTTCCTGTTCGCGATCGGAATCCGCTCGCTCAGCGGCCCGGTCCGGGACCACGGCTCGACACTGCACAACGTCACCAACTGGGTTGGCACCGGCATATCCGGCACCTTCCTATACATCATCGCGGCGGTGAACGTGATGATCCTGGTCGGGATCATCAAACTCGCCCGGGAGACGGGCAGCGAGGACGAGCTCGAGGAGCGGCTCGCGTCGCGCGGCCTGCTCAACCGTGTTCTCGGACGCTTGACTCGCACGGTCGGCAAGTCATGGCACATGTATCCGATCGGCGTGCTGTTCGGCCTCGGATTCGACACCGCCAGCGAGGTCGCGCTGCTGTTCCTCGCGGCCGGCGCCGCGGGCTCAGGCTTGCCGTTCTACGCGATCCTGTGCCTGCCGATCCTGTTCGCGGCGGGGATGAGCCTGCTCGACACCATAGACGGCACGTTCATGAACTTCGCCTACGGCTGGTCGTTCTCCAAACCGGTCCGGAAGCTCTACTACAACATTACGATCACCGGCCTGTCCGCGATGATCGCGCTGGTGATCGGCACGGTGGAGCTCCTGGGCCTCGTCGGCGGACACCTCGCCTCCCAAGGCTCCTTCTGGCGCTGGGTGGCGGGCATCAATCTGGGCGAACTGGGGCTGATCATCGTCGGCTTGTTCGTGGCCACGTGGGCGGTCGCGCTCGCGATCTGGCACTTCGCGCACATCGAGGAGCGGTGGGCTCCCCGCCCGCGCGATCCCGACGCGCTCGCTTCTTGATCCTCCTCCATAGAGGCCGGCCCGCCGATTTAACCTAACGCGCGGGTCGGCCTCAGGACAGGCTGACGCGCGGTCTGCCTCACGGACAGGCTAGGCTGACTCTGTCGGCGTCGCTTCGGTCCAGGCGCAGCTAAAGCTGGGCGGTGATCACAGGCGCGGTGGTCGGGAGGCGCGAGCCGCCGAGTGGCTCGGCGGTCACCAGCACCTCGCTCACCCCGTGCAGATCACCGGCCACGCCCACTTCGCCGGCGCCACCGGTCGTGACGCCGAACAGCGTGTGGGTCGGCGACGGCGCTCGGTGCGGGCGCTGCAGCCACACCTGGTAGATCCGGCCGCTGCCGGGCGACGGGAAGTGGCTGACGACCAGCTCGCCGCGTCCGCCGGAGAGAATCAACTCAGCGGTGCCGGCTCCGCGCACGTTGGCCTGGATCACACGGGTCGGGGACGATCCGCCGGATGCGAGCACGATCGCGACCACGACGGCCGCGGCCACCGCAAGCGCGCCGCCGAGCGCGCCCGCCGGCCGCGGCAGACCGAAGGGTAGACGCCGGTGCGGCCGCGCCGGACGGCGATCCGCGAGCGTCGGCGACGCGCCGCCCTTCGACTCGACGCGGACGGCTTCAATCACCCGCCGCCGCAGGTCTTGCGGCGGCGCGATCGCCGGCGCCGCCGCAGGCAGCGCATCCGCGACCTGCTGCAGCGCGGCAGTCTCCTCGCGGCATGCGGCGCACCCCGAAAGGTGGGCGCGAAACGCCCCCAGCTCATCCTTCTCCAAGGCGCCGAGCACGTACGCGGCGGCGTCGAGGCCGCAATCGCGCCCGTCAGGCATCGTGTCTTTGGTGCTCACGCCACCACCTCCCACGGTTCGGGGAGCAGCGCCCGCATCCGGGTCAGCCCAAGGCGCATCCTGCCCTTCACGGTACCGGCCGGAAGCGAAAGGTTGCGCGCGATCTCGCTATGACTAAGCCCTCCGAAGTAGGCAAGCTCGATCACCTGCCGCTGCTCGCTCGGAAGGCTGTTCAGCGCGTCGCTGATACGCCGGCCCTGTTCGCGGCGCTCCGCCTCCAGGTCGGTGCGCTCCGGTGCGGGGACGAGGTCGGCCGACGCATCGTCGCTGACGTCCCTGCCCGCTTTGGCGCGCTCTCTGCGCACGACGTCCAGCGCCCGGTTTCGCACCGCGCTCAGGACCCATGCGCGGACACTGCCGCGCGCGGGGTCATACCGGTCCCTGGCTCGCCACAGCGACACGAATGCCTCCTGCACGGCGTCCTCGGCCATCGCCGAGCGCCCACACACCCGGTGGGCCAGCGAGTACGCAGCCGCGACGTGGCGATCGAAGATCACCTCAAACGCGCCCATCTCGCCGGCGTGGACACGGTACATGAGCTCCTCGTCAGCGAGAGAACGCAGGTCGATCGATCGAAAACGTATCGCTCGTCCGAGCACGCTTCAGCCGCCACAGCACCTGGACAGCCGGCCCCGAGAAGAGCGCCAGGCCTCCCACCGAGCTCGTCGGTCCCTCACAGCACGCCTGCCCCGGTCACGGGGATTGCGCCCCCCGCCAGAGCCCCGCGCGCACACAATCAGGCGAATAAGTGCGCGTCCCTCTAACCGTGGCCACGACCCCTCGACCGTCGTCTCCACACCCGTTCACGCCTTGCTTCCGCCGGCCTGGTGTTGCTCGTCGAGTCCACAATCTGACTACGCGCGGCGCGGGCGATCGGATCACCGCCACCCTGAGGCGCCTACCGACCTCGCCATCCCACCGCTCCAGCTTCGGCGCGTACAGCGGCGATCGACCTCACCCTAGCAACGGAGACAATGCCTCGCCGCCGTCGCCACCTGCCGGTGCACGGCAGGATCGCTACCCAACGCCAGTGGCGCGCCGCGAGATGGACCCGACGCTCGCAAGCTCCCTGCTAACCATGCGCAGCTACGGGCTGCCTCCGGCCTGGACGACACGCAGCAGCGCCCGGCACTACGCTGGCGGACAACTTCTGCGTATCCACGGACCACAATGGCACCGAGATCCAAGTGCTTCTGCATTGTCGCCGTGGGGGCCGTGATCGACTGGCTCCCGCTTTGGCTCCTCGCCGGCCGGGAGGAGAAGCGTCGTGGCGACGGCGGCGAGCTCGTGACACGCCCGAGGCTTGGATCCGGCAGCCCGCCCGAGTTCGTTGACACTTCTCCATCG
>JAFASQ010000552.1 GCA_019244395.1 Solirubrobacterales bacterium | reverse complement strand
TTGCGGCAGCCGCTAGCGCGCGAGGCTGATCTCGCCGTCCCGCAGGCCGAGCGCGATGGCGTGGGCGCGATTCCGGGCGCCCAGCTTCTCGAGGCAGTGCCGCACGTGGGTCTCCACGGTCGAGGCCGACACGCTCAGCTCGGCGGCGATCAGGGCACTGCTCCGGCCCATGGCGATCAGGGCCAGCACCTCCCGCTCTCGACCGGTGAGAACCGACCGGGGCCGGGTTGCGGCGCCGGGATCGGATCGGCCGGGCGGGAACATCAGGATGGAAAGATGCTGCCCGGGTGCGACGTCTGCCGTGGCGCTGTATTCGACCTCCACCCGCTGGCCATCCGGCATGAGGAGCTCGAATGTGCCCTGTTGGGTTCCGTCTCGGATGAAGGCAGCCCACAGGCGATCGACCTGCGCCCGATTCTCGGGCGGCGTGAGGTCGTCGATCCTCATCCGAAGCACCTCCTCCTCCGGGAGCCGGAGCAGGAGGCAGGCCGCGGCGTTCGCGGCTACGTAACGGCGGTGATCGTCGGCGATCACCATCGGGACGAGGCTCCGCGAGAACGAAGGCGTTCGGCTCACGGCGTCACGGTCGGGGGCGCGGGAACCAGGAAACATCGACGCACATGCTCCCATCGCGGCGGCGCCCCTTCATCGCCACGCGGATCACCGGGGCAGGGCACCGCGGATCACCGGGGCAGGGCACCGCGGACGCGACGGGCGAGGAGCAGCCCGAGCGTCGCCGCGCACAGGGCCGCCGCCACCGCGAAGGGGACCACGTCGTTGCTCGCCTTGGCCAGCGCGCCGCCGCCGGCTGCGCCGGTGACCTGGCCGCCCGCCCAGGCCAGGTTGATCAGCGCGAACGCGTAGCCCTGGCTCATCCCCTGCGCGTCGGCTGCGTCCGAGAGCATGGCCATAGCCGGCGCCCAGAACGAGCCGAGCGCGACCGTCACGAGGAGGATCACGGCGGCCAGCGCCACCGCGGTGTTCGGAACGGTGAAGCAGAGCAGCGTTATCGCGGCGCCGGCCAGGCCGATTCGCAACGGAAATATCGGTCCGCGCCGGTCGGACAGGTGACCAACTGCCGGGCTCATGGCCGCCTCGACGGCCGCCGCGACGAGGAAGGTGGCGCCGATGCCGGCCGCGTCGGCGCCGAGGTGGGCCAGCCGCAGCGGTCCGAGCACGTTCATCGCCCCGGAGGCCGCGGCCGGGATCGCCACCAGCCACATCCCGAGGGCGATAGCCGGCTGGCGGAGCTGGCGGCTGAACGCCGCGCGTTCGGGCGGCCGCTCCGGCCGGAGCGGCGCAGGCAGCAGCGAGACGGCGGCGGCTAGGCCCGCCGCAACCAAGACCACCGCCGAGAACACCGGCCCGCGTCCCAGCGCGTGCGCCAGCGTGCCCACCACCGGCCCGAACAGCGCGCCCCCAATCCCCGCCGCCAGCGCGCCGCCGATCGCGCTCCCGCGGCGCTCGGGCGAGACCTCGGCGATCAGCCAGGCCAAGCTGCCCGACCAAGTGCAGGCACCGCCGAATCCCTGGATGAAGCGAGCGGCGTCGAGCAGCGGGACATTGTCGAGGAGCCCGAAGGCCAGGCTCGAGGAACCCATCAGGGCCAGGCCGGTGTAGAGGGTGACGCGCGGGCCCGCGCGCTCGGCCAGGATCCCGCCCGGGATCGATCCGACCAGCGTGCCGATCGCGTACGCCGCCGTGAGCACACCGGCCGAGGCCTTGGACAGGTGGAGCTCCCCGGTGAGCGTCGGGAGAAGCGGGACCACCGCGGCGTAGAACACGGTGTCGAAGAACACGACGGCGCCGGCGACGATGAACAGCAGCCGCAGCTCACGCTGGGCCATACGGGTGCTAATCACCGAGCTCGGTCCGCCGGCGCACCACGAACTCCTCGAGCTCAGCGCGGACCGCGTCGTCGAGCGGAGGCTGCTCATAGCGCTCGAGCGTCTCCCGCCAGATCTCCGCGGCGCGGGCGGTGGTGTCCCTGGCGCCGCGCTTGGACCAGCGGTCGAAGTTCTCGGTCGAGGAGAGCAGCGGGCGGTAGAAACACTCGCGGAAGCGCTCGAGCGTGTGGGCGGCGCCGAGGAAGTGCCCGCCCGGCCCGACCTCGACGTGGGCGTCGTAGGCGAGCGAGGCCTCATCGATCTCGAGCGGGGTGAACTCGTGACGGAGCTCGCGCAAGAGCTCGATGTCGACGATGAACTTCTCGTAGCAGGAGACGAGGCCGCCCTCGAGCCAGCCGGCCGAGTGCATGACGAAGTTGGTCCCGGCCAGAAACGTCGGCAGCATCGTCATGAGCGTCTCATAGGCTGCCTGGGCGTCGACGGTTTGCGAGGCGTTAAGGCCGCCGCCGCCCCGCCAGGGCAGCCCGAACCGCCGCGCGATCTGGCCCGTGCAGAGCACCCCGACGCCCGATTCCGGCGTGCCGAACGAGGGGGAGCCGGACTGCATGTCGGTGTTGGAGAGAAAGCTCCCGAAGACGACGGGCGCTCCGGGACGGATCGTCTGGGCCAGCGCGATCCCGGCGAGCGCCTCGGCCACCTGCTGCACGAGCGTGGCCGGCAGCGAGACGGGGGACATCGCGCCCATGAGCAGGAACGGTGTGATGACCACGGCCTGACGTGCCTTTACGTACTCGAGCATCGCGGCGAGCATGCGGTCGTCGTATCGGAGCGGCGAGTTGACGTTGATGAGGGAGATCGAGACGGGCGCGCGCTCGATCACCTCGCGGCCGCCGTACAGGATCTCGCCCATTCGAATGGTGTCCGCCGCGTTGGGGCCGCTCGTCACCGAGCCCATGTAGGGCTTGTCGGACAGGGTCTGGAGCGCGAACACCATGTCGAGGTGGCGCGAGTCGAGCGGCCGGTCCTCGGGTTCGCAGATCGTCCCGCCGGGAGAGTCGAGCTCGGCAAATGCCTGGGAGAGCTTCACCAGGTTCTCGAAGTCCGCCATCTTGGCATCGCGCCTGGTGTCGCCTTGACGGATGAATGGGCAGCCGTAAACCGGCGCGAACACCATGTGGTCGCCACCGATGTGCGCGGTGTTCGCGGGGTTGCGGGCCTGAAGGTCGAACTCTTTAGGCGCCTTGGCGATCTGCTCGAGGATGAACTCGGGGTCGAACCGGACGCGATTCTCGTCTTCGACGGTTTGGCCGGCGTTTCGCAGGGTTTCCACCGCCTCGGGCAGGAGAAACTCGATCCCGATCTCGGACACCAGTCGTCGCCAGCCGCGGTCGATCACCTCCATTGCCTCTTCGCTGAGGATCTCGTAGCGCGGCATCGAGTTGACGAACAAGGCTGGCTCCTCGTGGTTTCCGGGGTTGACCTGGCGACTTCTATGCGTAATCTATAGCGCGTGGAACAACAGTTCCAAGTTTCTGGCGGCCAAGGCGCAGCGGGCGCAAACGGCGGGGCCCCCGCCCCTGGGACGGCCGCGATCGATCGCGGGGCGGATCTGCTCGTGCGCGTGCTGGAGTCAGAAGAGCCCGTGGCGCTGACCGACCTGGCCAGCGCAGCCGGGTTGCCCAAGAGCACGGCGTCTCGCCTGGTCAGCGCGCTCGAGCGCCGCGGGCTGATCGAACAGGACGGCGAGCGCGGGCGGCTGCGACCGGGACCGGCCATCCTGCGCGTCGCGGAACGCAGCATGCTGGAGCGCAACATCGTCGAGCTGTCCCGGCCGACGCTCGATGCGCTGGCCGAAGGCACGAGCGAGACGATCAACCTGGCCGTGCCCGGCCCAGCGGGAGTCGAGCACATCGCCCAGGTGGACAGCCGGCATTTCCTCGGCGCCGGCCAGTGGCTCGGGCGCTCGGTGGGCTACGCGCATTCCGCCAACGGCAAGGTATTCGCCGCCTTCGGTCGCGCGCCGGCGAGCGCGGCCGGGGCCACGACGTCCCGCGAGCTCCAGTCGGTTCGGCGGAACGGCTTTGCCATGTCGATCGACGAGCTCGAGATCGGCCTGTCCGCGATAGCAGCGCCGGTCCGCGGGGCGCGGGGTGAGGTCATCGCGGCGCTCAGCATCTCGGGCCCGACGCTGCGCATGACTCCGGCCCGGATTGACGAACTGAGACCGATGCTGATCGGCGAGGCGCGGACGCTCAGCCGCCGTCTCGGCCACCGCGACCAAGGAGAACGAGCGGCGTGACTGATGAAGAGATCCTCCAGCTGCTGTACGACGAAACGCTCGTCGGGAACGCGCCGGCGGTCAGGCAGGGCGTCGAGGACGGCCTCGAGCAGGGGCTCGCCCCCGAGCGGATGCTCTACGACGCGTTGATCCCGTCCCTGGAGGAGGTCGGCGCGCGGTTCGAGCGCGGTGATTTCTTCGTGCCCGAGATGCTGATCGCCGCCCGCGCGATGCAGGGCGCGCTCGACATCCTGCGCCCGCTGCTGGCCGAGACCGGCCTCGCCCAGGTTGGCACGTTCCTGATGGGCACGGTCAAAGGCGACGTGCACGACATCGGCAAGAACCTGTGCAACATCATGCTCGAAGGCGCCGGTTTCCACGTGATCGACCTGGGGGTGAACGTGGCGCCGGATAAGTTCATCGAGCAGATCGAGGAGCATAACCCGGACATAGTCGGGTTCTCGGCCTTCCTCACCACGACCATGCCGATGTTCAAGGCGAACATCAACGCGCTCGAGAAGGCGGGCCTGCGCGAGAAGGTGATCGTGATGGTGGGTGGAGCGCCGGTGACCCAGGAGTACGCAGACGCGGTGGGCGCCGACGGTTACTCGGCCGACGCATCGGCGGCGGTGAAGAAGGCGAAGGAGTTGCTCGAGCGACGGCGCCAGAAGGTGCTCGCGTGAGCGCTGCAGTTCCGGCCCCCGCGGAGACGGTGCTGCGCTCGCGCGGCAGGACGGTGACGATCGGCGCCGGGCGGCCCTTCTGCATCATCGGCGAGCGGATAAATCCGACCGGGCGCAAGAAGTTCGCCGAGGACCTGCGCGCCGGCGAGCTCTCGACGGTGAGTCATGACGCGGTCGCGCAGGTGGAGGCTGGCGCGAACATGCTCGACGTGAATGCCGGCATCCCGCTGGTCGACGAGGCGGAGCTGCTGGCCACGATGCTGAAGACGGTCCAGGCGGCCGTCGACGCGCCGATCTGCATTGACTCCTCGGTGATCGAGGCTTTGGACGCGGGGTTGTCCGTCTACGAAGGCCGTGCGCTGGTCAACTCGGTGACCGCCGAGGACGAGCGACTCGAGGAAATCCTGCCGCTGGTGGCGCGCCACGACGCGGCCGTGATCGGCCTGGCCAACGACGAGACGGGGATCCCCGAGACGCCGGCCAAGCGCCTCGAGTGCGCGCGCAAAATCGTCTCGGCGGCGGCGGATCACGGAATCGCCGCTCGCGACGTAGTGATCGATCCGCTGGCCATGACGGTCGGTGCCGATCCCGAGGCGGTCCGCACCACTCTGACCGCGATCAGCCTGATCCGCGACGAGCTCGGGGTCAACATGTGCCTGGGCGCGTCCAACGTGTCGTTCGGGTTGCCGGACCGGCACGCGCTGAACGCGGCGTTTCTGCCCATGGCGATGGCAGCCGGGCTGACCAGTGCGATCATGTCCACCGCGCGAGGAGTCGTGGACGCCGTGCGGGGCAGCGATCTTTTGCTGGGCCACGACGAGTGGGGCGCGAACTGGATCGCTGCCCACCGCGCGCGGCAGGCGACGGTGGCGCAGGGAGCCCCCGTGC
>JAFASQ010000518.1 GCA_019244395.1 Solirubrobacterales bacterium | reverse complement strand
GCCGGCTTGACCGGAGGGCATCCAGCGAGCGGTTCGTCGCGATCCGGTACAGCCAGGCGCGGACCGACGCGCGGCCTTCGAACTGCTCAAGGCTCCGCCAGGCGGCGAGCAGCGTCTCCTGGAGCATGTCCTCGGCATCCTGCGCGGAGCCGACGATCCGGTAGATGTGCAGCTGTAGCTCACGTCGGTAGGGGTCGGCCAGCTGCCGGAACGCATCCTCGTCGCCGGCGCGCGCACGGACGAGGGTTCGCTCGGTCACGCTCGCATCCTCGCACCGACTGTTCCCTTCGACCGCATCACAAGTAATGACGTCGGCGCGGCGCGAAATTCGCCGCTCAATTTTGCTCGTGGCCGACGCCTCAACACACGCAACACCTCAACAGTCCGAGCAAAGGAGAACCGAGATGGGAAAGATCGTCGTCAGCCAAAACGTCTCACTCGACGGGGTCGTCGAGGACCCGACCGGTGAGGAGGGCTTCCGCCACCGCGGCTGGTTTGAGCAGTTCATGGGCTAGGACCGCGCGGGTGGGCAACCGTCGAGTTCAGCGAAGCGCGGCGCGCCGAGGCCCTGCTGCTGGCGCGACGCCCCGACGAGTACTTCGGCCCGCGGTGGTCATCGGCGACCGGCGAGTGGGCGGACCGGTTGAACAGCCTGCCCAAATACGTGGTGTCCTCGACCCTCGAAGAGCCCAGATGGACCAACGGGACGGTCGTGAAGGCCGACGTCGTCAGCGAGGGCTCAGAGCTCAAGCGGCAGATCGAAGGTGAGATCGTCGTCTACGCCAGCCGCCTGCTGGTACACACGCTGATGGAACACGACCTCGTCGACGAGCTTGCGGCTGAACGTCTTTCCCGTCGTGCTCGGGGCGGGCGAGCGGCTCTTCGGCGAGACCAGCGACAAGAGACCAATGCGGCTCATCAACACCGAGACCATCGGCGACGGCCTCGTCAACCTGAGGTACGAGCGCGTCCGAGACGCCTAACCGCGGAGAGGGTGCTGGGGGCATGCTAACCTAAGCCTATTAGGCAATCACCTAGGAGGCTTAGGCAAATGAAGACCGTCCACGTGACCCCCAATTTGATCCAGCTCGATCGGCTGCGCTTCGTCAACGCGTACCTGGTCCGGGAGCCCGATGGGTTCACGCTCGTGGACACCACGCTCGGCGGCGCCGCCGATGAGCTGATCGCTGCCGCTAGCGCCGCGGGCGGGCCGATCCGCCGAATTGCGCTCACCCACGGGCACAGCGATCACGCAGGGTCGCTCGATGCTCTGCGCGCAACGCTTGGAGATGGGGTGGAGATCTATCTGGGCGAACTCGACGCGCGCATTCACGCCGGCGAGCCGGTCGTCGCGGGGAAGCTTCGCGGCTCGTGGCCGAAGAAGGTTCAGACCACGCCGGACGTCCGCCTGACCGGCGGTGAGCGGATCGGGAGCCTCGAGGTGATCCCCTCGCCGGGCCATACGCCCGGACACATGGCGTTCCTGGACACGCGGGATCGGACGCTGATCGCCGGGGACACGTTCACCAGCTACGTGCGGGTCGAGGTACCCAACCACCTACTCCAACCGTTTCCGCTGGCCGCAATGGGCACCCAGGATGCGGAGCGGATCGTGGAGTCGGCGCGGG
Organism: Solirubrobacterales bacterium; assembly: GCA_019244395.1. Classification (GTDB taxonomy): domain Bacteria; phylum Actinomycetota; class Thermoleophilia; order Solirubrobacterales; family Solirubrobacteraceae; genus Palsa-465. Next base: position 1,139 of record JAFASQ010000518.1, on the reverse strand, counting down.
CACTGCGAGCGCTCGACCCGCCGATCCTCGCTATCGGGCACGGGCCGGCCGTCCGGGCGCCCGCGGCGGCGATGGACGCAGCGATCAAGCGGGCCTCGCGCCGCTGATGCCGCGCGCCGGGCTCGACGACACCGCAGTGGTCGACGCGGCCGCGCGGCTGGTGGACGCCGACGGGTTGGACTCGCTCACCCTGGCCCGGGTCGCCGCGACGCTCGGGGTCCGCGCACCGTCGCTCTACAGCCACGTCGACGGGCTCGAGGATCTGCGCCGCCGCGTCGGCGCCCGCGGTGCCCGCGAGCTCGCCGAGGCGCTCGGCCGCGCCGCCGCGGGCCGAGCCGGGAGCGACGCGCTGATGGCCGTCGCCGAGGCCTACCGGTCCTACGGGCGGGGTCATCCCGGCCGGTACGCGGCCGCGCAACGCGCGCGCGAGCTGAGCGCCAGCAACGAGGCGGTCGCGGCGACCGGTGCGGCCGTCGAAGTCGTCCTGGCGGTGCTGCGCGGGTACGGGATCGAGGGCGATGACGCCCTGCACGCAACCCGCACAATCCGGGCCGCCCTCCACGGATTCGTGCTGCTCGAGGCGGTTGGCGGGTTCGCGCTCGACCTCTCGGTCGACGACTCCTTCACGCGACTGATCGCCACCCTGGACCGCGGTCTGCGGGCCGTGGAGCAGTGACGCTCCGAGCGGCCAACCTAGCCCTGAAGTTCCTGCTCGAGCTGGCATCAGTGGCCGCGCTCGCCTACTGGGGAACAACCATCGACAGCGGCGTGGTCGGGGCCCTGATCGCGATCGCCGCGTCGGCGGCGACGATCGCCCTGTGGGGGCGGTTCGCCGCGCCCAGGTCCGAGCACCGATTGCACACCGCCTCCCGAGTGCCGTTCGAGCTCGCCGTGTTCGCCCTCGCCGCGCTCGCGCTGCTCGACGCGGGCCAGACCGTGCTGGCGGTGATTCTTGCCACCCTGGCCGTGACCAACATCGCGCTCCTCACACGGCTAGAGCAATGGGACCGGTGACCCCGTGACACCCTGCCTTGGGGTGCCGAGGGCTGGCGCCAGCGGCAGATTGATTTGTCAGTGACACGGTCCATTGGGCTTCTCCTTGGCGTCAGAGGTGGATCCGCCGACCGGTACCGGCGGCC
>JAFASQ010000449.1 GCA_019244395.1 Solirubrobacterales bacterium | reverse complement strand
CCACATGGCGCGACAGGAAGAGGTCGCGGAGCATCTGATGCTGCTCCAGGTGGAGTTCCTCAAGCGCACGCTCGGCATGACCCCCGACTAAGCCGTGCCGGCCGCCACCACCAGGCGAGCGATGGGTCTGGGACCGCTGCACCGTCGGGTGACGGCATCTAGTTGGGCGCGACGGCCCCGAATCCCGAGCGCTGCCGCCGCCGCCTCGACACCGCGGTCAGGAGGACGCCCCGCTGGCAGCGTCGGCGATGGCCTGGTTTCGCACCACGACGAAACCAGCACTTGTCCCGCCGCTCCCAGCGTCCCAATGATCGATAAGCGACAGCGTGATGGCGAGCGAGCGAGAATGGTGGGGCGATGGCCGATCGGCGCGCCGGCGATGTCTTGAGCGACGAGGAGCGGGCTGTCGCTCGAAGACTGCTCGATGAAATCGGGCGGTCCAACCTCGAGACGACGGGCATCGCGGAGTTCCACGAGCTGCTACGGGTCGCGTACGACGATCACGGCGAGTTGCTCGCGGGCGTCTATGGCTGGATCTGGGGCGGGACGTGTTGGATCCAAGCGCTCTGGGTGCGCAAGGACACCCGACGCCGAGGGCTTGGGAGTCGGCTGCTGGCGGCGGCCGAGGAGGAGGCTCGACGACATGGTTGCGAGCAGCTCGCGCTCGACACTCACACCTTTCAAGCGCCAGCCTTCTATGAGCGGCACGGTTTCGAGGTCGTCGGCGTCCTCACGGACTATCCGAAGGGACACTCGAAGCTGCTCTTACGCAAGCGTCTTCGGCGTTAGAGCGCCCCGGGAGACCGCCCTCTGTCGCCCAAGCGGCCACCTGCGCGAGGCTTCTGCTCAGCCACCCGCATTTGGTGGACTGGACGTGATCGAGCGGCTTGCCGTCCACCCAGAGCTGGTGAGGGCCGCTGGGCAACCGCCCAGTGCGTTAGCGCCGTTCCTGGATGCGGATCAGGTTGCCGGCGAGATCGCGGAAGGCACAGTCGCGAACGCCGTACGGCTGCTCGGTCGGCTCTTGGACGACTTCGGCGTCGCTGGCCTGCAGCCGCTCGAAGGTGCGGTCGAGGTCGGTGGTGGCCAGGTTGATGCTGGCGTAGGTGCCCTTGGCCATCATCTCGTAGATGGTGCGGCGCTCGTCGTCGGTGACGCCGGGGGCGGCGGCCGGCGGATACAGGACGATTGACGTATCGGGCTGGTTGGCGGGGCCCACCGTGATCCAGTGCATCCCCGCGTATTCGACGTCGCCCCGGACCTCGAAGCCGAGGGTGTCGCGATAGAAGGCCAGGGATGCGTCCGGATCGTCGTGCGGGAGCATGCTCGAGTGAATGGTGATGTCCATAGCGCCCACGTTAGTCGCGGCTCGCGACCAGCGCGTCTCGGTTCCTCATCGGTTTGGTCACCTGTTTGGCGACGCATGGCGGCATCCCCTCGGTCGCGCGTGCCTTGCGGCGCCGGTAGGCGCCGGGGGGCATACCGACCAGCTCGGTGAAGCGAGTGCTGAAGGTGCCCAGGGATGAGCAGCCGACCTCGTAACAGACCTCGGTGACGCTGAGGTCGCCCCGGCGCAGCAGCGCCATGGCTCGCTCGATGCGCCGCGTCATCACATAGCTGTACGGGGACTCCCCATAGGCGAGCCGGAACTGGCGGCTGAGGTGGCCAGCCGACATGTGCGCGCCGCGGGCGAGCGCCTCGACGTCCAGCGGCTGCGCGTACTCCCGGTCGATCCGGTCGCGCACCCGGCGCAGCCGCGTGAGATCGCGCAGGTGCTGCTGCTCGGCGGGTGTTCTGCTCGTCACGGCCAGATCATGCCATCTCGCGCCTACTCGACGCTGCTGAGCGCGGCCCGCTAGCAGTGAGGTGGCGAGGTGCAGGCAGATGAGAGAACCCGTCTCAGGTTGTCCGCCCGGGCCTCGGGTCAGGTCCCGAGGTAGGCCGCGAGGTGCTCGCCGGTGAGAGTGGAGCGGGCGCCGACGAGATCGGCGGGTGTGCCCTCGAAGATGATCCGGCCCCCGTCGTGACCGGCGCCCGGCCCGAGGTCGATGATCCAGTCGGCGTGCGCCATGACCGCCTCGTGGTGCTCGATGACGATGAGCGACTTGCCGGAGTCCACGAGCCGGTCGAGCAAGCCAAGCAGCTTCTCGACGTCGGCGAGGTGCAATCCGCTGGTCGGCTCGTCGAGGATGTAGACGCCTCCCGTCACGCCCATCTGGGTAGCCAGCTTTAGCCGCTGCCGCTCACCGCCAGACAGCGTGGTGAGCGGCTGGCCGAGGCTCAGGTAGCCAAGTCCGACGTTGACCAGCCGGTCGAGGATGGCGTGCGCCGCTGGCGTGCGCGCCGCACCGGCGCCGAAGAACTCTTCGGCCTCGGTCACCGACATTGCCAGCACCTCACTGATATCGCGGCCGCCCAGGTGGTGATCCAGCACGGATGCCTCAAAGCGCTTGCCCTCGCACTCCTCGCAGATGCTGGCGACGCCGGCCATCATCGCCAGGTCGGTGTAGATGACGCCGGTGCCGTTGCAGTTGGGGCAGGCGCCGTCCGAGTTGGCGCTGAACAGCGCCGGCTTCACGCCGTTGACCTTCGCGAAAGCCTTGCGGATGGGGTCGAGTAGTCCGGTGTAGGTCGCCGGGTTGCTCCGACGTGAGCCGCGAATCGCGCCCTGATTGATCGACACCACACCCGCGCCGGCGGGAATCGATCCGTGGACGAGCGAGCTCTTCCCCGAGCCGGCGACGCCGGTGACGACGACGAGCACGCCGAGCGGGACGTCGACGTCGACGTCCCGCAGGTTGTGCGTCGTCGCGCCGCGGATCTCCAGCGTGCCGGTGGCCTCTCGCACCGTCTCCTTCAGCGCCGTGCGGTCCGCGAGGTGGCGGCCGGTAAGGGTGCCGCTGGCTCGAAGCCCCCCGACGGGACCCTCGAAGCAGACGGTGCCGCCCCCCGTGCCGGGGCCGGGCCCGAGGTCGACGACGTGGTCGGCGATCGCGATCGTCTGCGGCTCGTGCTCCACCACGAGCACCGTGTTGCCCTTGTCCCGCAGGCGCAGCAGCAGGTCGTTCATCCGCTGGATGTCATGGGGGTGCAGGCCGGTCGTCGGCTCGTCGAAGACGTAGGTGACGTCGGTGAGCGAGGAGCCCAGGTGGCCGACTATCTTGACGCGCTGCGATTCGCCGCCCGAAAGCGTGCCCGAGGGCCGGTCGAGCGAGAGGTAGCCCAGCCCGATCTCCACAAACGATTGGAGCGTGTGCTCCAGTGTCGCGAGGAGCGGCGTCACGGGCGGCTCGTCGAGGCCGCGAACCCATTCGGCCAGGTCGCTGATCTGCATCGCGCACGCCTCGGCGATGTCGATCCCGTCGATTCGGGACGACCGGGCCGCCTGGGTAAGCCGGGTGCCGTCACACTCGGGACAGGCGGTGAAGGTGACTGCCCGGTCGACGAAGGCCCGGACGTGCGGCTGCATCGCCGCCTTGTCTTTGGCGAGAATCGACCTCTGGACCCGCAGGATCAGCCCCTCATAGGTCATGTTGATGCCGGCGATCTTCATCCTGGTCGGCTCGCGGTGGAGGAAGTCGTGCAGCTCCTGGTTGGTGTACTCGCGGATCGGCTTATCCGGGTCGACGAAGCCCGACGCGCTGTAAAGCCGAGAGTTCCAGCCGCCCGGCTTGTAGCCGGGGACGGTGATCGCGCCCTCGGAGAGCGACCTGGCGTCGTCGAAGAGCTGGGCGAGGTCGATGTCGGAGACCATGCCGCGGCCTTCGCAGCGCGGACACATGCCGCCGGCGCGAGTGAAGGTCTTTCTCACGGTCTTGCCGGCCCCGCGGTCGATCGTGATGGCACCGCTCGCTCGGACCGAGGGCATGTTGAAGGAGAACGCGTTGGGCGGGCCGATGTGCGGCTCTCCGATTCGGCTGAAGAGGATGCGCAGCATCGCCCCCGCGTCGGTGGCGGTGCCGACCGTAGAGCGGGGGTCGGCTCCCATCCGCTGCTGGTCGACGCTGATCGCGGTTGTCAGCCCTTCAAGTACGTCGACCTCGGGCCGCGGCAACGTCGGCATGAAGCCCTGGACGAAGGCGCTGTAGGTCTCGTTGATCAGCCGCTGCGACTCGGCGGCGATCGTGTCGAACACCAGCGAGCTCTTGCCCGAGCCCGACACACCGGTGAACACCGTCAGCCGGCGCTTCGGGAGCTCGAGGCTGACGTCCTTGAGGTTGTTCACGCGCGCGCCTTGCACGCGGATCAAATCGTGGCTGTCGGCAACGTGCAGCGCAGCCGATCGCGTGTTCGCGTCTGTGGTCGAGATCATCGCGAAGGTCGGCAACTCATGGGTCCTGAACCAGTCCAAGGACGTTGCCATCGCGGTCGGTGACCGTGGCCACCAAGCGACCCCCGCCGACGTCGCGCGCGGCCTCCTTCACCGTGGCACCCGCGGCGGTCACCTCGGCCAGCTTCGCCTCGATGTCCGCCACCTGCCAGTAGGCCACTGGTGAGGTCATGCCCTGCGGCCCACCCCCCGGCACCAGGCCAATGTGCTGGCCGGCGGCCTCAAAGCCGACGTAGTAGGAGGAGTCGGCCTGCGGCGCGACGCCGAGCAGGGCGGAGTACATCGCCTTGGCCGTGGCCAGGTCGGACACGGGATGGAGGACGATTTTGATTCCCTGGGTACAAGAGTCGGTCATGGTCGCTCCTGAAGTCGTGATGTGAAGCCCATGCCGGTCACTTTAGGTGCGCCTCGGCGACCGAGCTTCTCGATTCCTGACCGATTAGGCCACCCCTCTCCTACCGGAGCATCCGCGGTAGTCCGAAGAGCGGGAACATGGCGCTGTCGGCGAACCAGGTCATCGCAGATATGCGCTCGCCGTCGAGCGTGAGGACGAGCAGTCCGAACGGCCGCGCGATCTGCGTCTCGGGGGACGGGAAGTAGCAAGCGAAGGCCGGCTGGCCATTGGCGCGCGTCGGCACGAGCCGCAGCGGCGCGCCGCGGCGGACGGCGCGGTCGCGCAGGAAGGCGCCGATCGCGGTCTGCCCCTGGTACTCGTACGGCTCGGGCGGCATCGTCAGCCAGGTGTCGTCGGTCAGCAGCGCGACGACGTCGTCGATGTTGCCGGCCTCGAACGCGTCCGCGAGGCGACCGGCGACTTCGCGCTCGCGCTTGGAGTTCGGAAGGGGGGCTCGTTCGCGACCTGTCGCCGGCAGGCGCGCCTCGAACGCGGCGCGCGCGCGGCGCAGCAGGCCGTTGACCGACGGCTCGCTGGTCTCCAGCATCTCGGCGACCTCCGCGGCGCGGAAGCCGAGCACGTCGCGCAGCACGAGCACCACGCGCTGCTGCGGCGGCAGGTGCTGAAGACCGACGATGAACGCGAGCGCAATCGCTTCCTTCGTCTCGTAGCGCGCCTCCGGTCCGGGAGCCTCATCGGGAATCCCTTCGAACAGGACATCGGGGTAGGGCTCGAGCCAGACCGGCTCGGCACGACGGGTTGGCTCGGGCACCTCGGTCATCCGCGGCAACTCTTCCGGGCGGCGCCGGCTCGCCCGCAGGGCATCCAGCGAGCGATTGGTGGCAATCCGGTAAAGCCAGGTCCGGACGGACGCCCGCCCCTCGAACTGCTCGAGGCCGCGCCACGCCGCGAGCAGCGTCTCTTGGAGCAGGTCCTCGGCGTCCTGTGCCGAGCCGAGGATCCGGTAGGCGTGCAGCTGGAGCTCACGCCGGTAGTGGTCGGTCAGCTCGCGGAACGCGTCCTCGTCGCCGGCGCGCGCCCGGGCCAGAGCTCGCTCGGTCACGCTCGGATCCTTGCAGCGACTCTGCCTTTCGCGGTCATCACACCTAATGACGTCGGGGCGGCTCGAAATTCGGCGCCCAGTTTTCGGCAGGCCAACCCAGACGGTCTCGCCGCCCTAGGAATCAGCCGGCGCTACGTCAGGCCTCGACTGCCACGCCGCCATGCCGCCAATCAGGTCCGCCACGTCGGGATAGCCCTCCCGCCTCAGGAGACTGGCGGCGATCGCCGAGCGGTAGCCGGAGCCGCAGTGGACGACGATCGCGTGATCGCGCGGGAGCGTCGCCAGCTGCTCGGGGAACCGCGGCAGGGGGACGTTCACCGCCGCCTCGATCCGCTCCTCGCGCCACTCGCTCCGCGCCCGCACGTCGATGAGGAGCGGGGGCTCCCGAGCGGCCAGGCGCTCCGCGAGCGCGGCGGCGGTGATCCGCTCGATGCGGTCGACCAGCTCAGGCCGGTCGGCCAGCGATTGCATCCCGCCGGCGAGATAGCCGGTTACGGTGTCGAAGGCGATCCGCCCCAGCCGGGTCGCCGCCTCGATCTCGCGCCCGGGCTCGGCGATCAACACGATCGGCCGCTCCGGGTCGAGCAGGGTGCCGCACCACGTGGCATAGCTCCCGCTCAGCCCGACGTTCACGCTTCCGGCGAGATGAGCGCCCTCAAACTTCGCCGATTCCCGCGTGTCGAGCAGCTGCGCCTCGTCGGCGCCGAGGTCGAGCACCTGCGCGAGCGTCAACGGTCGCAGCTCACGCTCGAGCGCCTGCTCGAGCGTCGGCCGCTCGCGGGCGTTCAGGACCGCATCGTAGGTGAAGTAGGCCGGCGCGTCGGGCAGGTCGGTCGTGACCGTCTCGATGAACCGCTCCCGGCTCATCGGGGCGAGCGCGTAGTTGTAAGCGCGCTGGATGCCGATCGTGGACACGGTCTCGCTCGAGAGGCTTTTGCCGCACAGCGAGCCGGCTCCATGCGTCGGATAGACCAGCGTCTCGTCGGGCAAGCGCGCGAGCTTTTCGTGGAGGGAGTCGTACAGCATGCTTGCCAGCTCCCGCGCGCTCCATCCCAGCGCCCCACGCAGATCAGGGCGCCCGACATCGCCGATGAACAGCGTGTCGCCGGTGAGGACCGCGTATGGCTGCTCGGCCGCGTGCGCGGGGTCATAGACGAGGATCGAGATCGACTCCGGCGAGTGCCCGGGCGTCTCCAGCACGCTCAGTCGCACCGCCCCCAGCTGGACCGAATCGCCGTCGCCCATCGCTGAAAACGGATACTCGGCCTGCGCACGGGCTCCCAGATGGATGGTTGCGCCCGCGCGCTCGCGGAGCTCGAGATGCCCGGCGACGAAGTCGGCGTGGAAGTGGGTGAGGAACACCTGGGCGATGCGGCAGTCGAGCGCCGCGGCATCGCCGAGGTATTGCTCGACGTCCCGTTGCGGGTCGACCACGGCGGCCAGTCCGCTTGCCGGGTCAGCGATCAGGTACGAGGCATGAGCCAGACAGCCGAGGTAGTACTGCTTGAGAACCACCGAGGGTCCGCTTTCGGTCCGGTCCCGGGCGCGCTCAGTTCGGTTGCGGCACGATCCGGATGTAGGGCTTGGGCTCCTTCCACTCGCCGAAGATCTCCTTGGCCTGGTCGTTGGACACCGAGCCGGCGATGATCACGTCGTCGCCCTGCTTCCAGTTGACCGGAGTCGCCACCTTATGCTTGGCCGTGAGCTGCAGCGAGTCGATCACGCGGAGCACCTCGTCGAAGTTGCGCCCCGTGGTCATCGGATAGACCAGGATCAACTTGATCTTCTTGTCCGGACCGACCACGAACACGTTGCGCACGGTCTGGTTGTCGGCCGGCGTGCGCGTCAGCGGATCACCCGCCACGTCCGCGGCCAGCATCCCGTACATCTTCGACACCTGGAAGTCGTGGTCGGCGATGATCGGGTAGTTGGGCGCCGTGCCCTGGGTCTCTTCGATGTCCTTCGCCCAGCGGTCGTGATCGGACGACGGGTCGACCGAAAGGCCGATGATCTTCACCCCGCGCCGGTCGAACTCCGGCTTGATGTTGGCCATGTAGCCGAGTTCGGTCGTGCAAACGGGCGTGAAGTCTTTGGGGTGCGAGAACAGAACGGCCCACGAGTCGCCGATCCAGGCGTGGAACGAGATCCTGCCTTCGGTGGTCTCGGCCTCGAAGTCCGGGGCCGTGTCGCCCAGCTGCAATGCCATCTATGCCTCCTGAAGACTGTCGGTTTGCGCGTCCCACGTTCAATGCGTGGCGAGCACGATACCGCCCGGCAGCCTCCCGGATGGGGGCGCGAGCGCCGGCGCGCACGTAACCGCGAGCCGCAAGACGCCTCACGTTTCGTCGGCCGCCTTTCCTATTGCAGTGCGCGGTAGCGCGCCACCGCAAACGGGATGAACACGAGCGATAGGCCGGCCAGCCAGGCCAGCGTTCCGAGGACCGGTCCGGTGGCGGCACCGCCGATGGTGAGGGCGCGCACCGCATCGACACACAGCGTGATCGGGTTGACATCGGCGATCGCCTGCACGACCGGGGGCATCGTGTTGGTGGGCACGAAAGCCGAGCTGATGAAGGTGAGCGGGAACACCCAAACGAACCCGGCGCCCTGCGCCGTCTCCGGATCGCGGACGAGCAGACCGACCGTGGCCGAGATCCACGAGAACACGTAGGCGAAGGCCAGCAGCAGCAGCACCGCGGCGAGGATCCGGGTGATCGGCTGGTTTGGGTCGAAGCCGACCAGGAAGCCGACGACGAAGATGATGATCACGTTGCCCGCGTTGCGCGCGAGATCCGACAGCGTGCGTCCCACCAGCACCGCCGAGCGCGCGATCGGGAGCGAGCGAAGCCGATCGACGATCCCCTTGGACAGGTCCTCGGATAGGCCGATCCCGGTCACGATCGCTCCGAACACCGCGGTCAGGACGAGGATGCCCGGCATCAGGAAATTGGCGTAGTCGCCGTTCGGGACCTTGATCGCGCCGCCGAACGCGTAGCGGAAGATCACGATCAGGATCACCGGCTCGATGAACGTGAACACGAGCAGCGCCGGCTTGCGCACCGACTCGATCAGCCCGCGCCGCGCCATCACGACGCAGTCGGAGGCCGCGTCACGCAGGGGGACTCGACTGATCATGCCGCCACCTCCTGAGGCTGCTCGGCTTCCGGCTCCACGTGCCGGCCGATGAGCGCGAAGAACACGTCGTCGAGCGTCGGCGAGCGAACCTCGAGTCCGACGATCCCCAGCCGCGCGCGGTCGAGGGCGCGCACGACCTCGGCCGGCAGGTCGGGGCCACTCATCGGCAACGACAGCCCGCACTCGCCGGGCGCGTCAAGTGGGCCGTCGTCGGCCAACGCTGACAGCGCGACGGTCGCATCCTCCATCCGGCCCGCGTCGGCCAGGCGGACGATCAGACGGTCGCGGCCGACCCGTTCCTTGAGCTCGCCGGCCGTGCCCTCGGCCACGATCCGGCCCTGGTCGATCACCGCGATCAGCTGAGCCAGCTGGTCGGCCTCCTCGAGGTATTGCGTGGTCAGCAAGATCGTCGTCCCCTCGCGCCGCAGTTCGCGAATCATGTCCCACAGCTGCGCGCGACCGCGGGGATCGAGCCCCGTGGTCGGCTCATCGAGGAACAGCACGCGCGGTTGCCCGACCAGCGTTGCGGCGAGGTCGAGCCGTCGGCGCATCCCGCCTGAATACGTGGAGGTGCGTCGGTCCGCCGCGTCCGTCAGCTCGAACCGCTCGAGTACCTCGCGCGCGCGCCGGGCGGACTCGGCGCGACCGAGGTGGTAGAGCATCCCGACCATCTCGAGGTTCTCACGACCGGTCAGGATCTCGTCCACGGCGGCGAACTGCCCGGCCAGGCCGATCTCGCGGCGCACCCCGAGCGGGTCGGCCACGACATCGATGCCCAGCACCCGAGCGCGACCGGCGTCGGGCACGAGCAGTGTCGCGAGCGCCCGCACGAGTGTCGTCTTGCCCGCGCCGTTGGGGCCGAGCAGAGCCAGGACCTGGCCTTCCGGTGCGATCAGGTCAAGCCCGTCAAGCGCCACCACCTCGCCGAAGCGCTTGTGCAGCGCCTCCACCTCGATTGCCGAATCACGCGTCATCGTCTCTCCGTTGCTCGTCCGCGCCATGAGCGCGGGTCTTGTCAGCCAGGTACTGCTGGTGGAGTTCGCCGATGTGCCGCTCCCACCAGGCGTACATGAAGTCGACCTCCTCGAGCCGCGCTCGCCGCTCGGCCGGCTCGTCGGCCAGCGCCTCGAGCCCGAGCTTCATCACGCGGCGCGGCAGGCTGAACTGCTCCTGGCGCCACAGGACCTCGTCCCACGCCGCCGGGCGGGCCTGGAAGCGATCGAAGCGCTCGCCTCTCAGGCGCAGGCGCTCCAACAGGCCCATGCGCAGCAGTACTCGCGTCGCGGTGCTGATCGAGCCACGACTCGCCTGAAGGTGTTCCGCCAGCTCCGCCGCGCTCTGGCCCGGCGGCTCGCAGACCAGGAGCCAACCGAGCACGCGACCGACCATTCTCGGCGCGCCGGCTTCGAGCTCGAGCATGACGCCGACTTCCTCGACGAAGCGTTCGATCAACGCCTGGTTCAACGGTTGCCTCGGCGCATGAAGTTCCGCTGTTTCACTGTTTTCAGAGAATACTGAAAGTTCAGTGAATATGCAAGCTACAGATCAAGCTCGTAGTAGAAGTTGATCGGCCCGTCGGGCTTGCCCTCGCGGTTGCTGAAGCCGAGGCTCTCGTAGAGGCGGCGCGCCGCCACGTCGGTCTCGGCCGTGCCCAGGTCCATGTAGTCCGCCCCGTTCTCTCGTGCGAACGCGATCGCCGCGTTCATCAGCGCGCGGCCAAGACCCCGGCCGCGACGTGCCGGCACCACGTACAACTCGGCCAAATAGCACTCCAGGGCTTGGCTCCAGATCGACGAACGAAACCGCAGGACGGCGAGCCCGTCGGGCCCCGCGCCACCCAACAGCACCTCCGTGTCGCCGCCCGCCATCAGCTCCCGCACGCGTTCGGCGATCTGGCCGGCCTCCGGCGCCGGCTCGTCGTACTCGGTATTGAAGTCGTAGAGGAGCCGGCCGATCATCGCCGCGTCGGCTTCGCTGGCGCGGCGAATGGCCAGCTCCGACGACATGCTCATCGACCCGCCGGTCTAGGCAGCCAGCGGTCGCCGGCCGCGCGCACCCCTCGTCCGGCGCGCGCCGCGGCTCATGGCCAGCGCGATCAGGGCCCGGTCGCGGGCCCGCTCGAACGCGCGCCGGCGGAAGCGCCGCTCGCCCTCCCCGCAGTTCTGCTCGGACGCTGCCTCGAGTGCGCCCCAGCGCGCCACCGCGACCGCGGCATCTTCCTCTTCCTGCGCGGCGGCTCGGCACAGGGCGAGCGCACACGGCTCCCCCCCGTTTGGAGCATTGCAGCCATGACCGGGCGGGCAACAGGTTGCCATGTCGGGAGGTTTACCCCTGGGCGATAAGCCAGAATCGCCATATCTATGAGGAGCTACACACGCCGCGGCGTCGCTCGCCTCCTCTTGGGCGCGGTCATCGGCGCGCTCGCCGCCTGCGGCGCGGGGAGCGCGCTCCCCATCCAGCAGCGCCCCGCGCCGCCCGTCCGGCTGGCCGGTGGACCGCCGGCCCACGTTGCCGTGATCGTGATGGAGAACCACGAGTACGGCGACATCATCGGCTCGCCGTCGGCGCCGTTCATCAACGGGCTGGCACGTCGCTTCGCGCTGGCGCGATCGATGTACGCGATCAGCCACCCCTCGCTTCCCAATTACCTCGCGCTGACCGGAGGGTCCACTTTCGGCCGAACCGACGACTGCACGGGCTGCACGGTCGGGGCGACCAGCATCGTCGATCAGCTCGCGACGGCGGG
>JAFASQ010000253.1 GCA_019244395.1 Solirubrobacterales bacterium | reverse complement strand
CGGCAGCTCGCCGCCACTGCGGCCCTCGAGGAAACCGCGCGATAGGTCAGTCCCCGCACCGCGTGAGCGTTGTCCCCCGCTCCGCGTCAGGTCGGCACCCCGCGTGAGCGCGGTCCCCACCCCATGGTCGGCGCCCGCGTGACCCCGCGTGAGCCCGGTCTCCACCCCGCCCGAGCCCGGTTCCCGCACCGCACGTCCCACACGCGGTCCTCAACGCGGCCGCGGCATCCCGAGGATAGTTGTGGAGACAACTATCTGCTATGATTCCAGCCATGGAACTTGGACTCGCCACCTTCGCGGATCTGGCCTCGGGCGTATTGCCGGAGCAACGGATGCGCGAACTACTGGAGGAAGCCGAACTGGCTGACCAGCTGGGGTTGGACGTGTTCGCGGTGGGGGAGCACCACCGCCCGGACTTCCTGGTCTCCTCGCCGGCGGTCGTGCTGGCGGCCATCGCGGCGCGGACGAAGCGGATTCGGCTCTCCAGCGCGGTCACCGTGCTGAGCTCCGAGGACCCGGTCCGCGTGTTCCAGGCGTTTGCCCACCTGGATCTGATCTCCGGCGGCCGAGCCGAGATCATGGCCGGGCGCGGATCGTTCATCGAGTCGTTTCCGCTGTTTGGCTACGACCTCGACGACTACGACGAGCTGTTCGCCGAGAAGCTTGAGCTGCTGCTGCAGATTCGAGAGTCGCCGCGCGTGACCTGGTCAGGCAGGCACCGCGCCGCCTTGAACGACGCGATTGTCTGGCCACGCCCGGTCCAGGATCCGCTGCCGGTGTGGGTGGCGGTGGGCGGGACGCCGCAATCGGTGATTCGCGCCGGCGCGCTGGGTCTCCCGCTCACGCTCGCGATCATCGGCGGCCAGCCCGAGCGTTTCGTACCGCTGGTCGACCTCTACCGGGAGGCGTTCGGCGCCGCCGGGCATGATCCCGCCGGCGCCCGGATCGCGATCAACACCCATGCCTTCGTCGGCGAGACCTCGCAGCAGGCCGACGGGGCGTTCGCCGCTTCCTACCTGGCGATGATGAACCGCATCGGGCGCGAGCGCGGCTGGCCGCCCTCGGGCCGGCCCGAGTACGACGCGCTGCGCTCGCCGCGTGGCGCCCTGGCCGTGGGCTCGCCGGAGGAGGTGGCCGAGAAGATCCTGTTCGAGCACGAGCTGTTCGGTATGGACCGCTACGTCGGCCAGATGAGTGTGGGCGCCGTCGCCCACCCGGATGTGATGCGCTCGATCGAGCTGTTCGGCACGCAGGTGGCGCCGATCGTGCGGGCCGAGGTCGCGCGCCGCGAGTCCGAGCGCCGCGCCGCCTGAGTTACTCTCTCCTCGCCCGTTCCAGGGCCCGGACGACGCTGACCAGCACCCTGGCGGGCTCGTGGACAACGTGGTTGCGGGTCGGACGCAGGACGTCGAAGCCGGCATCCCGGTAGGCCAGATCCTTCTCGTGGTCGTTGTGAAAGCCACTCGGGCCGGCGTGGAACTGATAGCTGTCGAGCTCCACGATCAGCCGCTGCTCGCGCCACATGAAGTCCGGCACGTAGCGGCCGAGCTTCTGGTTCACCTCCGGGCGAGGCAGACGGGCGTCGCGGATCAGCTTGAGGAACGCCTTCTCCGCCCGGGAGCGAGTGATCGTCATCGCGTCCTCGTTGCCCAGCACCGCCGCGAGCCGCGCCGCGCCCCGGCGGCCGCGATTACGGGCGAGCACGGCCTCGACTTCGGCCGGCTTCACCAGCCGCGCAGCGATCCCGTCGCCCAGGGCGTTGGCAAGCTCGGCCTGGCCGAATGTTTGCGCGAGCTCGAACAGCGCCCGCGCCGGCGTGCTGACCCAGAGGCCCTCGTGGCGCACGATCTCGCGCCGGTCGATCGTCCGGATCCGGTGCACCCGGATCCCCTTGCGCGCCCGGCACCCACGCCCCACCACCGACACCTCCACTTGCGGCGGTGGCAGTTTTCGAAGGCCCCAAACAAATGCGGCTGAGTGATGGCTGAGGAAGGCAGCCTGGCCGCACGCGAGCAGCGCCGCCAGCTCGCGGGCGAGCGGGGGCAGTTCGCCGCAGCCCACGGTGTACACGCCGTGGAACACGAGATGGAGCCAGCCGCCCTTGACCCGGTGAGCGAGAGCGTCCTTGTGCAAGCCGCACCGTGCCAGCTGCTTGGTGGTCACGAGGGTGCGTTGCTGCTTCGCGACGCGTTTGACGGCTTGATCGCGCGAATAACTCGCCACTCGACTAGCTCCCCGGAGTGAGTGATACGCGGCTCGCGCTATAGCCGAGGGAATTGCCACTCACTGCGGTGGGTGCGACGAATAGCGAGTTATTCGGGGTCCGATCGCGGGGCACGCCGGGAGTGTCCACCCGGGATGCGCCGGCGGGTCGAATTGAGGCGATTTGTTGCTGAAACGATGCCGCGGTGTGACGAGGCTTCGTCCGGGGCGAGGAGCGGGCATGATGCACGGAATGCGCGTAGCCCTGTTCGCCACCTGCCTCATCGACGCGCTGTACCCCGACGCCGGCAAGGCCACCGTGCACCTTCTCGAGCGCCTCGACCAACCCGTCGAGTTCCCCCTCGAGCAGACCTGCTGCGGGCAGATGCACGCCAACAGCGGCTACTTCCAGCCGAGCCTCGTCCGCCGCTACATCGACACCTTCACCGACTACGACGCGATCGTCACCCCATCCGCATCCTGCGCCGGCGCGATCCGCCACCAGCACGCCATGATCGCGCGCGCGGCACAGGACGACGCACTCGCAGCCGCGGCTCAGCAAACGGCCGGCAAGACCTACGAACTCTCCCAGTTCCTGATCGACGTGCTGCACACCGACGACGTCGGCGCCTACTTCCCACACCGCGTCACCTATCACCCGACCTGCCACTCGCTCCGCATGCTCCAATTGGGCGACCGCCCGCTGAGACTCCTCAAGAAGGTCCGCGGGATCGACCTGGTCGACCTCCCCAACGACCAGGAGTGCTGCGGGTTCGGCGGCACCTTTTCGATCAAGAACCCCGACGTCTCGGCGGCCATGTTGGCGGACAAGATGGAGTCGGTGATCGAGACCGGCGCCGAGGTGCTGTGCGCCGGCGATCGCTCCTGCCTGATGCACATCGGCGGCGGGCTCGAGCGGATCCGGGCCGGGGTAAAGACCCTCCACCTGGCCGAGATCCTGGCCAGCACGGACGGGGAGACGGCACATTGAACACGGGCGAACTGATCTGGACCGAGGACCCGCCGTTCCCCGAGAACGCCAAGCGTGCGGTGGACAACTCCCAGCTGCGCCGCAATGTCCGCAACGCCACCGCGACGATCCGGCAGCGCCGCGCCGGGCTCGTCGCGGAGACACCCGACTGGCAAGAGCTGCGCAAGGCGGGCGCCGCGATCAAGGACGACGTCCTGCACCACCTCGACGCGTATCTCGAGGAGTTCGAGCGCAACGCGGCGAACCGACGAGCGACCGTCCACTGGGCTCGGGACGCCGCAGAAGCGAGCCAGACCATCACCGACCTGATCAAGAAAACCGGCGAGACCGAGGTGATCAAGGTCAAGTCGATGGTCACCCAGGAGATCGGCCTCGTCGACGCGCTCCAGAACGCCGGCATCAACGCCCACGAGACCGACCTGGCCGAGCTGATCGTTCAGCTCGCGCACGACCGTCCGAGCCATATCGTGGTGCCGGCGCTGCATCGCAACCGGGCCGAGATCCGCCGCATCTTCCTCGACCACATGGCGGACGCGCCGAGGGACCTCACTGATGACCCCCATGCCCTGGCCGAAGCCGCCCGGCTCCACCTACGACGGCTCTTCTTGAGAACCAAGGTCGCGATCAGCGGCGCCAACTTCGCGATCGCTGAGACGGGCGGCCTGCTCGTCGCGGAGTCCGAGGGCAACGGCCGCATGTGCCTGACGCTGCCCGAGACCCTCATCAGCGTGGTCGGGATCGAGAAGCTGATCCCCACATTCAGCGACCTCGAGGTCTTCCTCCAACTTCTGCCGCGCTCCGCTACCGGCGAGCGCATGAACCCCTACAACTCGGTGTGGACCGGCGTGACGCCGGGAGACGGACCCCAAGCCGTACACATCGTGCTGCTCGACAACGGCCGGACCAGAGCGCTCGCGGACGCCACCGGGCGCCAGGCGCTCCGCTGCATCCGGTGCGCGGCCTGCCTGAACGTCTGCCCGGTCTACGAGCGCACCGGCGGGCACGCCTACGGCGCCACCTATCCCGGTCCGATCGGGGCGATCCTCACCCCGCTTCTGGTCGGGGTCGAGCACGCCCCACAGCTTCCCTTCGCCTCATCGCTGTGCGGCGCGTGCTACGAGGTTTGCCCGGTGGAGATCGACATCCCGACCGTGCTCGTGAAGCTCCGCCACGATGCGGTGAACGCGCACCGCCACCGCGCCGAGGACGCGGCGTTCGCGACGGCCGCGAGCGCAATGAGCGGTCGCCGGCGCTGGAGCGCCGCGCTCAAGGCGGCGAGGCTGATGCGGTTCGTACGGCACGGCGCGCCTCCGCCGCTGCACCGCTGGACCCGCACCCGAGACCTGCCCGATCCCCCGGGCGAGCCGTTCCGCGAGTGGTGGCGCAAGCGATGAACGCCGGGTTCCGCGACTGGCGGCGCAAGAGATGAACGCCGGGTTCCGCGACCGGTGGCGCAAGCGATGAACGCCGGGTTCCGCGACCGGTGGCGCAAAAGATGAACGCCGGGTTCCGCGACTGGTGGCGCCACCGATGAACGCCCGCGAGGAGATTCTGGGTCGCGTCAAGGCCGCGATCGCCACGGCTCAGCCGCGGGCCATTCCGCGGGAGTACCGCAAGGTCACCGGCGACGACCTCGAGACCTTCCTCGACCGC
>JAFASQ010000226.1 GCA_019244395.1 Solirubrobacterales bacterium | reverse complement strand
CTGCGATGTGATCGAGAAGTGGGCGGAGGGCCGGATCAATCCGTTCCACGCTCGGGAGCTCCTGTTCTCCAGCGACCAGTATGATAGACATTGTCTCTCATCTGTCGGACGGAAAGACGCCACTACCGGGGGTGATTCTCAGTCGATCGGAAGCGTCTGTGCGATCGCCGTGACACTCAGCTCCAGTCGGCCAGAGCGGCTGTTCTCAGGCCCGAAGCTACTCGCGCCGTTCCGGGCGTTTCCGCGGAAACGCACCGCATCAATCCGACCATCCCAGGCTGACGCGCCTCGCTCCAGCCGCTCCAGCGGGATCCCGCCAAAGAGCTTTGGCTGCTTGTCCATCGCGCCGAGCGAGAAGTAGATCGTCTCGCCGTCGCTGATGATGATCCTGAGATCCGGCGCCCGATCCTCGCGCAGACTGTCGGCCAGCGCAAAGTGGGGCAGGTCCTCGCGAAGCCGCTCCTCGAACGCCCGCAGCACGTGGACGCAAGCCCCGACAGCCGCTACCGGCATCATCATGTCTCGGAGTCGCAATGCGACCGCGAGCTCGAGGAAGTTCCGCTCCGAAAACACCCGGCTCGAGCCACGGCCGGCGGCTCCATGGACATCCGGAACGACGACGCCCTTCTCGCAGAGGTGGATCAACCTGTGCTGCGGCACATCCAGCCGCCGCGCGATCTCCGAGAGCGTGAAGGATCGGTCGCTGGCCATGATAGATAAACTCTATCTCCAGGTGCGGCCGTCGTCCTTCGATGAGGTGCAGTGGGACCTCGTCCTTCGGGCGGTGCGCGCGGTGACCGACTGCCGCTGGGTGCTGCTCTATGTGGATCGGTGGCTGAGAGCCCCCTGCGAACGTGTGCCGCCGGCGCCGAGATGGCTCGGCGCCGGCAGCACGGTGCGGGTTGTTGTGCTTTAGCGGCTGGTCGCGGGCGCGATGTCGGCTGCAGGTGCTGCTTCGGGGTTGATGTGGGGCAGCCAGCGGAGACGCCGGGGGAGCCACCAGTTCCAGTCTCCGAGGAGCTTCATCGTTGCGGGGAGCAGGATGCCGCGGACGATGGTGGCGTCGATCAGGACGGCGACGGCGAGGCCGACGCCGATTTCCTTCATGGAGACGGTGCTGAGGCTGCCGAAGATCGAGAAGACGACGACCATCACGAGCGCCGCGGTGGTGACGATGCCGGCGGTGGTTCGGATGCCGTGGGCGACGGCGTCTTCGGTTTTCATGCCTCGGTCGACGGCCTCGCGGATGCGGCTGAGGACGAACACGTGGTAGTCCATCGAGAGGCCGAAGAGGACGACGAACAGGAACAAGGGGATCCAGGTGGTGATACCGCCGGTGGACTTGAATCCGAGGATGTGCTCCCCCCAGCCCCGCTGGAAGGCGGCGACGAGGAAGCCGTAGGCGGCGCCGACGGACAGCAGGTTGAGGATGATCGCCTTGAGCGGGATCACGATCGAGCGGAAGGTGACCAGGAGGAGCAGGAACGCGAGCCCGAGGACGAACATGAACACGAGCGGCGTGTGGCTGCGCAGGGTGTCGTTGTAGTCCTTTGATGATGCGGTCTCGCCGCCGACGGCCACCGTCTGCACGCCCGCGGTCTCGGCGAGGGTCGCCGGGATGATGTTCGAGCGCAGGGTCTGGAGCGCCTGGTTTGAGCGGGTGTCCTTGCCGGTGCCGGCGAGCGGCGCGGAGATGATCGCGACGCGCCGGTCGATGACGTGGACGGAGATCGGGTCGTGGATGAGACCGGTGGCCAGCGCCTGGGTCCGGAAGCGCGCGAGTGCGTCCCGGATGGCGGGCGTGTCGATGTTGTCGGCCTTGACGACGACCTGGGCGGGCATCGGGCCGCCGGGGAAGGCGGTCTGGATGCGGGCCTCGGTCTGGAGGATCGGCATTGACTTCGGATAGTCGGCGGTTCCCGGCTGGACGGTGTGCAGCTGCAGGGCGGGCAACGCCAGCGCGATCAGGACCGCGGTGGCGCCGATTGCTGCGACTGCCGGGCGGTGCAGCACTGGCGTGAGGACGGCGTTCCAGAAGCGGTTCTCGCGGCCCGGACGGCGGAGGCGAAGCGCGAGCGGGAGGCGGCCTTTCTCGATCCGGTCGCCGAGTTTTGAGAGCAGGGCTGGCAGGACGGTGACCGAGCCGAGGACCGAGGTGGCCACGACGATCATGGTGCCGGCGGCGATGCCGCGGAACTCGACGGTTCCGGTGAAGAAGAGGCCGGCGACGGCGACGATCACGGTCAGGCCGGAGATGAGCACGGAGCGTCCGGACGTCGCTGCCGCGGCCTGGAGGGCGGCGTCGGCCGAGCGGCCGGCGACGCGCTCTTCGCGCTCGCGACGGATGTAGAACAGCGAGTAGTCGACTCCGACGGCGAGGCCGATCAGGAGCATGACGGAGAAGGTGGAGTGGTCGATCGGGAACAGGTTGCTGGTGATGAACACGAGCCCGGTGGCGGCGAAGAACGCGGTGAGGGCGAGGACGACGGGCAGGATGGCGGCGAGGAACGCGCCGAACGCGAGCAGCAGGATCAGGACGGTGACCGGGATGGCCAGGATCTCGGCGTGTGAGAAGTCCTTGCCGGCCGAGTCGTTGGCGGCTTTGCCGAAGCTCGCGGTGCCGAATTCCTCGACCCGGAAGCCCTGGTGCGACGTCTGCACGCCCGCGACGGCGCGCAGCACGGGCGCGACCCGGTCCATCGTCTGCATCATGTCGCCGCGAACGTTGAACTGCACGAGCGCGGAATGGCCGTCGCGGGAGACGAGCATCGCGCCTCCCCGGTCGAGCGGAGAGCGCACATCGGACACCCAGTGCTGGCCGCTGACGGCGTGGACGGTCGCCCGCACCGTGTCGCGGAACTGCGGATCGCGGATCGTTTGGGCGGAGCGCTCGACGAGCACGGTCTCATCGGCGGTGTCGCCGTAGCCGGCGTCGCTGAGAATCCGCTGCGCGACCGCGGACTCGCCGGTCAGGCTGTCGGTGGTGCTGAGCATCCGCATCCCGATCTGCATGCCGGCGATCACGGCGATGACGACGAACGCGAGCCAGCCGAGGATGGCCTTCTTGCGGTGCTGGGCGCTCCATCGGCCCATCCGGGCCGCGAGGTTGCTGGGTTTTGAGGGTGACATCTGCGCTCCTTCTGTGATCGTGGTGACCATGGTTGGAGCATCGCCCCGTTGCGTTTCCCTCACCACGGGGAGCACCCGTAGGAAAGACCGAAGACTTTTGCCGCGGGCTCATACGGTGCCGACAACCGCCGCCACTGCTGCCGAGGACGGCAGGGAGACGGACGGCGGCGCGGGGTCCAGGCCGGGGGGTCGTACCCGCGGTGGTGGCGCTGACCTAGGCGCGGGCCTCGCGCGTCTGTCGATCGCGTGCGGGCGGTTAGCCCGTGCGCGCAAGGTGGCCGCTAAGGACCAGGTCATACCCCGCACACAGCGCCGGGTACCAGCGCGGCAGCCGCGAGCTCTCGTCGTGGCCGTGCACCGCGTCGAAGAGCGCGTGCGAGGCCCAGCCGGCGGCGAGCAGGCGGTTCGCCCATGGCCGTGGACGTCGGGCTGCGACCGCGCTCGCGGTGCCGTAGCCCACGACGCCGAGCAGTTCGCCGGCGCTCGAGCGATCGAGCCGCCAGCGCCGGCGCGCGGCCGGGTAGATCGCCGCGGCAATCGCCAGCCCGCCCGCATACAGCACCACTTGCTGCTCGGCGGGCAGCTGACGGGCCGCACGGACGGCTACCTCCGCGAGCCCCGCGCCGGCGACCGCGCCGCCGGTCGAACGGGCGATGACCTCCGCGCGGGGCATCACCGGCCGTCCTCTGGGTCGACCTTGAAGCTGAACATCATCCCGCTCTCGTGGTGCTCGGCGATGTGGCAGTGCGCCATCCACAGGCCGGGGTTGGTGACATCGAGGAGGATGTCCACCGTCTCCCCGGTTCTGACGAGCACGGTGTCCTTCCACACGAGATTGGGCTCGACGTTCCCGTCTCGGGCGAGGACCAGGAATCGCCCTGCGCCGTGGACGTGGAAGGGGTGGTGCATTGGGTGATCGCCGGCCATCTCGTTCAGCAGGCGGATCTTCACCCGGTCGCCGACGCGGAACCGCCAGTCGATCGCCCCGTTCTCGTCGCCGGTGGCCTTGTCGATCAACTTCCAGCGCATGTTCGCCGGCGTCGTGAGCCGGTTGATCTCGACCATGTCGTCCTCCCACTCGATCCCGCCCGCGGCGGCGTGATCGTGACCTTCGTGGCCATGGTGATGCGCGTGCGTCTCGTGATCGTGAGCGTGATGCGTGTGGCCTTCTTCGTGCTCGTGGTGGCCGCCAGCCTGGGCGACGAGATCCGCGGGCAGGAGCTTCATGCCACAGTCCGGGCAGTGTCCGGGCTGCTCACTGACCACCTCAGGATGCATCGGGCAGGTGTAGGTGACGGCAGGCGCCTCGACGGCGAGCAGCTTCATGCCGCATTGCGGGCAGTGCCCGGGCTCCTCATCGATCACCTCTGGATGCATCGGGCAGCTGTAGACGACGGGTCCGTCGCCTTCCGGCGCAGCCATGTCCATTTCGGCGAGGAAGGACAGGATCTTGTCCGGCTCGGCCTCGAGGTAGGGCGCGATCCGCTCGCGCTCGCCCGCCAGATCGGCGTTCGTCCTCGGCGCCTCGAACTGGTCGGTGAGCGACGGCTCGGCGGGCTCCTGGCCGACCCGGATCGCCGCCAGACAGTATGTCCGATCTGGGGTGCGATGCTCCATGCGCAGCACGCCAGCCTGTGTGAACTGGACGTCGATGACCGCGCGCTCGGAGGGGGCGATGACGACGTCCTCGACGAATTGCTCGTGCTCGATGCGGCCGCTGTCGCCGCCGACTAGCTTCACCCGCGCGCCCGGCACCGCGACCCTGAACACGCGGGTGTTGGCGGTGTTGGTGAGATAGAACCGCACCACTTCGTCGAGGCTCGCGGTGAGCGACAGATCGGTCTCACCGCCGGCCAGCAGCACGTTCCCGAAGCGGCCCATCGCAGAGTGGGTCGTCTCCGTTCGGCTGAACGGCGCGACCTGGCCGTCTTCGATCAGGATGTCGTCGAGCGTCACTGCGACCTCGCGATGCACCGGCGGCCAGTAGCCAGGATCGGCGGGCTCGACGATCACGTTGCCGTAGAGCCCCATCTCCTGCCCGTAGTCCTCGCGGATGTGGGGGTGATACCAGTAGACGCCAGGGTCGGGGAAGCTGACACGGGCGGAGTACCGCTCGCCGTGGCCCATCGGCCGTTGGGTCTCGTGGGTTCCGTCGTAGCGATTCTCGAGCCGCAGCCCGTGCCAGTGAACGGTCGCCTCGGTATCACCCTGGTTCTCGATGTCCACGATGATCTCCGAGCCTTCCCGGACCTTCAGGGTGGGACCCGGGATCGAGCCGTTGTAGCCGAGCATCCGCACGGTGGCGTCGCCGATCCGCTTCGCCACCGGAGCGATGCTCAGATCGAAGCGCTCTCCCTCGGCAAGCTCGACGAACTGTGAGGGGTGTGCTTCGGGAAGCCCGGTGACGTCGGTCGGGAAGTGGTCGTGAGTGGTGGTCATTTCAGGTTCTCCTGGGGTCAGGCGATAGGCGCGGGCTCGGTTCTCGCCGGCGCCGGTGCGGTCGCTGGAAGGTGTTGATGGCGTCCGCGATGTACTTGGCGTCTTCGCCGACGAAGCCGATAAGCGCGGAGCCTCTGGTGTGCTGCCACGACAGTCCGAGGAAGTAGAGGCCAGGGGAACTGGTCACCCCGCGGCGGTGAACGACGCGGCCTTGCTCGTCGAAAACCGGCACGTCGACCCACGAGTGATCGTGCCTGAAGCCGGTGGCCCAAATCACCGCGTCCACGTCGAGCTCGCTGCCATCGCTGAAGCCGATCGTGCGACCCGCGGCGGCAACCGCCCGCGGGTGAAGCTCCACCCCGTAGCGTCTGCGCAACGCATGGGGGCTGGATCCGATCAAGGTGTCCTTACCTTCGAGCCGCCGGCCGATCCGGGTGTTAGTCGATTTGTGCATCAGCCCGGTCTTGTCCAGGTACCAGAAGAGGTCGCGGCCGAGGATGCGCTGACGGAGCGGCTTCTGGCGCGAACCGATGGCGAGGTGAACCTCGCGCGATGCCGATAACTCCTCGGCGATCTGAAACCCCGTGTTGCCGCCGCCCACCACGAGAACCCGCCCGTCCGGCGCATCCCCCGGCGCCCGGTACTCCGTGCTGTGGAGCTGGACAAGTTCATGATCGAGACCGCGGGCGATCGGCGGCACGAACGGCACCTGGAACGGCCCCGTCGCGACCACGACCTGAGCGGCCGTGTAGCTGCGGTCCTCGAGTTGGACCAGGTAGCGACCCTCAGCCTGACGGACCGCAGTGACCCGGCTCCTCAGCTCCACCGGCAGCGCGAAGCGCCGCGCGTACTCGCCGAGATACGCCGCTACATCGTCGCGGCTCGGATAGCCGTCGGGGTCGCCGGGAAAGGGCAGGCCGGGGAGGCTGCTGTAGCGCGCCGGCGTGAACAGCTTCAGCGAATCCCACCGGCCGCGCCAAGCGGCCGCCGGCTCGGCAGCGGCGTCCAGGATCACGAAGTCGCGGCCCTGCTCGGCGAGGAAATACCCGATGGCGAGGCCGGCCTGCCCGCCGCCCACCACGATCACCTCGTGGTCATCGCTTACTGCGGCGCTCATCGATACCGGCTGGGTTTCACGCCAGTCGCGCATCATCTGCCTCCTTTGCGCAGAGTCGTCCCGTCCGACGCGCAGGTCCGCGGCCGGGGAGATGCTGTGGACGCCATCGGGCGTCGTGCCACCGGGGACCGAGTCCCGGCCACCAGCACCGGCGCCAACCTCGTCGAGGCTAAGCGCGTCAGCGAATGCGGCACGGCGGCAACCTGCGACCAACCCAGGATCACGTTCCCCTGATCCGGTGCGTTCAACGACGAGAATTGACGGTCCTCCGTGGTGGGGACCGGTAGGTACTCTACCGACCGCTGGATCGTAGGTGGAAATTTCCGACCCCTCCGAAGGGGCACAGCAGCGCGTCTGGGAATCGGCCGGCTTCATGCCTTCACCGCCTCGTAACCAGCCTCGTAGATCGCAGCGATCACCGCCGCATCGCCGATCTGCGGGCCGCTGACCCGAACGATTTGTGCATCGAGGTCAACGGCGACCGCGTCAATGCCCCTCAGCCCCGCGAGCTGTTCGATGATCGCGGCCTCGCAGTGGCCGGAGCTGATGCCGGGGACCGAGTAGGTGATTGTCGTATTCACGGCGATTCTCCTGTGGTTGATCGGAGGCAAGGAGGATCGCTGCGGCTCCGATTGCTCACCACGGGGTGTGCCCGTAGGAATAACCGCAGACTTTTGCGGTCCGGCCTACGGGGTCTGGGCAGTAACTTCGGCCGCCGGACTGGAAGCGAGGGCGGCGGGAAGCTGCGTACGGCTGGAAACGTCGAGCTTGCGAAAGGCGTTGCTGAGGTGCATCTCGACCGTGCGCAGGGTGACGAACAGGGCCTGCGCGATCTCTCGGTTCGAGAGGCCTTCGGCGGCCATCGCGGCGATCCGCCGCTCGCTTGGGGTGAGCGAGTCGACGCCGCTGAGGACGAGCCGGCGCGGCCGCGCCCCCGTGGCTACCAGCTCCTCGTGGGCGCGATCTCTGAGCACGGTGGCTCCCAGACGCTGCGCCAGCTCAAGACCCGATCGCAGGAACTCGCGCGCCTCCGCACGTCGATTGCCGCGGCGGAGCGCCGCGCCGAGATCGACCAGCGCGGAGGAATGCTCGAGACGCGCCGGCGAGCCGTCCAGCACCGAGACCGCCTCGCGGATCCGCTCGATTCCTTCCGTGCCGCCCTCTACCAGGCCGAGGATTCTCAGCGACCGACCGAGGGTCCTCGGCGCGGCCCAACTACGCGCCAGTGCGACTTCCTCGCGCGCGAGCGCCAACGCGGCCTCTGTTTCACCTAGCGAGTAGTGCGCGAACGCGGCGAGCGAGCGCCACGCCGGATGTGACGCCGCCGGGTTCGTATGTCCGAACCCAGCCAGCGCGCGTCCGAGGTCGAGCGAAGCTTCGAGCGCCGCACCATGATTACCCTGAGCCGAGGCCAGCATCGCGCGCGCACGAAGCACCGGCGTGCTCGAGAACGGATCGGACGCGACGTCGAGCAATGCTGCGACCTGCCCGAGCAGTTCGCTCGCCTCATCCAACTCGCCGCGCTCGACGAGGATCTGAGCGAGCCATGCGTGCGCGTGCGGGACGAACCACACGTTCTTGTGCGGCAGCACCTCGAGCGCCGGCCCGTCCGTCCGCTTCTGCCTCGCCCAGCGCCCCGCGCCCGTAGTGGATGAGCGCGCGCGTCATCGACAGGCTCGAGAAGTTGAACACCGCTCCACGGCGCTGCACCGCCTGGATCAGCGGGTCCAGGAACCGAATCGCTTCCTCGAGCCGATCGCAGTGCAGCATCGCGTAGCAGCCGGTGGTGTAGTTCCAGGCGCGCTCCTCCTCGCTCATCGCCGCTAGCGCCTTGCCCGCGAGTTCGACGGCGCGAGCGCGATCGCCGCCCCGGGCACCCTCCCCATAGGCCTGGACGCAGAGAAGAATCCGTGCGCCCGGGCCCTCCTCGGGCTTGACAGCGACCGAATCCGCGAGCCGCCATGCGTCCTCGTAGTGCGACGGGAGCCTCGCGGCGTTGGCGATGAACTCGGCCTGCAGCCGCCTGCCCAGATCGTCTTGGACCGAACGCTCGTGCAAGGCTCGCTGGAGGACCTGCACGCCCTCCTCCTCCCGACCGGCCCAATAGAGCGCGCGCCCCAGCTCGAGCTCCGCCCGCGCCCGCGACTCCGGATCCTCGAGCAGATCGGCCGCCTCGCTCAGCCGATCGATGACCGTTGGCGCGCCCAGGCTCGACTCCGCCGCCGCGAGCTCGAGCAGAAGCTCCGCACGGTTTGGATCCGTCATGGGCTCTTCCAAGGCGCGCCGCAGATAGCTGGCCGCGCTCGCCGGCGCCCCCCGCGCGGCGGCCTCGTGCCCCGCGGCCCGCAGCGACACCACCGCATTCTCAACACTCTCAGGTGGGGCGCGAAGCAGCTGACCCGCGACCTGCTCCACCGGCGCGCGCGCGTCCCCCAGCACCTCCGCCGCCCTGGCGTGCAGGTGCGCGCGGTCCTGCGCCGGGCTGGCCTCGTATACGGAGTTCCGGACGAGCGGATGCACAAACCGCAGGGGCGGGTCGGGCTCCAACAGGTCGACCCGCGCGAGCAGCGCCGCCGCCGGCGCCAGCGACCGCCGCTCGACGCCGGCCAGCGCAGCCGCATGGCGGCCATTCGCGCCGTCGCCGAGCACCGCTACGGCCCGCGCCAGCGCAGCCGCGTCCGCCGGCAGCCGCGCCAGCCGGAGCCGGACCGACCGCGCTACCGCATCAGGCGCCAGACGCTCGAGCACGTCTACCGACCCCGCTGAAGGCACGACGCCCTCGGCCGCCAGGCTACGCACCAGCTCACGCAGCAGCAGGGGATTACCGCCCGTCACACGGTGGCACTCCCGGCAGAACGTCGCCTCGGCGTCAGGAGATAGCGCCCCCCGGACGAGCTCCGTCACGGCGGCGACGCTCAACGCACTCGGCTTCACGAGCGTGATGGCGGGATCGGCCAGCAACTCCGCCAGGAGAGGATCCTCGTCCTCGATCGGCCGGACCGCGCAAAGCACGCCGACGGTCGTGCCCTCTAGCCGTCGGGCGAGATACGCCACCCACCGCAGCGAGGCCCCGTCCGACCACTGCAGGTCGTCAATCGAGACCAGCAGCGGCCGGTCCTCCGCCAGGTTGAGCGCCAGCCAATACAGACCGTGAATCAGCGCGAACGCGTCATCCTCCCCCGGTCTCGCCACACCGGGGAGGACTCCTGGCAAGAACAACCTGGCCGCATGCGCGGCCGCACCCTCCAGGAGTCGCGAGCGCTCGCCCTCGTCGGCATCGGCGAGTCGTCGCTCGAACAACTGCCTCACCACACCGTAGGAAAATGCGCGCTCGATCTCGCTACCGCGAGCGCTGAGAACCGTCATCCCAGCATCAGCAGCTCGGCCACGTGCCTCGGCCAGCAGCGACGACTTACCGATTCCCGCCGACCCCTCGACCACGAGCAACCGACCCGCGCCCCCGAGAGCATCCGCGATCGCCACATCGGCCATCGCGAGCTCCTCAGCACGCTCCAAAAGCACCGGCCGTTGTCCTTGCCGCGCGGGCACCTACCGAAGCTACCCCAGGCCGCCCGGGAAAGTCTTCCCGACTCGCCTACCGAACCAGCTCGTCGAGCACGTCGGCCAACCCCTCAAGGCTTGGCAGCTCCCGAGTCGGAGCCGGCTCGCGTTGCTCGCCAAGTCGGTTGATCCAGACCGACCGGATGCCGGAGCTCCAGCTTCGGCCGACTGCCCGCGGGGCTCCGCGCGGCGAGCTCGGTGCAGGTGTTGGACGACGGGCTGACCCTCGGGCCGGAGTGCGGGATCAGGAGGTCGGCGCGGGAGTCGATGGGCGTCGCAATGGCCACCGCCGGGTGATCGCGAAGATCGCGAGTAGCGCGAATCACGGCTGCGAGCGTGACGGCGATGATGGCGAGGGTGCTCCAGCCCGAGTGGTTGCCCACGTGGCGGTGCCGAGGAGGCGGTTCTCGAGCTGGTTCCAGTCCTGGCGGGTCATGTGCTGCCAGGTGCCCATCATCCAGCTCCAGGCGCCGGAGCTCATCATCGCGCCCACGCCGTTGCTGTAGTAGCCGCCCATCATGCCGCCGGCGCCCATCATCGGGCCACCGCCGATCCCGAGCTGGCTGGTGCGGCACCCGGCGTACCGGGCTCCGAGCAGCTGGTGCATCCGGGTTTCCGCTTGCTCGCCCATCATCAGGGTCATCCGGTCGTTCATCGCCTGGTGAAGGCTGGTCGAGCCGACCGCGCGGAACATGACGTACTCGCCGATGTGGTCGAGATCCTCGGCGGAGAGGTCGCTGCAGGCCGTGGTGCCCGCCTGCAGCTGGGTTATCAGGTTCTGGCCCTCGCGCTGCTCGTCGACGAGCGCCGCCCTGGCCACGGCCGGGATGAGCAGCAGCATCGCCAGGACCGCTGTGACCACCGGGATTCGGGCCCGCATACGCATGAACCTAGGTTCGAGACAGCTTTGAGGCGAGCGCTGAGGTCCGTGATCGTGATGCGGACGACTACCGAGCTCGGGTGAGGGCGGCTCGAAGCGCCTGGACCTGGTGCTCCTGATGCTTGAGCAGCCCCAGCAAGACCTGCTCGAGCGTCCGCTCCCCGTCACAGAACCGGAAGCTGTCCTTGGCCGGGACGCGATCGAGCTGTTCATCAGTGAGCTCAGCGATCCGAGTGAGGTCGTCGCGCGCGCAGGTCAGCCGCTCGGGGATCTCGCTCGGGTCAGTTTCGGCGGTGAACCCGCCGTGCTCGTTTTGGTGAGCGCCAGCCGGGTTGTGCGCCGGCGGCGCGTGCCCGAGCGCACGCAGGAAGCCGGGAATGCGACGCCGGGGCTGCTGCCTGTGGTCGTGGCGACTGGACCTGCCCTGGCCCGTGGCCACGAACGCCCCGATCCGCTGGTAGTTCATAGCTGTGTGCGCCGCGATCGCTCCGATGGAACCGTCACCGAGTCTCTCCCGGCCCGGGCACGGACGATGCAGAGCATCCTCGTCCGCGCCTGACAGGAGCCCGATCAGCTCGGCGATCTGCTCGTCGGCGGCGGTGTGAAGCTGCTCGGCGCGGTCGCTCATCGAATTATCCTTCCCGTCGTGGTCAGTGGTGGGCATGGGCGGCATTCAGCCGCTGGCCGTGCGCCGCGTCGGCCAGGTATTTCTCGGGATCGGCCTCGAACGCGTCCCGGCAGCGGTCGGCGCAGAAGTAGAACGTCTGGCCCGCGAGCTCGCTGGTGACAGCCGTGGCCCGGTCGACCTTCATCCCGCAAACCGGGTCGATCGCGCCACGGCGCGCGGTTAGCCAGAACAGCCCGGCGAAGATCGCCACGCCCATCACGTTGAGCGCCAGCTTGTAGTTCACGGCGATCGAGCTGAAGATGTCCGCGCGAGTCGGGCGGGGGCCGGTGGGGATCAGGCCGAGCGCGCTGAAGATCGCGTCGACGATCAACGCAGCGATCACCATCGTGACAAACATGAGCGCGGTGATCCGCACCGTGAACCTCCCGCCGTAGTACTTGCGGTAGATCAGGAGGATCGGGATCACGATTAGGTCGGCGAACAGGAAAGCGAGCACGCCGGCGAACGAGATCCCGCCCGACCACAGCACCGCCGCAAGCGGCACGTTGCCGACCGAGCAGACGAAGCTCAGCACGGCGATGACGGGGCCGATGATCACGTTCTCGATCGTCGGCAGGGGCGCGGGGGCGTGGCGGATGAACAGCGACTCGAAGAAGCCGTTGCCGAGCTGGGCGATGAACCCGGCCAGCAGGAACCCGAGCGTGATCTCCTTCCAGAGCATCTCCCAGTCGCCGCGGAAGTTGTACGCGACGTCCGACCACGCCTCGATCGAGGTCAGCCGCTCCCGCCAGTCCAGCTGCGTCCCAGACGCGTGATGCTGATGGCCCGTGTCGGCCTGGATCGCGTGCTCGCGCGCCTGGCGCTCGAGTCGGGGACTGACGAACAGCCGCAACAGCAGCGTCATCAAGACGACCATCACGATCCCCCCGACGTACTCTGCGGCCGTGAACTGCCAGCCGATCAGCACCCAGAGCACCAGCCCGAGCTCCCACACCAGGTTGGTCGAGGCGAACTGGAACGCGAGCGCCGACGCGGCCGAGGCCCCCTTCTGGAATAGGGACTTTTCGATCGCGATGGCCGCGTAGGAGCACGACGAGGACGCGGCGCCCAGACCGGTGGCCCAGCCGACCGAGCGAGCGCCCGACCCGCTCATCAAACCCTCGATCCGCTCGCGTGGGACCCAGGCCTGGACGATCGCTGAGATCGCGAAGCCGAGCGCCAGCGCCCACCACACCTCCCAAGCCATCAGGAACGAGTCCCGCAGGCCGTGCCAGATCACCCCGAGAACGCCCATGCCTCCAACCATACCATGTACCCCTGGGGGGTAGGGGTAACTTATGGTAGGATCTCCTGCATGCCAAAGACTCAGGCCCCCACGCGGGGATACACCGCTACCAAGGACCAGCTGCTCGCGCGGCTGAAGCGCATCGAGGGCCAGATCCGCGGGATCGAGGGAATGGTCGAGAACGACCGGTACTGCATCGACATCCTCACCCAGATCAGCGCTGCCCAGGCCGCCCTGGACAAGGTCGCGCTCGGATTGCTCGACGGCCATGCCCACACCTGTGTGATCGGCGCCCAACCCGACCAGCAGGACGAGCGGACCGAAGAGATGATGGCCGCGATCGGGCGACTACTCAGGCGCGGCTGACCCGCGCGACACCACCGCGATCCGGAAAGCAGACGCGCCGCGACCGCCGCGCAAGTCGTCAACCAGTACCTCGGCGCCTGCACCTCCGGCCGATATCGACACCCGGGGACCGCTCGGCGATAGCGCTTCCACCGACACGGGGTTAGTCGGCCCCCGTGAACCGCCTCGCGCACGTCCGCCAGCACCTAGGCAACCGTCGTGGTTACATGGGACGAATCGGAACAGAGCTGCCGGGTGCTCACCGCGTTCCCGCCCGGCCACGCGAGAAGCCACCCGCGAACTGGTGACCTGACTCTTGCTCGAGGCGGTAATCCGCCAACGCACTCGCAGTTGCTCCGCACCTGCTTTGCTTCGGCCGGGAGCATCTTGGAACCGACACCGACGTTCCTTCTATGCGCGGGATCCGCGGCTCAGCGGTCAGCTTCGGCATGAGGCCGGCTCGCGGGCCGCGAGAGCCTCGCTGACCGCGCGGAGCAGGACGCTCGTCGCCGGTGGCGTGATGCTCGTCGCAGAGTGAAGGGAGGGCCAGCTGCGGTCGTTTCTGTGAGGGACTGAAGCGCTGGGATTCGGGGCTGTAGGCTTGGCGCGTGGAGGCAAGCGCGGTGGTGAGCGACGCGGTTGCGTGGCGTCGGCATCTGCACAGACATCCCGAGCTCTCGTTTCGCGAGCATGAGACCGCTCGTTTCGTTCGGGAGACGCTTGCGTCATTCGGGGGGCTGGAGATACAGACGCCGACTGCCACGAGCGTCGTCGCGCGCTTGCGAGGTGCGCGGCCCGGGCGTGCGCTGGCGCTGAGAGCAGATCTCGACGCGCTTCCGATCCATGAGGCGAGTGGCGAGGAGTTCGCGTCTGAGCGCGAGGGTGTGATGCACGCGTGCGGCCATGACGGACATACGGCGATGCTGCTGGCGGTCGCGCGGCTGCTGGCGGCGCGGCGGCGGGACCTCGCCGGCGAGGTTCGGTTCGTTTTTCAACACGCCGAGGAGCAGCCACCGGGTGGTGCCTCTGAGCTGGTAGCCGCGGGGGCGGTTGATGGTGTTGATGCCGTGATTGGCTGTCATCTGCTCTCGACGCTTGAGCTCGGCCGGATCGCCGTGCGCGATGGGTGCTGCACGGCCGGGGCGGACACGTTCGCGGTGACGATCCAAGGTCGCGGGGGGCACGCAGCATTCCCGCACGAGACGGTTGATCCGGTGCTCGCGAGCGCGGTGGCGATCACGAGCCTCCAACAAGTAGTCTCGCGCAACTCCCCGCCGCTTGACAGCGTGGTCGTGTCTGTGACGCGCGTCTTCGGAGGAACAGCCGACAACGTGATCCCCAACGAGGTCGAGCTCCGTGGCACGGTCCGAACCTTCAACCCCGACGTTCGCGATCGAACGATCGCGGCGATGAGACGCATCTTCGACGGCGTGAGCGCCGCACACGGTGCGTCTCATGAGTTTCAGTACACCAAGGGCTATGACCCGGTCATAAACGACCCGGCGCTCGCCGCGATCATCCGCGAGGTCGCGGGCCCGGAGCGGATCATCGAAATGGACCCGCTGATGGCCGGTGATGACTTCTGCACCTATCTGCAGATCGCTCCTGGCTGCTTCTTCTTCGTCGGCGCCGGGGACAGCAGCGCCTTCCCGCACCATCACCCCGAGTTCAGAATCGACGAGCGCGCCCTGTCGATCGGGATCGAGACCCTCACCGCAAGCGCGCTGCGGTTTCTTGCCTAGTGGTCCAGCACGAACCCACGCACGAGCGCGGGCCAGAGCCGTGCATCCCGCGGTGGCTGTCGCGCAAAGGGAGTCTGTCCGACTCGTGTATGGAATTCTGGGATGCCCCAGAACTTCATCGATTGTGATCGTGAGCAGGTGTTTTTGCTGCCGCCGTCGCTGCGGGATTGGTTGCCTGAGGATCATCTGGCTTGGTTTGTGCTCGACACGGTCGAGCGGCTCGATTTGTCAGCGTTCTATGCGGCCTATCGAGCGGACGGGCACGGTCGGGCCGCGTACGAGCCATCGGTGATGGTCAGCCTGGTGTTGTACGGGTTCTCCACGAACGTTTGCTCATCGCGTCAGATCGAGTGTCACTGTCGTGAGAATGTGGCGTATCGGGTGATCACGGGGAACCTGGTGCCGGATCATTCAACGATCGCGCGGTTCATCGACCGCCATCAGCAGCCGCTGGGTGAGCTGTTCGGGTCGGTGTTGGGGTTGTGTGCGAAGGCGGGGCTGGTGAAGTCAGGGGTGGTGGCGGTGGATGGCACCAAGCTGTCGGCGAGCGCGAGCAGCGACTCCAACGTCAACTACGACCAGATCGCCCGAGAGGTGATTGAGCAGACCATCACGACCGATCAGGCTGAGGATGAGGAGCACGGGGACGCACGCGGGGACGAGCTGCCGCCGGAGCTGGCGACCGAGGCTGGCCGGCGGGAGTGGCTGGTGCGCCAGCTCGAGCCAGAGCCAGACCCGGCGGAGGAGGAGCCGGAGGAGCAGAGCGAGGGCGATGAGCCCGATCCGGGTGAGGGGTTCGATGCCGAGCGCATCGGGCCTAACGGCCGTCGCGGTTGGTTGCGCGACGCGCACCGTCAGCTGGAGGAGCGGCGGTGGGAGAACGCCTTGCCGGTCCCGCGTTCACGCCCTGAGCGTCTGCGGATGGCGGCTCGCTTCTTGGACGATGAGCTCGCGGCGGAATGCCGTGGAAACCGGGCGTATGAGGCGGTCCGCGAGCATCGACGCCTGCACGACAAGCGGCGCCTGGGCGGTCCGACGAAGCCGTATCAGCCGCCCGAGGTTCCGTCGGGCGAGGTGAACCTGACTGACCCGGACTCGCGGCGGATGAAGGGCAACCGCCGCTACATCCAGGGTTATAACGCTCAGGCAGTGGTCAACGAGCAGCAGATCGTGCTCGCGGCGGAGATCAGCACTGCCGCCCCGGACTTTCCGCACCTGCGACCGATGATCGAGGCGGCGCTGCGCGAGCTCGAGCAGGCGGGCGTGAGCGAGAAGCCGCAGGTGGCAGTCGCGGACGCCGCCTATTGGAACGAGCAGCACATGGACCAAGTGATCGGCGAGCACCACATCCAGGTGCTGATCCCGCCCGACTCAGGCAAACGCCAGGGAGAGCGACCAGGCTGGACGGGCGGCCGGTACTCGTTCATGCGCAATGTCCTGGCTAGTGACTCTGGGCGTGACACGTATCGAGAACGACAACAGTCGATCGAGCCGGTTTACGGTCACACCAAACACAACCGCAAATTCGACAGGTTCCTGCGAAGAGGCCGCAAGGCAGTACGCACAGAGTGGCGGTTAGTCATGACCACACACAACCTGACGAAGCTCCACCGCCACCAGATCACCGCCCAAAGGGCCTGAAAGGCCCCCCACCCTGCCACAGCGCTACACAGAGCGGGCCCAGCACAAGCGGGCTCAGAGCAGGCAGCCGCGTACCCCAGACACCACGTCTTTGCGCGACAGCGTTCCGGGCCGGCGCGCCGGCACCCCTGAGAAATGAAATCGGGCGTATTTCAGGACAGCCACCGCGCAATTGCGGGCGCCGGAGGTTGGGTCGGGCTCGTAGAACTTTGAGGTGGCGGCAGTCCCTCCGGCCCGTCCGCTCCGGGTGGGAGCGTGGTGGGCGGTCCGGCAAGATCGAAGGAGGAACGCGGAGTCAGAGCTCGACGCCTGCACCGCGCGGTCTACCGCGTCCTGGGCGGCCACGCATCACGCCGCTCACTGCGGCATGCCTCACCTCGGAGCGGGCGATCAGCCTCAGTCGGCTCGAGCAGCTCGTCCACGAGAGCGGCGATCCTCGGCAACATTTGTTGCTAGAAGTCGCAGCGCCAGTAACTCCGCAACCGAACACACGATGTGAGGCCGATCTCCGCGCGAGGGGGACTGGCCGCTGATGCCTCCGAGATGCGCGTCGAGTGACGAGAGCGCAAGCGCCGCCATCTCGGTCGCGAGCGCTGGTGCTTGGCACCGCGCCGCCTGGCCCCATCGCCGGGAGGACAGCTCGCCGAGTCAGCCGCTCGCCGCAACCGCCGCTGCACCGGAACTGGAGGCCGCACGATTCCAGAGCAGCAGCACGACGAACGCGATGAACGCCTGCACCGCGGGTGATAGCTCGGCGGGAAGCTCACAAACGATGCGCCGGCGAGGCGCTCGTGCTTTGTGGATCGAGCCGAGACTGCCCGCGTCGCTCCGCAGATCCATGGCGGAGTGCCACATGGATCGACGCCGCAGCTCGTACGTGGCGTCCTGAACGAGGATGGTCCATCCCCCTCGCTGGGTCGCCTCGGCCCTGGCGAGCTCCGACCCGTGGCTCATCAGCGCGAAGCGTCTGCGCCCGTCGCGTCGAAGTTCATACGGTTCGCCATCGATCTCGCCCGTCACCGTCTCTCCGAAGCGGCGTCGCGTCCAAACGCCGCCGCGGCCATCGTCCCCACGGACCGCGTAGCGGGGCGTGCGCCAGCTGACTCGTTCGACCTCAAGCATCAGATCACGCTACCGCAAACGAGGCCACCGCCCGTCGAGATCGGCCTCGAAGACCCGGCACCGCGGAGAGACAGGACGCCCACCGTCCCGCACTGAGCTGGTCGCTCGCCGACGCGGCCGACCTGCTGCGCGCGACCGTGGAACCAGACTCGCGTGGCTTAGACCCGATGGAGGGAGGTCCCGCGCGTCTGTTAGACAGCTGGCCGGTCCCCTCCCGTTGCGTTGGGTACGCTGT
>JAFASQ010000538.1 GCA_019244395.1 Solirubrobacterales bacterium | reverse complement strand
TGCGGCCGCCGGCGCCCTCCTTCGGTCGGACGAACAGGCTGCTCTGGCGCACCGTCGGACTGGTCCCCATCATCGACAGAATACGGCCCACCGAGGACAACTCGGGGGTTGTACAACAGCTGTACAACAGTCCTCGCTGTACAACAGATCGTACAACAAACCGTCCAAAAGTCCTGGTTTCACGCCGCTTTCCTCGCCCGGATCTGCCGCAATTTCGGCGTTTTAGAGGCTTCTGATCTGCTTGCCATGCAGAAGGTCGAGGGTTCGAGTTCAGCCGCTCTCAAACAAGCCCGCAAAATCGCCGGGTTTTGTTGCTCGAATCGTGTCCCTTGACGGACACGCGTCGTTGTACAACAACTCTGTGCAACAAATGGCGCTCCGGCGTGGCCGCCGGCGGGCGGGCGAGGTGCCGCTCGCAGCAAAACTCGAGAAAAATGCGGAGCAGGCGATCGCAATCGTGGGGCATTGCAATCGTCCCCCGTCCGCACAGCGGGAACGTTCCGATGTCGCCGAAGCGCTCGCCGCAAGTTCCGGTCGCTGCTATGGGAAAGCGAGCGTCGGCTACTTCCGGCGAACAGGGGAGCGGCCGGCGGGCCACCCGGGTCTCGCTCCTGCCCAGGCACCCGGTGTAGCCCCTTACCGGCAGGACGGCCGGCCACGGCGAGGATCTCACGATTTCGACTCCGCTGCTTCGTCGCCGGAGCGCTTGTCAGTGGTCTCCGTTGCCCGGAGCGAAAGCACTCGTGGCCGCGACGATAGCCGAGTCGTCCACTGAGCGTCTGAGACACGGGGTGCCGTATTCATGCGAACACCGCAGTCGACGGAGGCATTCCAGCCAGCGCGGCCGGGGCAGGTTCGGGATGAGTTCGAAAACGTCCTCGCGACCGAGCTCGTCGAGCGTCCATTGGACCCAATCGCGCACCAGCCACGCGGCCTCCATGACGGGACGGTCGATGAGCTTCCACCGCTCTCGACATTGCGGTCAAATAGTGCTCCCCTTACGGTGCCAGGGATACCGGCAGCCCGTTAATCAGCGATACAGCAAATTGTCTGCGGCTCGCGCGAGGGCGAACGGTCCGCCGAGCTCGTGCAGCTTCCAGACTTGGCAGCGTTTCGCCGACGAGTTGGTGGCGTCGAGGATCCCGTTGACCGCTCGGCGGGCCGCCTCGTTAGCGCCTTCCATGGTGGCGAGGTCGGTGTACGTTCGTACGTAATCCGAGGCGAGGAACAGGTTTGACACCTCGGGCAGCGCGGCCTCGGGGCGATTGCTCCACGAGCCGGCAACGTTCACGAGGAGCGGCTCGAGATTGATGTCCACTCCCTCAGGGTTGGGCTCGACAATGTCGGGATCGAGAAACCACCCGACTAGGTTCTTGTCGCTGAGCACCTCGCGCGAGCCGTTGAGACTCGCCTTGAGCTGAGCCCAGACTTCTGCGGCGACTTCGTCTTTAGAACAGTCCATCGCGGGCTTGCCGCGCGCGGTGTAGCAGCCATTTGTCTCCCAATCGGAGATGTCGACCGAGAGGATGCCCTTGACGCTGCCGTCTCCAAGCTTGGACAGATCGAAGTCCGGCCAGAATTGCCGCTGCGATATCGCCGTCAGTGACCAGGCGGAATCGATGAAGATGATGTGCCCGTGTATGAGCGGCACGTCCTCTGCGAGGTAGAAGACGATCCCGTTCATCCACCGATACTTGAGCTTGTCGAGCTTTGCGAGCTCGGGCACGGACTTCTTCAGCTCGATGTCGATGCCCTCCTGCATCACTTCGACCGGCACGGCCGCTATGTACAGGTCGGCCGTCTCCTCGAACGCGTTTGTCGGCTCCTGCTCGGGCCACGTCACCTCGTGGCCCGCGACGCTCGTCACCTCGTTCCCGGTTGAGCGGATTGCCTCGACGCGATGGCAGAGACGGTAGTCGACGCCTTTACCCTTCAGATAGTCAAGCCACGGCTGTATCCAGGCGACGTTCGTGGGTGCGTTCAGGACACGATCGACCTGCATTCCCGGCTGCGCCACGTCCTGGAGAAGCTGCAGGAGGATATAGCCCCCGGTCCGAGCGCTCATCTGCCGGGCACGAGCCGCTACGAGCGTGCGAGTAAGCCCATCGGCCAGGTACGTGCCGTACTCTTTGGAGCGAGTCTCCGCGCCCGAGAAACTCCACCAACTCTCGTTCTCGTACTCACCGAACCGTCGACGCTCGCACGAGGACAGCAACGTGGCGAGCAACTCGCCGAAGTGGATCTGGTCGCCAACCGGGATCCGGAGCTGCGTGCCATACGCCCAGGCGAATTCCAGCGCGAGTTTGCCTTCCTGCGCCGAGCGCGGAAATTGCGCGGGTGAGATCACTGCCGGAGCCCCCTCCCGCGCCACCTCAATCCGGGTCGACTGCGTGAGGTTGTCGAACACCGCACCTCCGCCGCCGAGCGGTATGCGGCTCATCGTGTTCGGGACATGCCTGTAGAAACCGGGAAAGAAGCGGAAGCCGTGCTCGCCGGGCAGGCATTTTTCCGCGGGCTCTTCACTGCTATTGGTAATGCTCCGCGCCTTGCCACCCGGGATATCACGCAATTCGAACACCACGACATCGAAACCCCGTTCGATCAGCTCGTGCGCGGCTGTCATGCCGGCGACGCCACCCCCGATGACGATCACTTTCTTTCCCACGCGGCTTATCCCCCTTGCTCGCAATCGGAAATGATACAGCGAACGCTCAAGACGGATCACAGGATGGAACGCATTGACGTCCCGGAACGTGACCGCCTCGTCGCATGGCATCAGGATCTCCCCCGTCCGTGACCCGCAGCCGAGAAGGCGACGATATCGACCGCCAACCGGCCGACGCCGTCAGCGACGGCGACCATCTCGACAAGGTCATGCAAGCAGCAGCCCTGGCGGCACTGCGGGCCACCGTTGAGGAGTAGCGCGCCGAGGCCGACCTGTTCCCGGACACCGTCGGCAACGTCACCGCCGCGCGCTGAGCCTGCCCGGCACCAGTCGCGCCCGACCGGCCTTGCCGCCGAAAACCAGGCCGGTGGTTCGTGGCCATGAGTCGCCCCGCGCAGGCATCGACCAAAGCGTCTTCCGTCGCCGAAGCACTGATCGGGGCGTCGACGCCGCGAGACCCGGATGCGATCGTGCCGGCGAATT
Source organism: Solirubrobacterales bacterium (assembly GCA_019244395.1). GTDB lineage: Bacteria > Actinomycetota > Thermoleophilia > Solirubrobacterales > Solirubrobacteraceae > Palsa-465. The sequence continues at coordinate 7,391 of JAFASQ010000538.1, read as the reverse complement.
CGCCCGCGTGATCAGAAACGTGGCATTGCACTGACGCCGTGAGAAGATGCCGAGCGACGGATTTACGAGGCAGAAGTCGGGGCGATGGCAGGTGCGGGCGCCCGTCCGCTTGCTCGATCGGTTTGCACCGCGCCGTCGCGAAACTACGTTGGTCGCTGGAGCGCTCGTGCATCGAACACCGGCGCCGCGAGCGAAGCAATCGTTAGCTGCGACGACCGCAGGCGCTTGTATGCAGCAGCGCGGCGACGGCGAGGGCGCGCTGCTCGAGCACGCCTTTGGGGGGCCACGGCGGTCTGGTGAGCTTCGCGGCCAGGTCGGTAGCGCGAGCCCCGCGTCGCGGCGCTGCCGGGGTGCTTGTATCCGAGCGGGTGTTCTTTGCATCTACGGGCGCGAAGCATTCGAAGGCACGCGAGGCCAACACGGGCGAGCGGGGGGCCTCGAGCCGACCGGCAAGCCGTTCGTCGTCGAGCACGTCCACACCTATCGGGTCGAGGGCGGCGGCATCACTGAGCCCTCGCTGATGGCGGGGGTCCGGGAGGGCGTCGGCGTGCTGCACCCCGCCGGCCAGCTCGGCTATCCAGCGTCGGTTGCGGCCGACCCGCCCTGCTGTCCTCGGCTCGACCGCGTCTTAAGGCCGTATCCCACCAGGACGATCAGCAAGGCGGCGGCTTTCGGCAGCATGTCGAGTGACTCAGCCGATCCGCTCGTGCCGCTTGGCGCGGGGCGCAGGCACGGATCAAGTGGCAGCCCGTGAGCCATCGCGACGGCGGCAAGACGACTGTGCGGCACGACGGGGACGCTGAGATGCTCGGCGACGGTGTCGAGCTCCCGTCGTTTGCCTCCATAGGTCAGTGGCTGTTCCAGCCCCACGATTCGTGCGTGCTCGGCCCGCATCCCGGTCGCGTGGACCTCCACTCGGCCCCACACGACCACGGCGCCCGCCACGAAGTCCGGCGTACCGGCCGACGCCATCAGAGGGCACGGGTCATAACACGCGTAAATACCGCACGAGCATCCCTTCGATGGTGCGAGGGTCGGATCATGTCGACCCGCGCTGCACGTCGCCCGCAGCTCCGCAGTCGACCAGCGCACCCCGCCGTAGAGCGACCACAGCGCTCCCTCGGAGAGTCGCCATTGCCGAAACCCGACGATCGGATCCACCAGATCCGGGGCTGCACCATCTGAAACGGAGATTGGCCTCACCTGCGGCTCGGGAGCCTGAAGATGGGTTGACGATATCGCGACCGGCGGGTTGATCAGCGCTCCAAAACCGCTCAGAGCCGGTCGATCTGGGCAACCTCCGATCGCATCGTCTCGGCGGCCATCGGCATCACCAGCCCCGCAAGCCCGGTCGGGGTGCATCGCAGAGAAACGTCGCCGCGGTCGCTCCCTCGGCCAAGGCGTGAGCTCGAAGGACCACTCCAACCGAACCGGGCCGGCTACCGCTCCGACCCAAGCCTCGCGTCTGGCTCGTATCCGGCTACCTCGTAGACGGCCGGAACCCGCCCGAGCGAACCGTCCCTCGACCCCGCGGCCGTCGGTCGCCCCTCTACACCGTGCCGGACTCGAGCGGGCTGTCGAGGACACCCGCGCGCGATCGAGGCCGGTCGTGTCGTCCGAGGAGCCCGAACAGCTCCCCGGGCGGCCGGGCGATATGCACGACGTTGGCTGCCTCAGGCATCGACGCCGCCAGGAACCGGCTTCGAACCTTGTCGAGGTTGCCCTCGCACCGAATCTGGTAGGAGTCGGCGCGTGACCCGCGGGGAAGTCCGGGTGATCGAGAACTAGTTCGCTCTGATCTTCCCGTGCGTCGAACTCGACGCTCAGAAGCGGATCTCGTCCGTCGGCCCGGGGGACCGGTCCCCCACCGCCGCATGTAGACCAGACGCTCAGATGGCTCTAGCTCCGGTAGGAGCCGCGGACGATCAACGCCTCGCCTGCTGCGGGTTGCACGCGAGCCTATAGCGACGGCCCGGGCGCAGACCGACCACCGCGGCGTGCCACCTCGGCAAACCGGACCGGCTCGGCACGGGCTCGACGATCGGTCCTCACTGCCCGAGCCCCTCACCACAGGCTGCGCTCGAGAGCCTCGCCCACGCCGGGCAGCGCGCGCAACGCGGCCGCCGCGGCCGCTACCGTCGACTGCCCCGGTGCGGCCGTGTACGTGAGCGTCTCCTTGCGCCGAGTTCCCTCGGGATCGTCGATCTCGACCAGCAGGCTGACCGTCTCGTCATGCGAGCGCTGGCGAGCACCGAGATATCTCGCAACTGCGCGCAGCGCCCTCGCGGTCACGATTACCGCGACGGTGCGGGTCCCAAGGTCGCCGTAGCCGCCGACCGGGAGTGACTCCTCTCGGAGGATCTTTGCCGCTGCCCCGACACTGTCGGCCAACTCGCGCGCGTCAGAGCTGCGAAGGCCGCCGAGCCGCAGGACGAGTCGGTCGTCAATCATCACTCGCTGCCCATTTTGCACCGTCAACCGCCGGGGCCAGCCGCCACCCAACAGGGCAGAAGAGACCGGCGCTGGGACCGTTGAAGCCAGTGACAGGCCCAGCCTGCCTTCCCACCGGCGACGCACACACGAGCGGACTTCGGCAATCATGAAGGCAACCGTCGGCCTCCGCCGAAATGCTCCTCGCGGACACCGCGGAGCGGGTGTTGGCTGCCGCGGCGTCGAGACCGACGCGTTCGTCGCCCACCCCGGCAGTCCCCGCTTCCTTCCTACCGCGCGCACCCCGCCGGCCGGTGCCCATACTCCGCGCGAAAAGCGTGCATCTCGCCGACGAGCGCATTCGCCTTCCCGACGCCAACACAGCGGGCAAGCGCTTCGGCGACGTTCCACTCGTCCGGAGCCGGCTGCACGCTCGCGACAGCGTCATTGAGCCCATCGCCGCGGAGCAGGCCGCGCGGTTATCGTCTGCGACGTGGACAGACGGTTCGGCCTACTCGAGTTCCCGGCCGATGATCCCGACCGCGCGCGGCGGTTCTGGTCAGGCCTACTCGGCATCGAGCTCGCCGAGCGCAGCCAGACCGAAGGCCGCGGCTGGCAGACCCACAGCGGGGCTCCTGTGCTTGGCATTCACGAACGTGGCACTGGCCCAGGCGACACGGCCTCGCTGCCGTATTTCACCGTCCTGGATATGGAGGCCGCGCTCGAGCAGATCTCGGCGCTCGGTGGAAGCGTGATCCATCCCGGGACGCGGTGGTCGATCTGTCGGGACTCCGAGGGAAGCCCGTTCGGCCTCGCTCTCGCTTCCGGGCCATAGCCCGTCGCGTCGCGGGCGCGTCAAGACTCCCCGCGGGCGCATGCGATCGTGATCGCTGGTCCGGCGTCAGCGCCCGTCGGGTGACGATCGTGTTGGCGACGATCCCGAGCTCGGTTTTTGGCGCGATCAAGCCCGACCGTCGACGTCGGCGTCGGTCCGGAAGGACCGTGCGATCGGTCCTGGTTTCGCGATGAGCGGGCGCTTCAGCACGCACGTCTCGACCCGCATTCGTAGTCGCTCGCGCGTGGGAGGCCGGCATGAGTTCGTGACTGCGGCGCGCGGGAAGACGGACTGACCCTGGTGGCATTGCGGGGCCCGGGGCACCGCGAGGCAGACGCCCCGCGGAAATCGCCGTCGCAGTCGCCAGCGCTAACTGCGACAAGACCGCCACAGTCTGAGCTGCTTGGCGTCTCTGGGTTGACTCAAGGCACTCGACGCCGAATATGCTGCTGGGCGTGGCCGACCCAGACTCAGCGGCACAGGAGCCCGGCCCCCACGGTCGATGCGTCTGCGGCCAGAAGGTCGCGATCGCCGACGCGCACGAGATAACCCTGCCCAACGGTCGGGCCGGTTGGGAGGGCTACTGTCCCGAGTGCGGCGCGCCGCTGTTCGCGATTCGTCGCGGGCCGCGCACGAGCGGCTAACCAGGACTGGACGCCCGGCGACCACGCAGCGCGCGGAGCTGCTCGCGCGCGGGTTAATCCCGTCGAGGCGCGCGGAACGCGCACCCCCTTCGCGATGGTGCTGATCCGGTGCTGACGATCCATAAGCGCAGCCTATGGATCCCTCCGGCGATCGGTCTTGGACTTCTGAGACCCTTAGGCTCATGATGCCTTGCGTAGTACCTCTCCTCCCTCGAGCGCGCCCCGAGTGCCGGCCCCATATCCCGCCGGCTCCGGGGCGTTCTCGCTCCAGGAGTGCTTCCAACCCTAGACTCACGATTCGTCCCGCTCCCGGCGGCCGGTTGTTGCGGCGCACAACCTTCAAGAAGACGGCGCGTGCGGCGAGAAGAGAACGCCGTCGCGTACCGAAGAGCTGATCGAGCTGATGTCGCGGGGAGAGTACGGTGTGAGGAATGGACGACGAGCCTATTCTCGCGCTGGTGAAGCGCCTGGCCCGTCCGCACGCCTCCGGCGGTGCAGTCATCGAACGCGCCGCGATCCTCGCCGAGGCCACCGACTTCGCGTCGGTCATGGCGTGGATAGCCGACCACGACGGGAAACCCGAGGCAAGCGTGGCTGCGGGTTCGACGCACGGACTACACGGGGCGCGGCTCAACAACACCGGCATAGAGCAACGCCAGACTCCGCTTCGCTATGTGCTACCGGCAGGAACTCTGACCTGAGCCAGCTCGCGGGCCGCACGCCGCACCTCCTGGCCAGAACCGCGTGAGCCCGCCTCGCCGCCAGAACCGCGCACCCTGCTCATCAGACGGCCCGGTCCGACCGCTGCTCGCGGCGCGAATTCCAAGTTCGAGACGCTGCAAGCATCGGAGCGGTCACCACGGCGTCAACGCCGGCGCTGCCGCTCCAGGCGCAACGGGGCCACGTGCGTCGACCACCGTGCGCGACGGCGTTTCTCTGACGGGAGGAGGCTCGCGGCACGGCCCTGGCGGACACGTTAGGCCGGCCTGAGCGTCGCGGTCTAACCCTCACAATCGCGCTCGTGTTCCCGCCGCCGCGGAGCCGGCGATCGCCTCGGTGACCAAGTGCAATCTCGCGACTCCACGGTGCTGGCGAGCAAGCAGAGGCTCGAAGGCGCGACGTCCGCGGGCTTCCCCTTGGTCGCCGACAGAGAGCCGGGCCGCTCGCTGAGCTGCGCGAGGTCGGTGCCGCCCGAGCGCGACCGTGTCGGAGGTGGGCCGGTTCAGCCCCGCCGCGACGTTCAGGAATGTGGTCTTTCTCGGAGCCTGAGCACCCCATGATCGTGGTCGGCGGTCGGGGCGAGCCCGACGCTGGCCCCGTCGGGAGCCGCGGCCGCTCGATCCCCGGCCATGACCTTGCGAAGGTCGCGAACGGCGACCGCGGCGCGCGCGGCCGTATGGCTGTCGGCCGCGATGAACAAGCGGCTCCGGGTCGCCGTGGTCCGGGCGCGGCGAGGCCGCTAGTCCCCAGGCCCGACCTCGGCCCGCCCCGGGGCCGGTAGGCGGCAAGTCGACGTCCGCCGGTCCGCAGGCGCGCTCACAGCGGACAGATTCGGCGGATCGGGCGCGGGCGATCCGGGTAGCGTCGTGAAACGGTGGCATCTTCTAGCACCACCACGCCGGCGCGCTCGGCGCAGCCTTCACCCCCGCTCCTCAGCGCGGGTCACCACCTCCGCGAGCGGATAGGCGCTCTCGCGCGGGTCCTCGCCGGCGCCTTCAAAGCCCATGACTTGCTCACGTATGCGAGCGCGATCTCCTTCCAGATCCTCACGGCGGTCGTCCCGTTCGCGCTGTTCGCGCTGGCGCTCGCGGGCCTGCTCGACGCTAATGGTGTCTGGCGCGACCACCTCGAGGCGCCAATTCGAGCCAACGTCTCGCCCGCGGTGTTCACCGTCATCCGCGACGCTGTGACCAACGCCGTCGGCGGCCGGCGTGTCCTGTGGGCGACGCTCGGCGGGGTTCTCGCCCTGTGGCAGATCTCCGGGGCGGTCAGAGCCGTCATGGGCGCGCTCGCGCGGATCTACGCGGCGCCAGCTGAGCGTCCCACCCTCAGGCGCTACACGATCTCGTTCATCTTGTCGATCGAGGTCAGCGTCTGCTTCATCTTGGCCGGCCTCTCCCTGCTGTTCGCGCCGTTCGTCTCTAACCCCCACGCCGGGTTCCTCTGGGGCGCATTCGCCATCGCCGTCCGCTGGAGCCTGGTGACCCTGATGTTGTTCGTCGTCGTGGCGCTGCTTGTGCGCCACGCCCCATCGCGGCCGCAGACCGTACCGTGGGTATCCGTCGGCGCGATGATTGTCATCGCCCTATGGGTGATCGTGTCCCTCGCCTTCTACTTCTACCTTGTGGACATTGCCGACTACGACTCGATCTTCGGCAGCCTCGCCTCCGCGATCGTCGCCATGGCCTTCCTCTACCTGTCGGCGACGGTGTTCCTGTTCGGCGCTCAGCTCGACGCGATCCTCCGCACCCAGCTCACCGGCTGTGCCGCCGGCGTCGAGCCGTGAGCTGTCCGAGCGCCCTGGGCGGTCGTCGGGCGAGCGGGCAGCGACGCGATCGCTTCTCATCGCTCCGATCAGCCAGAAGGAGCAGTCACGTACGGGCCCGGCCCCCAGTCGGCCGATTCGTGGTAGCAGCATTGGTGATCGGGGTCGATTCGGTGCTGGTGATCCTCGAGGCCGACAGTCCTGCCTCCTGTCCGCTGCTCGAGATCTGTCTCCCTGCCGGCGACCGGAGTCGGCCCCGCCGCTCCGTCACGCTCTTACCTACAGACGGGCCTCAGCCACGGGGTCCGGAGACACCTCGAGCTTCTACCGCACGATCGAGCTCGACGGCGGCGAGATCGGCGTCTGCCGTCACCGACGGGCAGGCGCCCCGAGGTCATCGATCGCCTAGCCTGGCTCCTCCGAACCGGCGTCGTGGACGACCACGGGACATGGGGCGTGCTTCACGACACCTTTGGACGTGCTGCCCTCGAACCTCGCCCGGAGCCCGCGCAGGCCGCGAGAACCCACGACGATCGTCGCTGCCTTGTGTTCACCAGCCACCTCCATGATCGTCCGGGCGATGTCGCGAACGCCAACCGTGACGACCGGTTCGGCATCGAAATCCCAAAGATCTCGCAAGCTCCGCTCCATCGTTCGCCACGCGTTCGGCGTGGCCGCGTAACACCGGTCGCGCGACACCCGCGCGACGACCGGCTCTCCGGCATCCATGGCACGGTCCTGACCGAGCGGGTCGGGCCGCGCCATCACCGCAACGTGGCGATCTTCGCCGACGGCGAAGTTGACCGCTCGCCAACCGGGTCGGCGACGTCGGCGCGCACCGCCTTGCTGCTGGCCGACGGCGAGATCGCCGCCGGCGACATCTGGCGCAACGACTCGACCGCCGGAACAAGCTTCACGGCCCAGGCGATCGACGACGTAGCCGAGGGCGTCCTCACCGAGGTCTCCGGGACAGCCTTCCGCACCGGCGAGCACCGCT
>JAFASQ010000483.1 GCA_019244395.1 Solirubrobacterales bacterium | reverse complement strand
GCCCAACCTGCGGTGATCCTCACGCGCGACGAGGTGATGACCGCGCGTGAAGTGGCGGATCTGTTGCGGATGCCGACGTCGACGGTCTACGAGCTCGCGCGAAAGGGCGTGCCTCCGGCGCGACAACTCGGACGCACATGGCGATTCCCGCGTCCGCGCCTCGAGGAGCTGCTGGCCGGCTGATCCGTTCCAGTCAGGCTGCCAGCCCAAGCACCTCGGATCGAGGGTCGCGGGTGACGTGGCCGTCGGGCCATGTGATCCGCAGCTCACCATCGCGGTCCATTAGCCAGCGTACGTTCACGAGGGTCATTGCGACGGCGTTGCCCTGGTCGTCGAACTCAATCCCGTGACCCTCGGGACTCGCGTAGGCATCCGGAGGCAGGCCCCCGTACGAATACCCTTCGACGTCGACGTAGAGCACATCGCCGCGATCGTCGTACGAATGGTTTGCGAAGTCGATACCGGCGATCGTCACGCTCATGATTTCTAACGCGGGTCGTTGTACTGGACGAAGGCGGTCACGATCCGTCCAGGCACGCCATTGAAGTCTACGACGACCCTCAGCCAGCGCCCGGGATCGACGATGTTCTGACGGAAGAACCGCTCTCGTCCGGGCTCCCGATCAGGCGCACGGTAATCCGGAAGCGCAACAGTCGCCAGGATCAGATCGATGCGTTCGAGGAGAGCGGCTCGTCGGTCCCTGAGGTGGCGGTACACCGAATCGTCGAAGATGACCTCTCGGCCATCTGGATCCGTGGTGCGCGCACGGGCGTCGCCGATCACGCTGCTGTTGCTACCGAGGATGCGGCAAGCGCATGAGTGAAGCGCTCCGCAAGTTCGCTCGCCGGGCGAGCGTGCAGGTAGCGCTCCGTCGTCGTGATCCGCGCATGGCCCATCGCCGCCTTGACGCTCGGCAGGTCGATCCCGCCGGCGACCAAGAGCGAGCCATACGTATGCCTCAGATCGTGGAACCGCGAGGGCTCAAGACCGGCAGCGTCACGCGCGCACTCGTAGCGACGGCGTAGGGCAGAGGGGTCGAGGCGACGGCCGAACCGGTTGGCGAACACGTAGTCATCAGGACCCATGAACTCGCCGCGGAGCCGAAGCCGCTGCAGCGCAGCGGCGGCCTGGTCGGGAAGCGGGACCTCGCGTGCCCGGCGGCTCTTCGTCGATCGGACCTCGGTCTCGCCGGACAAGGCGCGGCGGACGATGAGCTTCCGCCCGGCGAAGTCGACGTCGCGCCAGCGCAGCGCTACGAGCTCCCCACGGCGGAGGCCAGCGTACGCCGCCACGCGCACGAGTTCCGCGTCCTGGGCGTCGTCATGCGCACGGGCGGCCGCTTCCTCATCACTGACTGCGGGACGGGTCGGATCCCCGGTGGGCGCCGGTGGAAAGCGCCTCTGCGAGCGCTTCAACCTGCCCAGGCGAATAGAAGGCGAGCGGCGCCTGATCTGGCTCACGTCGGCGGTCGGCGTGCTGGGCGGGGTTCGTCGCCAACGCATAGGTGCTTGGCCGCATGCCGTAGTTGAAGATCGCGCAGACCAACTGCCGTGCTTTGTTCACCGTCCGGGGTGCGGCGCCGGTGCCAGCGATCGTCCGTAGGAGGTCTTCGACCTCACGCGTCGTGACCTCACGAGCCGGACGATCGCCCAGGCCGGCCATGATCAGTCCGGGGGAGGAGCCGCGACCTCGGCGGTAGGCCTGGCCGGGCTCGGCGAGCAGGCATCGGTGGTCCCGCAGCGTCGAAGGCTTGGCGCCCTTGACATCGTCGAGCCACGACAGGTACTCGGCAGCGAGCTCCCGGAAGCTCACGCCGCGTCGGCGTCGCTCTTCGGCGTCTCGCTCGAGCAGGGTCTGTTCCGCTTCGTGCTCGCGCACCAGCGCCAGCATCCGCGCGGCCGCCTCGGCCTCGGTCAGTGCGCCGTCGGGTGAGCGACCGCGCCTCCGACGCCAGCCACCATTTCCGTCCGAGTCAACCCAGGCGCGGCCAAGCGCGCGGATCACAGGCTGGCCGTTGCGCGACCACTTCGCGTATCAAAACGGACCGGTGGCGCGCTGGCGAATGAAAGGACGAGCGCTGGGGTTCGGAGTGGCCATCGAAAAGCCACGTTACAGGCCGGGTCGGACGGAACCGCGAGCGGGCAACGGTCCGGACAACGGCCATCTCGGGCAACGGTCGCGGGCAACCTTCCCCACCAGATTCGGCGTATTTACGGCGCTTTCATTCCATCCGATCGCCCGTATCTATGGGAACCGGACTCTCGACTTCGGCTTCCCAAGCCGAAGGTCGCGGGTTCGAGACCCGTCGTCCGCTTCTGCGGAAGGCCTGCAAAACCAGCCTTCTGCCTTTTCTCACCTTTCCAGAGTCATCGGGCAACGAACTTTCAGCCCGTGCGGCAGTTCGCCCGGATTCATGGATGCCCGGAAGGCGTAACGCGCCGGAAGCGCCGATCCGCCGGCTGCGCCGGTTCCAGACTTAGGAGCTTCTTGATTGAGCGAGTCCCCCGGTCCGCCGGTCATCTGGCCGCGTTTAGCGAACGCACGATGCGGGCGCTAAACGCGGGCGGTCGCGTCGCGCCGATCACCATCGAGGTCACCACCACGATGGTGCGCGACGCGAATAAGTCCCCGCCGGACGAGGGCCGCGGCCCGCAACTCGGCAGACAAGCCCAACGCCCCGACGACGCCAATCAAGGCACATCACCGCATCCTCGACCCCGCCGGTCCTGGACCGGGACGGCGCGGTCGCGAACCCGAATGCGAGCGCCCGCTCGACTTCCCCCGCGTGATCGGAAACGTGGCGAACCAGCAGCCCAAGGCCCTACAGGAGCAGCAGCGCGGCGCCTAACGTCAGCCTCGCGCCGGTCGACTTGCGGATCATCCGGGCGATGCAGCTGTCCGCCGCGCGAGGCGAGACAGCTGAGTGGGTGGCCGAGCGGGCACGCGGTGGCCGCCTCGCCGCGCTGCTCAGATTCGTCCAAAGCACTATGACGTGCAAGCCGGAAGGCCGGCCACCGGAATCGTGCTAGCACACGCCGCGCGGAGCTGCCTGCTCTTCGAAAAGCGGCCGTGTCGCCGCCGGGCTCGAGCTCGGTGGCGGAACTCGGCCTTCTCGACCGCGACGCCGCTGTAGGCGGCTCCTCCAACTGCGAGCGATCGGCAGTCAGCGCGTGCGCTGGCGATCGGCTTCCCACCGGGCGAGTAAGCAGACCGGGCGTGGCTCTATCGCGAAGTCATTCGAGCATGGCAGAACGTATCCGCGTTAGTAGTAAACGCATGTCGGCATCGCGGCGCGCACGATGTCACCTTGGTGCCGTCGGCAGGGATCGAGTAGTAGCGGCGGCACCGGTTGGCTTAGGCGATGGCGCGTCCGACGCCGCGCGATGCCAGCTCTGCCCCCTCGGCCATCGCCCGGAACTTGGCCCAGCAGATTTCCGGGTCGACCGCGCCGAACCCGGCAAATGTGCCGAAGCCGCAGTCGGTTCCGGCGATGACGCGGTCGGGCCCCACGATGTCGAGGTAATTGAGCAGCCGCTGGGCGATCAGCATGGGGTGCTCGATGTAGTTGCTGGTCGAGTCGAGCACGCCGGGGACGAGCACCTTGTCGTCAAGGATCGCTGCATCCGTCCACACGATCCACTCGTGCTCATGGCGGGGATTGGCTGCCTCGAACAAGAGCGTTTGCGGCTTTGCGGCCAGCACAGTGTCGATGATCTTCTCCATGGGAACGTCGAAGTGATGTGGCCCCTCGTAGTTGCCCCAGCAGATGTGCAGGCGCACCTGGTCGGCGGGGACGTTGCGCAGAGCGACGTTGATCGCTTCGATGTGACGGCTGACGCTGGCCAGGAACTCGTGCTCGGGCCGATCGCGGTACATGATGTGCCGCCCCATGGCCACGTCAGGGGCGTCGATCTGGAGTTGGATGCCGGCGGAAACGATTGCCTCGTACTCAACGCGCATTGCCTCGGCGATTGCATCCAGGTACTCGTCGAGCGACCGGTAGTACTCGTTGGGTTGGAACAGCGCAATCACCCCCGGCGAGGGGGCGTTCATAAATGAGCCCGCGACGTCGTGGCCGTCGAGCGACGCCCTCAGGTGGGCGAGGTCGCGCTCCAGTGGCTCGCGGTTGACGTAGCTGACCGGCCCGCGGCAGATCGGGCGCAGGTACTTCGGGCTGCCGCCGCTGGCAGCGAGGCGGTCGCGGAACGACGGGTAGGCGTCCAGGTCGGCCGGGGTCGCGCGGCCGGCATCCCCCAGCTCGAACCCAGAAATGCGATGGCGAATGTAGGTGGCGTAGCCGATCTTGCTCATTTCGCCGTCGGACACGATGTCGATCCCGGCGTCCGCCTGGCGGCCGACGCAATCGGCGACCGCGGCGGCGATCACCCGATCATGTTCGGCGGCATCGACCGGCTCGCCCTTGTCCTGCGCCCACACGACGTCGACGACGTCCTGTGGCCGGGGCAGGCTCCCGACGTGCGTGGTGAGAATGCGCTTGGTCATCCTTCTCCTGTCTCGTGGTTGG
>JAFASQ010000405.1 GCA_019244395.1 Solirubrobacterales bacterium | reverse complement strand
GGCCACGCCGAGCAAGCCAACGCCGAGTTGCGTGAGCTCGTGCAGGGCATCCTTCCGAGCGTCCTCGCTCGAGGTGGTCTGGCCGCAAGCGTCGAGGAGCTGGTCGAGCGGCTGCGTCTGCCTGTCGACATCGACGTGACCCGAGACCGTTTTCGTCCCGAGATCGAGGCCAACGCGTACTTTGTCGTCGCCGAAGCCCTGACCAACCTGGCCAAGCACTCGCAGGCGCGCAGTGCAACCGTCGCGGCCTGTGTCGAGGACGGCCACCTGCAGCTGGACGTAAGTGACGACGGGGTCGGGGGTGCCCAGCCGGAAGGGGGCGGTCTGCGAGGTCTAGCCGATCGCGTCGCCGCGCTCGGGGGCCAGGTGCGGATCGACAGCCCTCCGGGGGGCGGCACGCGCATCAGCGCCACGCTCCCATTGGAGGAATAGCCGGCAGAGGATCGCGCCTGCCGGGGCGGCGAGCGCCCTAGGTCTCTCGCAGATACGAGAGCACGGCGAGTACACGTCGATGCTCGTCCGCGGCGGGAGCCAGCTCGAGCTTCTGGAAGATATTCGTGATGTGCTTTTCCACTACGGGTTGACTGATCATCAGGGTGCGACCGATCCCCCGGTTCGACATGCCCTCCGCCATCGCCGCCAGGACCTCGAGCTCACGAGGGCTGAGCAGGTCGATTGCGGTGGTTCGGCGGCGGCGACCCAACATGCGCGCGACGAGGTCTGGGTCCAGAGCAGACCGACCGTCCGCGACCCGGGCCGCGGCGTCGACGAAGGTCTCGACCTGGCCGACGCGCTCTTTGAGCAGGTATCCGACTCCGTCGGCACCTTCAGCGATCAGGTCGAGCGCGTAGCGCTCCTCGAAGTACTGAGACAGGATCAGCACGCCAGTCTCGGGCCGCTGCTGACGTACCTCAAGTGCCGCGCGCAGCCCATCGTCGCCGTGGCCTGGCGGCATATTGATATCGGCGATTACCAGGTCCGGACGGTGGGCCAGGCCCTTGCGCAGCAGATCGTCGGCATCGCCGGCCTGCGCGACGACGTCAAACCCGGCCTCCGTGAGTAGTCGGGCGATGCCCTCGCGCAACAGAACCTCGTCCTCGCCGACCACGACGCGCCGCGTGGCAGTCATCGCCCCAGCGTATCGGCGCCGTCGCAGCGGTGTCTACGCGGCTCCGAACCACTGCGTGAGCGGTGCCCTTGGCAGGTCCCCCTTGTGGACGAAGGCGAGCGCGCCGCTCCGGCGAACCTCGGCGCTCGACCCCGCGTTGGGATGCATGGAGGTCAGCACGACGCGCGGCTGCCACGGCAAGGCGGTCAATTGACGCGCGAGCGCGAAGCCGTCGCCGTCGGGGAGCCCCACGTCGACCAGCGCTGCGGATGGCCTGACCCTCCTGGCCATCTCGAGGGCGGTGGCGATGCTCCCTGCCTCGCCGACGACGGCGAAGCCGGAGTCGGAAAGCAGGCGACCGGCGAGTGCGCGGAACGCCGGGTCGTCGTCGACGATGAGCACGGAATCGAGCATGCCGCAAATGATCCCCCGCGCGACGCTGCGCTGAGGGAGGGAAAACCCACCCTGCTCAGGCGGATAACCATATTCTGCGCTGGAACTTCCCTCCTCCGGCTCGAGGCGTTCCACCAGGAGAACGATGGCCTTCCGGTCTGGCGGGCGACGGTCGCCGCTGTGATCGTCCACCGGCATGAACTCCGCAGCCGTCATCGGCCTTCCCACACATCAGCCGCCCGCGTACGACCCGCTCGTGGCGGCCTTCGCAGCCAGGCCGGCCCTGCGTTCGGTCGATATCGACTCCGACCAGCCGCCGCTCCGGCCGCGCTGGCGCCGTCCGCAGGCGAACGTGGCAGCGCTTGACCGTCCCCACCGGGGGGGCAATGACCTGGTCGTCCCGCGCGTGGAGCTCTATGGCCGTCTCTCCGGAGCGGCCCGCGTCACGGCGCTGTCGGCGGCCGCGGGCAGCGGGAAGACGGTCCTGCTGCGATCGTGGATCGACCACGCCGACGTGGCGAGTCGTGCCGCCTGGGTCCTCGTGGATCAGGATGAACGCGATGCGCAGCGGTTCTGGCTCTCAGTGGTCCACGCGCTTCGCCGGACAACCGCGGCGGGCCCGCTGGTTCGCGAACTGACGGCGGCGCCGGATGTCGATGGCTGGATGATCGTCGAGCGGCTGATCGAGGAGATGGCGGCGATTCAGGAGCCGATCTGGCTCGTAATCGATGACCTGGACGAGCTGCGCTCGGACGACGCGATGCACCAGCTCGAGTGCTTCATCAAATGTGCTCCCCCCGAGGTTCAGTTCGTGCTGGCGAGCCGGAGCGATTCGCACCTAGGATTGCACCGCTTGCGCGTCGACGGCGAGTTGACGGAGATCCGCACGGCTGACCTTCGCTTCACCCCGACTGAAGCGCGGGCCTTGTTCGAATCGGCCGGCGTACAGCTTTCGGACCGGGCGCTGACGCAGTTGTTGCACCGCACCGAGGGCTGGGCGGGAGGGCTGCGACTGGCCGCCATGTCACTGGCCACTCACGATGATCCTGAACAGTTCGCGGACGAGTTCTCGGGCAGCGAGCGCACCGTGGCGGGCTACCTCCTGGCGGAGGTACTGGAGCGCCAGCCGGCCGACGTGCGCCAACTGCTGCTCTATTCCTCGGTGCTCGAGCGTGTCAGCGGGCCGCTGGCCGACCACCTCACGGGCGGCTCGGGAGCCGAGCGAATCCTGCAAGAGCTGGTGGACGCCAACGCCTTCGTGACCTCGGTCGATGCCGGAAGGTCGTGGTTCCGCTACCACCATCTGTTCGCCGATCTGCTCCGGCGCGAGTTGCGGCGCCTGTTCCCGGAGCTGGTGGCCCAGCTGCACCGGGCGGCCTCCGACTGGTTCGAGCAGGAGGGCTACGCCGTCGAGGCGGTCCGCCACGCGCAGTTGGCGCGCGACTGGCGCCGCGCCTCACGTGTGCTCTTTGACAGCCGGATCGGTCTGATCCTAAACGGGCGGCTGGCTACTCTTCGCGCGCTGCTGGATGCCTTTCCGGCGCGCGTTGCCGCGGCTGACCCCGAGCTCGCCGTCGTGTACGCCGGTGTACGGCTCCGCGATGGGTCGTTCGACGACGCAGACACATATATCGCCGTGGCCGAGCGGAACGCTGCGGACGTGCCGGAGGATCGCCAGAAGCTGTTCGGCCTGCATCTGGCCAGCGTCCGACTCTCGCTGGCTCGCCAGCGCGGGGATCTCGGCGGCGCCGTGCAGGCGATGCGCGCGCTCGAATCGGCGCTCGACTCGCAGCCGCCGAACGTGGCCGGCGGTACCGACGACATTCGTGCCCTGGCGCTGATGACGCTCGGCACCACCGAGCTGTGGTCCCTGCGATTGACTGACGCGCGCCGCCACCTCGAGCAAGGGCTCGCGCTGGCACGCCGGATCGGACGCCCCTATCTCGAGATCGGTTGCCTTGCCCACCTGGGAATCGCCGCTCCGCTCAGCGGGCAGTCTGCGTCGGTCGCGCTTGCCTTCACCGAGGAGGCCGTCACCATCGCGGAGACCCACGGACTGGCGACCAATCCGATTGTGGGGCTGGCCTTCGCCATCGGCGCAGGCTCACTGGCCTGGCTGGGGCGGTTCGACGAGGCCGAGCAGTGGCTCGAACGGGCTGGGCGGGCGCTCCGGCCAGGAGGAGACCCAGGAACCGAGCTTGCCCTGTACCACGCCAGCGGCCTGCTGTACTCCGGACAAGGCCGTCTCGAGGACGCACTGGCCGAGTTCGGGAACGCGGAGAAGATCCAGGGGATGCTCGCCGGCGAGCACGCGCTCATGGTCGACCTGCGCGCGCGCATCATGCTGACGCAGGTCCAGATGGGAGAGCTGTCCGTTGCCCGCGCCGCGCTCGACAGCATTGCCGAGCAGGACCGCGACCGGGCCGAGGTGCGGATTCCGGCGGCGGCGATTTACCTTGCCGAGGGCTGCCCGGAACGTGCGCTCGAGCTGCTCGCGCCGGTCACCGAGCGCTCCGTCGAGTCCCTCATCCCGACGTGGGCGGCCATTCATGCCCTGCTGTTTGACGCCGCCGCTCGCGAGGAGAGCGGCGACACGCGCGGCGCTGAGGCGTCGCTCGAGCGGGCCCTCGATCTAGCCGAGCCAGAAGGCCTGATCCTGCCGTTCACGATCATTCCGGTCGAGGGCCTTCTGGAGCGACATCCGCGGCATCGGACGGCCCACGCAGCGTTTCTGTCGGCGCTTCAAGACGTGTGCTCCGGTGGGTCTGTGACGCCGCGCGGAGAGGCTAAACCCCTTCTGGACGAGCTCAGTGCAGCCGAAGTGCGCGTCATCAGGTACCTGCCGAGCAACCTTCGGGCGCCGGAGATCGCCGCTGAGCTGTTCGTTTCGACGAACACGATCAGGACGCATCTGCGCCACATCTACGCCAAGCTCGGCGCCCACCGCCGCGCCGAGGCGGTCGCCCGCGCCCGGGAGCTCGGGCTCCTCGCGCCATCCCCTCGCCGCCGTTAGCAAGGTGATGCCCCGCCGGGCGCTTCGCGCCGGCTGAAGTCGCGGCTGCAATCACGCAAAGCCAGTGATGACGGCTCACCCACCCGGTTGCGATCTTGCCGGACATGAGCGACACACCGCCAGTCAGTGCCAGCGGCCGCCTCGACCGCGGGGTTCTGGTCGTCTCAGCCGTTGTCGTGATCGGCGCGTTCATGTCGATCCTCGACACGACGATCGTGAATGTGGCGTTGGCCACGCTGAGCCGCAAGCTGCACAGCCCATTGCACACGATCCAGTGGGTGGCGACCGGTTATCTAGTCGCGCTGGCGGTGGTAATCCCGATTACGGGGTGGGCGTCGGAGCGGCTGGGTGCCAAGAAGCTGTGGATGCTCGTGGTCGCACTGTTCACAGTCGGATCGGCGCTGTGCGGGACCGCGTGGTCAGCAGGGTCGCTGACCTTCTTCCGGGTGCTGCAGGGGTTGGGCGGAGGAATGATCATGCCGGCCGGTATGACCCTTCTGGCCCAGGCCGCGGGTCCGAGGCGCCTCGGCAGGGTGATGAGCGTGGTCGGCGTCCCGGCCGTGCTAGCCCCGGTGGCCGGCCCTGTGTTGGGCGGGTTCATCCTCCAGGATCTGAGCTGGCGCTGGATCTTCTACGTCAACGTGCCGATCGGGGTGCTCGCCTTGGTGCTTGGATTGCGGTTGCTCCCAGATTCCGAGGCGAAGCGATCCGAGCCGCTCGACGTGCGCGGTCTCGCCCTGCTCTCGCCGGGTCTGGCCGCGATCGTCTACGGGCTGTCTGAGATATCGGGCAAGGGAGGCATTGGCTACGTGGGCGCGTGGCTGCCCATCCTGGTCGGCGTCGGATTGGTAACAGCATTCACATACCACGCGCTTCACATCTCGGGACGGCGGCCGCTGCTCGACGTGAGGCTGTTCCGCCTTCCGGCTTTCGCCGCCTCGGCGGTAACCGTGATGCTGATCGGCTCGGTCGTGTTCGGGGTCATGCTCGTGTTGCCGCTCTATTTCCAGATTGCTCGCGGCGCCTCGACCTTGACGACCGGGCTGTTGCTCGCCCCTCAAGGCTTCGGCGCCGCGCTGGTGATCCCGATCAGCGGCCGTCTGGCAGATCGCGTCGGTGGCGGCATCGTCTCGGTCGCCGGCCTGCTCGTGATGACTGCAGCAACGATCCCGCTCACCATGCTGAGCGCGCACACGCCGGGCGAGGCGACGTCCCTGATCCTCTTCTTCCGCGGCGTCGGCCTCGGGTGCAGCATGATGCCGGCGATGACCGCCGGCTACGCGACGGTGACCCGGGCGGACATCCCACAGGCGACGACAATCCTCAACGTGTTCCAGCGCGTCGGCGGATCGATCGGGACAGCACTCCTGTCGGTCGTCCTGGAGCACCAGGTCAACGCGAACCTCCCGGGCGTGCCCGGGCTCGCTGGCGGGTCGGTCCGCGTCCTGCCGGCCGCGGTTCGTGCCCAGATCGCAACTCCGCTCGCACACGCCTTCGACAGCACGTTCTGGTGGGCCGTCGGGATGACCGCGCTGGCAACCGTGCCTGCGCTGGTGCTCGCGGCCAAGACCCCACGAGGCGCGCTGGAGGGCGCCGGCGGGGAACGCGAATCGCTCCGCGGCCAGGACGGCGCCACTGTCTACGAACTGAAGGCCGGCGCGGGATCGCCAAAGCCGGACCAGGAAGACTCACGCAGTCGGCTCGCAAGCTGACCTTGCCGGACCAGGTCCACAACACGGCGACGTGTTGTGAGAGGCTTCCGTGACGCTGCAACGCGACGCAACATTCCCAGCGTGACACGGGCTAGTCCGGAAACTCGGCGGACGGTTCCGAGACCGCTCGCTGGGGTGCGACGACTGGTCCGGCGCGACGCCCTGTTCGAGCGCTTGTCGGCCCCGGAAGGCGGAGGGGTGGTGCTGGTGTGCGCCCCGGCCGGAAGCGGCAAGACGATGTTGCTGCGCTCGTGGATCGAGGCGGCGGGCCTCGAGGATCGGGTGGGATGGGTCTCGGTCGAGCGCGCCGAGCGGGACGCCCAGCGGTTCTGGCTCTCGGTGATCGACGCGCTCGCCGGGGCGGTCGGCGTTGTGCAGCGGGTCGTCCCAGCGCCGACGTTCAACGGCCGAGCGGTCGTCGAGCAGGTCCTGGCAGATCTCGAGTCGCTCGAGGACCCGGGCGTACTGGTGATCGACGACCTGCACGAGCTCGATTCGGCCGAGGCGCTGGAGTGGCTCGAACTGTTTCTGAACAGCCTCCGTTGGGGGGTACGGGTCGTCTTGGCGACGCGTGAGGATCCGCGGCTCGGCCTTCATCGTCTGCGCCTGTCCGGTCAGCTCACCGAGTTGCGGGCTCCCGACCTGCGGTTCTCGATTGAAGAAATGCTCGAGTTGCTCCGGACGGAAGGGATCACGCTTTCCGACGGCGCCGCGGCAGCGCTCTATGAACGCACGGAAGGGTGGGCGGCCGGCCTCCGGTTGGCCGCGATCTCGCTCGCGCATCATCCGGACCCGGAGCGCTTCGTGACCGAGTTCTCGGGCAGCGAGCGAAACGTGGCGGCTTACCTGCTAGCGGAGGTCTTGGAGCGCCAAACGCCGGAGGTCCGCGAGATGCTGCTGCTGACCTCGGTGCTCGAACGGGTGTGTGGTCCGCTGGCCGATCTTCTTACCGGCGGCTCGGGCGCCGAGCGCATGTTGCAGGAGCTCGAGGAGGCCAACGCGTTCGTGACCTCCCTGGATGCAAGGCGGTTTTGGTTTCGCTACCACCATCTCTTCGCGGACCTGCTTCAGCTGGAGCTGCGACGAGCGGCGCC
>JAFASQ010000393.1 GCA_019244395.1 Solirubrobacterales bacterium | reverse complement strand
AGCCGATCGAAGAACACTGGCGCGGCCGATTGGCTGGTTGTCTCCGGCAGGTTGGCGATTGCGTACAACCATCCTGCCGACGGTGACGAGCTCGTCGCTGTCATCGTCACGCTCTGGCGGACGGGCTAGCATGGAGATGCGATGAAGATTGACGGCCACTACGACAGCAGGGCGGATATCGCGTGGCTGCGCTTCGAGACCTACGACCCTGCGACGGTCGTAGCCGAGGAAACAGAGTTCGGTTTGCGCGAACTCGACCCCACCGACCGACGTCTGGTCGGTCTGGAGTACTGGAACGCGAGCCGCGAGCTGCCCGCTGACCTCCTGCAGATGCTCCCCTCGCCACCTGTCCCCGTCGGTAGCTGAATCACGGCGCGGCTCCGGGGGCGAGAACGGAGGCCCGTCCGGCCCAGACCACTTGTGGCTGGCGGAGCGCCGCCTCGGTTCCTCGGTGGTGCCGTTATCAGCGGCGTTCCGATGAAAGTTGCGGCTTCCCGCTTCCAAACCCATCCGCGACGATCCCAGCGTCCTCAACGTCGCAGGCAGCTGCCGATCTCGATCGCAACGATGGCGTCTATGGCATCCGATCGCGCCGGTCCCGCCGGACTCGGCCATCGCGTGCGTCGCGTAGGGTTGACGTGGACACGGAGGAAGGTGGCCGGTCCTCCGGTTCGAACGATTTGGCTAAGCACGAGAACGCGCCGATGGCGATGCCGCCGCTGTTGCGGCCGTGGATGTAAGCCGAGCCGTCCGCTGGTAGCAGGGATTGGCGCTAGTTGCGGGATCCGGCCGCGCGCCGCCGCCGCGCGCCGTCTACCGTCGAAAGCTTGAGTGGCGGCAGACGACGACGCGGTTCCGGCGGCCATCCCGCTCGGGTGGCGCAGCTCCACGAGCGCGAGCAGGCGCGACACGGGCCTGTCCCCGAGGAGGTCCGTGTCGCGCGGATGATCGCCCAGTCGGCGGTGGAGGTCGACTCGGCACTCGACGCCGAGGCGTGGGCGTCGCACCTGCTCGGCACCTTCCGCGAGCAGCGGCATGGACTGCCGTTTCCAGACGCCGTCGAGGTCGATCCCGCGCTGCTGTTCGGTGGGCCGCTCGTCACCCGGCTGGCGACGTTCGACGATCCCGCCGCCACGGTCGCGCTGGCGGCGATCGCGGAGCTCGACGACGGCGAGCTGGGCGCCCTGGCGGCGGAGATGCTCGCCGGCTCGACGCCGACGGCCGGTGCCCCCCGGTGGATCGAGCAAATCGGCGAGTCGGAGATCGTCGGCGCCGCGGTGATCAGCGAGGCGGTGTTCGACGACGCCCGCACGGTCTTGCTCGAAAGCCGCCATCCCGATGGCGAGACGATGGCGGTTGGCATCTTGATCGACCGAAACCTCGGCGGGTTGGCCAAGGACGTCCTGCTGGCCGAGTCGATCGAGCACGTCGCGGGCGCAATGCGTCGCTACTCGACTGGCGACGAGGCAGAGCTGGAGCTCGAGCAGATTGAGCCCAGCATCGCCGCCGGGCTGATCCGGACGGCGATCGCCCGGACGGACATGACCTGGGATCCGCCGGTCGACGACGACTTCTGGCCCGGGCGGGCGCTGGCGCTCCTGCGCGCCGACCAGACGCCGGGCGCGGTCGAGCCGCCAGAGCCCACCGGGCTGTCAGGCCAGGAGCGCGACAGGCTGCGCGACGAGTTCCTCGCCTCGCCCGAGGGACGCGAGTTCGCGCCCGACGGCGACGAGGCCCGGGTGGCCTCGCTGGCGATCGGCTTCTGTGCCGGCTACACCGACGGCGACCCGCTGCGCTGGAGCCCGGTGGTCGTCGAGCTGTTCATGACCGACTGGATCCCGCGTAAGGTCCTCGCGACGCCTGAGATGCTCAACCGCCTGCCTGCCGCGCTCGACGCCTGGGTGCGCTTCGCCGCCCGCCAGCGCGGGATCCCGGACTGGGCCGCCAACGAGACCCGAGGATCGATCGGCAAGTGGGCGAAGGAGATGGTTAAGGCCGCCCTCGACCCGGCGGTCGGCGGGCCCTCCAAGCAGTTCCTGCTGGCGGCGAAGGCGGCCGGCGTCGATCTCGAGGACGAGCAGGCGCTGGGCACCTTCATCAACGGCTGGAACGCGCGCAGCGAGCTGGACCTCGCCGACCTCGAGGTGCCACAGGCGATCGAGCCCGAGGAGATCCTCCAGCTGAAGATCACGCTCAAGGGGACCAGCAAGCCGCCGGTCTGGCGCCGCGTCCAGGTCCGCGCCGACACCACCTTCGCGATGCTCCACCAGATCATCCAGGCGGCGTTCGGCTGGACCGACACGCACCTGCACAGCTTCGAGTACGAGGGCGAGCAGATCGGCGTCCCGGATCCCGAGTGGGACAACGATTGCGCCGACGAGGCCAAGACCACGCTCGACGAGGTGCTGCTCGGCCCAAAGGATCGCGTCCGCTATACCTACGATTTCGGCGACAACTGGGAGCACGACATCGTGCTGGAGAAGGTGATAGAGCCGGACGCCGACGACGGGCGACCACTGCTTCTCACCGGCAAAGGCGCCAGCCCGCCCGAGGACTCCGGCGGGCCCTGGGGCTACGCCGAGCTGAAGGACGCCGGCGGCTTCGACCCGGCGTCGTTCGACCTGGAGCCGGCTCAGCGGCGGGTCCAGGCAGCCAGGCCCTGAACGCTCGCGTTCGCCAACGCATACGCGCGACGGCAGCTCCGCCGAGACCAGCGCGACCAGAATTCATAGACGTGATCGTCACGAGCGACAGCGGCAGACGCGCGGGACGGTGGCGAGACTCCGGCGTCGCCGCCGGGATCTGCTGAACCGCATCGAGCGACGGACAGTCGCCCGCGATCACACAGTTCGGGAGCTACAACTCCTTTCACGAGGGCACCGCCTTCGCGTCCCGAACCACCCTTGCCAGCGTTGGATGCTTCTTGCCGGCGCTCAAGACTCCCCGCAATCTGCGGAACGCATGGCCACCGTGGCTGACGCCACGTCGGCCCTCCTTCCGCAATTTTGCAGGGCGGCACCGGCGACGATTTCGCCTCGGTCAGAGCCTCGCTTCGCCGGCGTTGCGCATCTCTCGCCGTCGCGACGGTCGGACCTTCCATGCGCGGAACTCAGGGACTGGACTCTGCGGCAGGCGCGGCCGACGCCGCGTAGGCAGAACACGGCGCCGGAGTGATCCGGCGCACTTGCGCTATCGCGTGAACGCAATCGCACGCGGCCACCCGCCCGCGATGATCGGTTTGCCACGAACTCGATCACGCCAGTCGGCCGGTGCCGACGACTGTTTTTGATCCCAGCGATACGCCACGCTGGCTTGAGCTTGGCGACGACTCGCTGGGGCCGTGTTAGCGCCGCACGGGCGCTGGGTCAACGCATTTCGCGGATCCGGCGACGGACGGGGTTCCGGTCGTGCCGGTTGGGCCGTGCTGTGGGGCCCCACGGGCGGCGGTGCCTGAGGCGTGGGCTGTCGGTCCCGGCACCACCGTCGGTGGCCAGGAGCGAATGTCGACGGGGAGCTGGGCTCCGGGAATCATCCGGTGCTGGCTGCTCGTGGACGGCGTGAATGATCTCCGTGTCGTCGATCCCTCGTAGAGAGGCGGAGGTGATCCCGAGATCGGCATGTTGGATATGCCGGATATGGCGGCTGCTTGGCGGCCTTGTCGCGGTGGCGGGGGTGGGGGTAACGCGGTGGGGGCGGAGCGCAGGTCGCCCGAGGGCGGTCGGACCGGATCGCGGCCGGGAGCATGGCCGGCCGGGGGTCGGTCCGCGCAGCACGTAGCAATGCGCCGCCGCTGGGTCGCCGGGCGACAGCCAGCTGCTCGGCCGGTCCGCTGACGATCCCCCACGAACCGCGGGCTCGGGTCCGACTTGCTGACTACTGCATGAACCGGCAACGGGGGCTGCCCTGCTCAGGCCGCGGCGTTTGCTTGGGAGCCCGCCGATTTGTTCGTCGTCGTTGCTCCTGGGTAGAACGCCTGCCAGCTAAGGAGGCGGCAAACGAAGGAGAGACTAGGGTCTAAAGGTTTCACGAGAGGCAGCTCATTTTGAGTAGGGAAAGGCGTTGCTCGAATAATGGCCTGACCGCGCGAGCGTCAGGGCGATTCACGTTCGCGCGGTGCCTTGAGAGCACGGCATAACGCCTCACCAAATTGTCGATGCGGTCACATCAACATTGGAGACATGAAGGATGAGCTTTTTGAACGTTCAAGGGCCTGGGGTCAATCGCGTCTGGCGATCGCGCTCGTTGCTTATCGCGGGGGCGGTGATTTGCGCCTGCCTTATCCCGTTCGGCGTGGCGTCGGCGACGCCAACGTCCCATCGGGTCCGCCACCACGGGGGGACCCGAGGCGGCGCCAACCACCGAGGGTGGGTTTCGACCTGGGCGGCAAGCCCCATGGCCGGTAGCACAGGCTTCTCCGACCAGACGGTGCGCAACGTCATCTACACCAGCGTGGGCGGTAACTCGCTCCGTGTGCAGGTGAGCAATACCTTCGGGTCGGCACCGCTGGCGGTGGGCGGGGTCAGCGTGGGTGTCGTCCTGGACGGAGCGCAGTTGGTACCGGGAACGAGCCACACCGTAACGTTCGGTGGACAGACATCGATTACCGTCGCGGCTGGCGCACAAGTGCTGAGCGACCCGGTAACCATGAGCGTGCCGTCGCTCACAGAACTGGCCGTGAGCGTCTACCTGCCGGACGCCACGGGCCCGGCGACCAACCACTCGGACGCACAGCAGATCAACTACATCGCCTCGGGCGACCACACCGGCGATGCGGACGCAACCGCCTATACGAGTAGAACCGGCTCGTGGTACTTCGTCGACGGGGTTGACGTGAACTCCGCGTCGGCTGATGGCACGGTCGTGGCCTTCGGCGACTCGATCACCGATGGCTACCTTTCGCTGACTGGCGCCAACGCCCGCTGGCCGAACTATCTAGCCCGCCGCCTCAACGCACTCTTCGGTAGCCACGCGCCGGGTGTCGTGGACGAGGGGATCAGCGGCAACCGCGTCCTGAGTGACTCCAGCTGCTTCGGAGTAAGCGCCGAGTCTCGCTTCGAGCGCGACGCCCTATCTCATCCAGGCGTGAAGGCCGTGATCCTGCTCGAGGGGATCAACGACATCGGTCAAGCCGGAGACCCGGACTCTGGCTGCACGGCCCCGAACAACCCGAATGTGACCGCGGCCCAGATCGAGAGCGGATACCGCGACCTGATCGCGATGGCGCACGCCCGCGGGGTCAAGATCTACGCCGGCACGCTGACGCCCTTCGGTGGCTCCAACGCCATTTACGGCGGGTACTACGGCACGGCGTACGGTGAGACGCTGCGCGAACAGGTCAACAACTGGATCCGGACCAGCGGCGCGTTCGACGGGGTGATCGACTTCGCGAAGGTGACGCAGGACCCCTACAACCCGCAGTACCTCAACCCGGTCTATGCCGCCAACTCCAACTCCGCATACAGCATCGACGACAGTCTCCATCCCAACGACGTCGGCTACGAGGCCATGGCGAACGCGATCCCGCTAAGGCTGCTCCTGGGCGGGCGACGCTGACAGCCGCCTGCAGAGATCACGATCCACGCGTCCGTGCCCGGCGGTCGACCGGGCACGGACGCCACCCAACCTCCGCTCGTCCGCACGATTCTCTATGCCAGAGGCCGCCGGGAGGTAGGCCACCCGACACCCTGAGGGGCCAGTGGTCAACTCTCGACCAGCCCTGACAATGGATCGATTGACATCCGCGATGGCGGAACCCACAACAGAAGAGCACCCGGGCTCGGAGCCACCAACTCTCCGACTACTACACGAGCTGCGCGGCAACCGGCGATCGCAGGCAATCTATCTCGATACATACCAATGCGAGCATCGCGCGCGGCCGCATCGACCAACGACCTGAGGACGATCGCGGCCCACGAGGAAGATTCAAGAGCCGATCGACTGATGTTCGGCCAGGACGTCATGAGCAATCCAGCGCCCGTGCCCGCTACGGCGGACCGTGAGCAGGCTCACAACCTGGACGGTCGCGCGTTCCGAGCTCTCGACGCCCGCTCGACCCTGCTCCATTTCGATCCCACGGATCTCCGGAGAGCTCAAAGACAGCACGACGCGCGCACCGGCCAGGGAAACGCGGCCGTTGCCCGACACAGTTGCCCGATGAGGTAACGGTCCGAGCTCGGTCGCTCTTGCCCTCCAAAAAGCTCCGCTATGCGGGGCTTTCAAAACGCGCCCGGAGAGATTCGAACTCCCGACCTTCGGTTCCGTAGACCGACGCTCTATCCAGCTGAGCTACGGGCGCGGGCAGCGCCGACCATCGTAGCGTCCCTTGCTGGATCGGCGCGGGCGTAGACCCGAGCGTGTTTAGGCGCGGATTGGGCGCGTGGACGGCCCCACTGT
>JAFASQ010000352.1 GCA_019244395.1 Solirubrobacterales bacterium | reverse complement strand
CAACTTCGAGGCAGCCGGCGGAAACCGCCGCGCGTTCGACGCCGCCTGGCGCCAGCGGCAGCTCGCGCTGCTGTAGCCGCCGGCGGCGGCGAAGCCCGGCGGCAAGAGCGTGCCGGCGCCGTCGGCGCGGCGCCGCCTCGGTCTCGTCGCCGTGGCGAGTCCGCCGTACGTATTCGGCCCGCCGCGCCAGCTCGTCCTGTTGCTCACGCGCCAGGCAGTAATTGAGTTGTGATGCCATGAGAATTCCTGGTAGTAGAGAAATCATCCGATGTCTTATGAACAACAAGACGCCGGAGCGACGTCAACCTTCCTGAAGCGGCGTGAACCTCCCTGGACGCGGGCAGCCCGGTAGGAGTAGGCTGAACGACACACCCGGGGGGACCACGGTGGATACCAGGCCTGCGCTCGTCGGACGTGCCCGCGAGGTAGTCGAAATCGAGGAAGCGCTCAACCGGCTGGCCGATGGCCAGCCGTGGATGGTGCAGATCGTGGGCGAGCCCGGGATCGGAAAATCGCGCCTGATGGCGGAGGTATGCCGCCGGGGCGAGGACCGGGGCTACCTCGTCCTGGACGGGCGGGCGGCGGAGTTCGAACGCGACATCCCATTCGGCCTGATCGTCGATGCCCTCAACGACTACCTGGGCTCGCTCGAGCCGGCGCTGCTCCGCGCGCTGGACGAGGGACTGCTGGCGGAACTGGCCTCGGTGTTCCCCTCGCTACCGAGATACGACCGGATCGCCCCCCGCCGGGATTACAACGCCGAGCGCTACCGGCTGCATTACGCGATCCGCAACCTGCTCGAGCGGTTGACGGCGCGCCAGCCGATGGTGCTGGCGCTCGACGACATCCACTGGGCCGACGCAGCCTCAGTGGAGGTGCTGACCCACCTGCTGCGACGGTTTCGCGGGCCTCTGTTGGGGGCGATCGCCTACCGGCAGCCGCCGATTCGGCTGGTGGGCGCGCTCGAAGCGGCGGCGCGCGCGGGCTTCGGGACTCGCCTCGAGCTCTCGCCGTTGAGTACCGCGGACGCCGAGCGGCTGATCCGCGGTGAACTCGACGACGCGACGCGCGCGGTGATCTACCGCGAGAGCGGCGGCAACCCGTTCTACATCGAGCAGCTGGCGCGGGCCAGCCGTGGCGGGGCGATCCGGCCGGGTCCCGGTCCGGAGCGCGGGAGCGGAATGGTTCCCCGTGCGGTGATCGCCGCGATCCGGGAGGAGCTGAGCGCGGTCAACCGCGACGCCCGCCGGACGCTCCAGGCCGCCGCGGTCGCCGGCGAGTCGTTCGAGCCCGAGCTGGTGGGCGCGATCGCCGAGCAGGCCGAGGACGACGTGCTCGGCTCGGTGGACGCGCTCGTCGAGTTCGACTTCATTCGGTCGACCGAAGCGCCCCGGCGCTTCCGCTTCCGGCACCCGATCGTGCGGCGGGCCGTTTACGACGCGATCCCGCAGGGGTGGCGGATCGGCGCGCACGCCAGGGCGGCCGCGGCGCTTGCGGCGGCGCACGCCCCGGCCGTCGCGCTGGCGCATCACGTGGAGAGCTCGGCCGTGGTCGGCGACGAGCAGGCGATCGCGCTGCTGGTCCAGGCGGGGCGCGACGCGGCTCCGCGCGCCCCGGAGACCGCGGGGCGATGGCTGCTCGCGGCGACCCGCCTGCTGCCCCAAACCGAGGACGACGAGCGTCGGCTGGCCATGCTCAGCGAGGCGGCCACCGCCCTGACCTATGCGGGCGCCTATGAGGAGGCCCTGGACGTGCTGGCGCAGGCGAGCGATCGCCTGCCCCCCGAAGCACATGAAGAACGGGCCAGGCTGGTGGCCAGGATCGCCTTCGCCAAGCGGATGAGCGGCCGGCCGCTCGAATCGCGCTCGCTCGTGGAGCAGGCGCTGATCTCGCTGCCCGCGGACTCGAGGGGGGCGCTGGAGCTGACGCTCGAGCTGGCGATCGACCACTACTGGCGCGGGGAGTTCGGGCCGATGCACGACGTCGCGCAGGACGTGTGGAGCCGGGCGGGCGGCGCGCCGCTGTTCGCCGTCTGGGCGGGCGCGCTGTGCAGTCTGGCCAGCGCGTCCGAGAATCGGCTGGCGCAAGCGCGGTCGGAGCTGCGCGAGGTCGAGGCCGCTTGCGCGACCCTGTCGGATGAGCAGCTGGCCGAGCACATCGACGTGCTGGGCTATCTGGCCCAGGCGTCCTCGCTGCTTGAACGCAGCGACGACGCGCTCCAGTACGCGCGCCGCGGGCTGCGACTGGCCGAGAGCACCGGGCAGAGCCCGTACATCCCGGGCCAGCTCGTGCTCCAGACGAACGCGCTGGCCATGAAGGGCCGGATCACCGAGGCCGTCGCGGTGGCCGAGAGCGCAACCGATGCCGCCTTGCTGGCCGGCAACGACCAGTTCGCGGTATGGGCGCTGTGGGCCGACGCGATGGCATGCTCGGCGGCGGGTGACACCTCCCGAGCGCTCACCAGCGCGCGGGAGGCCGCAGCCCGGGCGGAGAAGATGACCGAGACGTTCTTCTCGAGCTTGTCGCGGCTACACGTGGCCGCGGCTCTGAACGCGGCCGGAGACGCGGCTGGCGCGCGGGCCGAGCTCGCCGCGTTCGAGGCCGGTCCCGATCAGTACCTCCTCGATGTCCACGGCGGCCAGGGCTGGGAGCTGCTCATCCAGACCCAGCTGGCGCTCGGGGATTTGGAGGCGGCTGCCGAGTCAGCCAGCACGGCCGAGGCCCGCGCCCGCTCCACGTCGCTGCCCCAGCGCACCGCGACCGCGATGTGCGCTCGCGCCGCCGTCCTGCTCGCCGGCGATGACGCGGCCGGCGCTGCGTCGGTGGCACGCGAGGCGGTTCCGCTGGCCGACTCGACCGGCAACCCGCTGCTCGGCGCTCGCGCGCGGGCGCTGGTAGGAGCCGCACTCGGCCGGCTAGGCGACGTGGAACGGGCGATCGCGGAACTCGAGTACGCCGAGCGAACCCTGTTCGAGGCCGGCGCGCTGCGCGAGGCGGACGCCGCGGCCCAGGAGCTCCGCCGGTTAGGGTGGCGAGGGCCGCGGCGAGCTCGGGGCGCGCCCGGTGCGCGCGGCTCGGGTGTGCTGAGCGCGCGCGAGCGCGAGGTGGCCACGCTGGTCGCGGCGGGCAAGCGAAACCGCGAAGTGGCGGCTGCCCTGTTCCTGAGCGAGAAGACGGTCGAGAGCCATTTGGCGCGGATCTACGACAAGCTGGGCGTCCGGTCGCGGGCCGCGCTGGCCAGCATCCTCGCGGCGGACGACTATACGCCGGCCGGAGATTCGCGCAGCAGGGCACGCGCGACGTACTGACGGCCGCGGTGCAGACGGGTGGTGATCGTCGACTCGCGCGTGCGCAGGGAGCGGGCCGCCTCGCGATAGGAGAGGCCGACGAGATCCACGGCGATGACCGCGTCGCGGTACTGAGGCGGCGCGTCGGCGATCGCCTCCATGATCTCGCGGCTCGAGATCTCGCTGTCCTGACGCTCGAGCAGGTCGCTTTCCAGCAACTGGCGCTCCCGAGGTCGCTGCGCGGCGCTGCGATAACGGCTGTTGTAGGTGTTTCTCAGGGCGCGCAGCAAATAGCCGATCTCGTCGCGGTTGCGCAGCCAGCGCGGTCGCTTCAGCACGTTAACGAACGTTTCCTGCACCAGGTCCTCGGCCTCATCCCTGGATCCGCACAGGGCCCAGGCGGCTCGGAACAGATGATCGATATGGTCTGGGAGCGAGGCAGGATCGAGCAAGTGGGGTCGCGGCTCTGGCTCGATGCCGTCGCGCGGGCGCTCGTCGCACAAGCAGGCGGCACCGTTCATGGCAGGTGCACCTCGCGCACCTCGGCGGCGATGGTTCGGCGGGCGACGTAGCCGGGCAGCAATGCGAGCGCCGCCTCGGGGCTGGTCGCCTGGACCGTCCACCACACGCAGTGCCCGCCATGCGCGCACGTGCCGAGCGGATGGCCGTGGCGCAACGGGCTTGAGAAGCCCTTCCAGGCGGCGACGGCCACGGCGCATTCCTCCGGCCTGTGCGTGTGGGTGAGCACGTACGTCGCCATGGCGCCAGCTTGCCGTACGCAACGCAACTGCGGTATGGGGAGATTCCCTGAACCTGCCCCCCAATCTTTGGGGGGCGCCCGGTTCGGAGGCGGTTAGGCGTCCTCGCTCGCGGGGGAGGTGCGGCGGTTGACGACCAGGTCGAAGGCGTCGGCCACGTGCCACTCATGCGAGAGCATCACCGGTTGACCGCGCTCGTCGTAGTCGACCTGGTCGATGTGCAAAAGCGGCGTGCCGCGCTTAACCATCAGCAGGCGAGAAAGCTTGGCGCCTGCCAGCGTCGGAATCAGCTGTGCGGTGGCGCTCGCCACGGGGTGCCCGGACCGGGCGAGGATCGCGTACAGCGAGCTGTCGAGCGCTTGGTCGGAAGAGTCGCCAAGCAAAGCGACGGGGATCCGATCGCGCGAGTAGATGACCGGGCGCCGGTCGGCGAAGCGCACGCGCTCCACGTCGATCACAGAGTCGCCGTCGCTGAGCCTTAGCAGCTCGCGCTCCTCGGCGGCCGGCGCACGCACCACCTTGCTCACCACCGTCTCCGCCGGTTTGCGACCCGAGGCGCGGATCATCGCCGTGTAGCTCACGGTCGTCTCCAGCGGGTGACGTGTGCGCGGCGACGAGGTGACATAGGTGCCTGATCCGTGGCGCCGGGCCAGGTAGCCGGCGTCCATCAGGCCGCCCACCGCCTCACGGATGGTCGAGCGACTTACCCCGAAACGGTCGGCCAGGTCGTTCTCGTTGGGCAGTTTGGCGCCGGGCGTGAGTTTGCCGGACGTGAGATCTCCGAGCAGGCTCTCGCGGACCTGCTCGACGAGCGACGGGCGTTTGCGTGGGCTCATACCGATGTCAATCTTCACAGAACGATCGGAGCGATCGCCCTACGACAGTGCCCGCTCGACACCGTCGAACAGGCGCCGGTAGGCGCGGTAGCCATCCTCGTAGACCTCAGCCGTCGTCTCGCGCGGGCTCACGGCCTCATCAGCCAACCGCACGACCTGCGTGGCGGCCTCGTCGAGGTCGGCGAAGAACCCGGCGGCAACGCCGGCCAGCATCGCTGCGCCGGCGCTGGTGGCGTGGTCGCCCCGGACAGCGCGGACAGGATGGCCGGTCACGTCGGCCTTGATTTGAAGCCACAGCGGCGAGCGCGCGCCACCGCCCACGACGCGGAGCTCCTCGCCGCCCAGCCCCATGGCCTCGAACCGGTCGACGATGGCCACCACGAGGATCGCTACCAGACAGGTCAGGTATACGAATGGCGTGGCCTCGCCCGAGAACGGCATGGAGAACTGAGGGTTGAAGAACGTCGAGACGGCCGGGCCCATGATGGCCGCCGACATCACGATCGCTCCGGTCAGCCCGACTGCGTCGCGGCGGAGCCGCGGCTGCCCCGTCGCGCCCCACGCTGTTTCAGTCATCGGAACGAGGACGCGGCGGGCAGTGCAATCCTTCCCCACGATGACCGCCGCCGACGAAGGCCTGCCCGCGCCTGCGGTTGCCTCGCGCGTGCCCGAGCAACCGGTCGCCCCGTATCTGGACGCGGTGATGGAGTACGCCTTCAGGGGCGCCGCGCGCTATCACGTGCCGGGCCACAAGGGAGGCCCGGGGGCAGACCCTGGCGTGATCAAGGCGATCGGCGCCGATGCGCTCGCCGCCGACGTCCCGCAGCTGATCCACGGGATCGACGTCGGCCCGTCGCCCACTCCGTACGAGCGAGCCGAGACAATGGCCGCGCGAGCGTTCGGCGCCGCTCGCAGCTGGTTCCTCACCAACGGCGCCACGCAGGGAAATCACGCCCTGTGCCTCGCGCTGGCGCCCCTGGCAACGCGGGTCGTGGTCCAGCGCAACTCGCACGGCTCGGTGGTCGACGGCTTGGTCCTGAGCGGCGGCCTGCCCAGCTTTGTGATCCCCGAGTACGACGAGGAGCTCGGGATCACGCATTGCGTCACGCCGCAGACGCTGGCGGCGGCGTTGCGCGCGGCGCCCGATGCGCGCGCCGCGTTCGTGGTCTCGCCGACGTATTACGGGATGGCTGCCGACATCGCCGGACTGGCCGAGGTCGCGCACGCGGCCGGGGTCCCGCTCGTCGTCGACCAGGCCTGGGGACCGCACTTCGGCTTTCACGAGGCTCTCCCCGCGCCGGCGCTGGCCCAGGGCGCTGACGCGATGCTGACCAGCACGCACAAGGTCACCGGCTCGCTCACGCAGAGCGCGATGCTCCACGTCGGCCGCAGCGGGCGAATCGATCCCGAGTCGGTGGCGCGGGTGCTCCGCCTGCTGCGCACCACCAGCCCGTCGTCGCTGCTGTTGGCTTCGCTGGACGGCGCCCGGCGCCAGCTCGCGTTGCACGGCGAGCAGCTGTTGCACGAGACCCTGGAGGCGATCGCGGTCGCGCGCGCGAAGCTCGAGACGATCGAGGGGATTCGTCTGGTGGATTCATCGCTCGTGGGGCGCGCCGGGATCGCGGGTTACGACCCGATGCGCATCGTGGTCGACGTGCGCGGCACCGGATGCACCGGCTACGAGGTGTCGGATGCGCTGCGGCGTTCTTATGACGTGCAGGTCGAGCTGCCGACGCAGGCGACGATCGTGCTCGTCGTGGGCCTGGTCGAGTCGACGGCGGCGCTCAGGCGGCTGGCCGGCGACATCGAGGAGACGGTGAAAAGGATCGCCAGGCCCGGCGCGACCGCCGCGATCGCGGGCACCGCGAAGATGCTGACGGGCGAAATGGCGGTCTCACCCCGCGAGGCGTTCCTCGGCGAGGCCGAGGTGGTGCCGGTCGGCGACGCGGCGCAGAGGATTTCGTGCGAATCGATTGCGAGCTATCCGCCGGGCGTTCCGCAGCTGCTTCCGGGGGAGCGGATCTCACCCGAGATCGTCAGGCATTTGACCCGGCTCGCCGAGACCGGCGCACGGCTATACGGTGCGAGCGATCCTCGCTTCCGGACGATCCACGTGCTCCGGGAAGATGGCTAAGAGGCCGCGCTTCCGAGGATCCGCGTGCTCCGGGATGATGGCTAAGAGGCCGCGCTCCGCCGCATCGCCACTCCGGTGAGGATCTCACGGATGATCCGGTCGCCGACCAGCGCGGCTGGATCCGCTGACGCGACGCCGGTTGGGATCACTTCCACGAGATCCCCGCCGACCAGTTCGAGTTCAGCCGCTGCCGTGCGCGCCGCCCAGAGCAGCTCGGCGGACGTCATCCCGCCCGGCTCCGGAGTTCCGGTCCCGCCGGGGATGAACGCCGGATCGAGGACGTCGACGTCGATGGTGAGGAACGCCGGACCGCGGCCGATCACCTCGATTGCCTCGCCCATGACATGGCGAATCCCGCGGTCGCGGACGTCGTGCATGAACAGGCTCGTGATCCCGCTCTGGGCCTGCCAGGCGAATTCGGCGGGCCCCGGCCAATAGCCTCGTAGTCCGATCTGCACATACCGGTGTGGATCGATGTGGCCGCCCTCCACGAGCCGGCGCATGACCGTGCCGTGCGACGCCCGCGCCCCGAAGACGACGTCCCCGGTGTCGGTGTGGGTGTCGAAATGCAGCAGGCCGACCGCTCCATGGACGGCGGCGCACGCGCTCGCGTTCGGCTCGGTGATCGAATGATCCCCGCCGATGATGAGCGGCAGCAGGCCCGCGCTCAGGACCTGGCCCACCGTGTGCTCGATCGCCACGTGGTTGCGCTCGGGCTGCGCCGGCACGATCGGAGCGTCGCCGAAGTCGACGATGCGCAGCCGCGCGAACGCATCGACTCCGGCTTCGAGATGAGGACCGGGGGGACAGCTCGCGGCTCGAATCGCCCGGGGGGCCAGACTCGTCCCGGGACGATCGGAGACGAGCTCATCGACAGGGGCGCCGACGACGGCGACCTCGAAGCCGGAGAGCGCGGCCGGGTCTTGGGTCATCGGGACGCCCCCGAACGTGAGGGGTCCAGCGTAGTCGGGCTTTTCGCCGTACTCGCGCCAGCGCTCCATCGGATCGAGCATCGGCGCGTAACCTATCGCCGCCGGTCCGCCTGAGTACGCCGAAGGGAGGAACGATGGCTGCAACGAGGAGGAGTGACACGCCAGCCGCGGCGAAACATCCGCTCGACCCGCTGTCGGCCGAGGAGATCCGCCAGGTCGTGGCGATCCTTCGCCGGGATCAGGGCGTGGGTCCAGGCTGGCGGTTCGGCATGATCGAGTTGCACGAGCCGCCGAAGGCGGTTGTGCGCGCGTTCTCGCCGGGGGACGTGGTTGCGCGAGAAGCGGATGTGGTGTGCTGGAGGAGGGACGATGGTCAGACGTTCAAGGGACGGGTGTCGATCGCGGAAGACCGGGTCGTGGCGTGGGAACACCGTCCGGGCGCGCAAGCGAATTTCACGGCTGACGAATTTCACGAATGCGGTGATGCGCTCAAGCAAGATCCGCGCGTGATCGCGGCGCTCGAGCGGCGCGGAATCCGTGACATGTCCCGGGTGTTGGTGGACACGTGGGCGTACGGAGGGCTGCTCGTGCCCGAGAAGCACCGTGACCGCAGAGTGGGGTGGACGGACGTGTGGTACTCGAGCGAGGAGGGCGCCAACCCGTATGCGCATCCGATCACCGGATTGCACTTTGTCGTCGACATGAACAGTCTGGAACTGCTCGAGGTCGAGGACTCCGGGGTGGTGGAGCGACCCGGCACGATGGGTGAGTACGTGCCGCGGCTGGTCCCGGGACTGCGCCTTCGTGACGATGTTAGGCCGCTCGAGGTTGTGCAGCCCGAGGGGGTGTCTTACGTCCTGGAGGGCAATGAGCTGCGCTGGCAGCGGTGGTCCATGCGGCTCGGGTTCAATCCACGCGAAGGGCTGGTGATTCACACGCTGGGCTACGAGGACGGCGACCGGCGGCGGCCGGTGGCGCACCGGCTCTCGTTCGCCGAGATGATCGTTCCGTATCGGGATCCGTCGGACGACCACAAGGCCCGCACGGCGTTTGACATCGGCGAGTGGGGGCTGGGGTTCATGACCACGTCGCTCGAGTTGGGGTGTGACTGTCTTGGCGAAATCACCTATGTGGACGCGGTTGTCCACGACTCTCGGGGCGAACCCCAGACGATCGGCAACGCAATCTGCATTCACGAGGAGGACGACGGCGTCCTCTGGAAGCACGTCGATCCAGCGGCCGGTGCCGAGGTGCGGCGCTCACGGCGGCTGGTGGTCTCCTTTCACGCCACCGTGTCCAACTACGAGTACCTGGTCTACTGGCGCTTCTACCAGGGCGGGAGCATCGAGTGCGAGGTGCGTGCGACCGGGATCATGGTCACGAGCAGCCTCTCGGCGGACGAGCCGCCGACGTGCGGGACGCTGGTCGACGAGCGCACCTACGCTCCGTTTCACCAGCATTTCATCGTCGCGCGACTCGACCTCGACGTCGACGGTGAGTCCAACACCGTGCACGTAACCGAATCCGAGCCGCTGCCGGTGGGGCCGGGCAACCCGCACGGACTGGCGATAGTGCAGCGCAGCATTCCTCTGCGCACGGAGGCAGAGGGAAAGCAGGATTACCAGTGGAGCACTCAGCGCGCGTGGAAGGTGGTCAACCAGGCCTCGTTGAACGGGCTCGGGGGGCCGGTCGCGTACAAGCTCCTCCCCGGCGCGTGCTTCCCCGCCATGATGGACCCCCGCTCGCCGATCTTCCAGCGCGCACAGGTGATCGGCCACACGCTTTGGGTCACTCCGTATGAGCCCGACGAGCGCTGGCCGTGTGGCGAGTTCGTGGTCCAGAGCGAACGGGATCGCGGTGTTCCGGAGTGGACGGCGCAGAACCGCTCGATCGAGAACGCCGATGTGGTGCTCTGGTACGTCTTTGGCATCCACCACATTCCGCGACCGGAGGACTGGCCGGTGATGCCTGTCGACACGGTGTCGTTTTGGCTAAAGCCGGTTGGCTTCTTCGACCGCAACCCCGCATTGGACGTGCCTCCAACGCACGGGGCTTCTCGCTAAGCAGCGCTGAAGCGCGCGCGGAGACACTGTCGCTAGCCGGGTGGGCCGGGATCACGGCCGGCAGCGCACTCATAGGTCGAGCTCCAGGTCGATCACATTGCCCTCGCTCGCGCGAGCGTGGAAGCCCAGCCGCCGCAGCAGGGCTCGGGCGGGGCGGTTCTCCCACAGCGTCGAGGCGGTCAGGACATCGAATCCGTTGATGCGCGCGCGGCCGATGAGGCACCGGGAGAGCGCCGTGCCGATCCCCCGGCGTTGCAGCTCGTCGACGACCTCGATGGCTATGTCCGCAGCGGAGGGGCGGCCGGCGTGTCCGGCGTAGCGCGCCACTGCGACGATCGATCCGTCGCCCAGGTCGACGGCGGCCAGCGCCTCGTGCCAGCGATGGTCGACGACGGTGAGGTAGCTGAGCTCGCGGGCGCTCAGCTCTGGCTTGGGTACCAGGAAGCGCCGGCGCCGCGACTCGGGACTAAGTCGGGTGAAGAGGGAGGCAACCCCGTCCCGGTCCGACGGCTCAAGCTGGCGGATGCGGATGCCGGCAGGAAGCCCACTTTGGGGGAAGTCATCAGAGGTCTGATGTTCCTGTTCCATGTGGAGGAGGACGCAGATAGGCGGCCGATCCTTTCCCGGAGGGCGTCGGCGCGACGATGCCGAGCATCCACTTGAGGAAGGGCACGTGGGCCTGCAAGGCGTGCCACACCAGCCGGGCTGCCTTCGTAAAGCCTCGGCACCCTCACCGACTCGCCCCGGCGGATCGCGTGGACGGCGCTCGGGCGCGGGCTGAAGCTACTGGGCGAGTAGGTGAACGGGCGGCGCGGGGGAGCAGTGCCATACCCGCGCTCCCGATCACCACATCTACGGTTAGATGCCCCTACGCGGCCCCGACGAACTCGTAGGTCAGTCGGGCCAGGCCGGCGCCGATCTTCGCTGTATCGACGAGGCGCATGGGTTTGCGGTCCGTGGTCTCGCCGAAGAGGCGCTCGCCTGCGCCGAGCAGCACCGGAAAGATGATCAGGCGGAGCTCGTCGACCAGGTCGTGTTCGATCAGGGTTCGCGCGAGCTGATAGCTGGCGTATACGATGATTTCACCGTCCAACTCCCGCTTGAGCCTTGAGACGTTGCCGGACACGTCGCCCTTCAGGACCGTGGCGTTGCTCCAACGGGCATGCTCGCGGGTTGAGGACACGATGTACTTGGGCAGGCTGTTCAATCGTTCCGCCCACGCGTCACGCCGGGACAGCCACCGCTCGGCGAACCAAGCGTCGCTCCGGCGACCCAACAGCAAGGCGTCCGTACGAAGCGCCTCCTTGAACTCGACTTCGGCCCAGTCCTCGAGGTCTTTGCCCCCAAACTGGCCGAACCAGCCGCCCAGCCTGAAGCCCTCCTTGCCGTCCGGGTCCTGAACCACTCCATCGAGCGATACGTTGGTGCTGATCACGATCTTTCCCATCACGGCTCTCCTTTCATCGATCGGTTGGCCGCCTCACGTGTTGAGGCGTCGGCCGCGACGAAAAGTGAGCGGCGAATTTCAAGCCGCGTGGGCGAGAGCATCCGCGAGGTTGACGTTACGGAAGGGTTGGAACGGCCTAGCCCGCAGGAACGCGTTGAACGTCGGCCCCAGACGGCGCGTAGTCGTCCAGCCACGAGGTCCGGTACCCGGCTTGCCACAAGATCGGGAAGAACGCCTCGTCGAGCTCGGTCTCACCGGGCCGGCGGTAGCGGGAGTAGATCGGGTGGGGATGCTCCGGGTTCCAGCGTGTGTCCGTCGAGATCATGTGGCTGATGATCGATCGGCGCTGTGCGTCGGATCGCTCATTCGGCGGGCTGCCGTGGAATGTCCACCCATCGTGAAACGCGGCGCCGCCGGCTCGGACTTCGATCGGGACCAGTTCGAGTTCCATTCCTGATCGGACCAAGCTGCGCACGTGCCCAAGCCAGTCGTCCGGCGCGTGGAAGGTCCCGCCCAAGGGGCCGTGCGGCCACTGGTGCGAACCGCGTACGTAGTAGATCGTTCCGGTGTCGGCGGCCGTATCGTCGAGCGCGATCCAGCATGTCGTCATGTTGGGCGGATCGAGATGATCCAGGTATGCGGCGTCCTGATGACACAGCAACGCTTTACCCGACGGCGGCTTCCAGATGGCGTTGTCCTGCGCCAGGCGAACGCCGGGGAGGGAAGCCAGCCGCGCCGCGAATTCACCGACCTGGCGAGCCAGTGTGACTCCGGCCAGCACCCGGTCGGCCTTCCACACGTTGCAGAGCTGGCGGGTCAGGTCGGGCGCCGTCACGCCGGGCACGTAGTTGACCTCGTCCGGCGCGATCCCCGTCTCCCACTTGTGCTCGAAAACGCTCATGAAGTGCTCTCGGATGCGGGTGAGCTCGGCACGCTCGAGGAACCGTTCCACGATGAGAAATCCATCGCGCCGGTAGCGCTCGATGTGCTCTGCGGTGGGTTCACTCATCACGTCGTCCGCCGGAGCATCTCGACGACCAGGAAGGCGAGCTCGAGCGCCTGCTGGGTGTTGAGCCGCGGGTCACAGGCCGTCGCGTAGCGGGAGGAGAGTTCGCTGTGGGAAATCATCTGGGCACCCCCGAGGCACTCCGTCACGTCCTCGCCGGTGTGCTCGACGTGAATGCCGCCCGGATGCGTACCGAGCTGCTGGTGGACCTCGAAGAACCCTTCGACCTCGTCCATGATGCGGTCGAAGTGCCGCGTCTTGTGCCCGCTCGGTGACTCTTCGGTGTTGCCGTGCATTGGATCGCATTGCCACACGACGCGATGCCCGGAACGGGTCACGGCCTCGACGATCGGCGGTAGGAGCGCGCGGACCGCTTCGTTGCCCATTCGGGAGACGAGCGTCACCCGGCCGTCGATTCGCTGCGGGTCGAGCCGCTCGACGAGCTCGACTGCCTCGGCGGGCGTCGCCGTGGGACCGATCTTCACCTCGACCGGGTTGGCGATCAGCGCGCCCAGCGCGACGTGGGCCCCGTCTGGCTGGCGGGTGCGGTCGCCGATCCACAGCTGGTGGGCCGAAAGGAGGTACAGGCGATCACCGTCGGGCCGCAGCAGCGCGCGCTCGTAGTCGAGCACGAGCATCTCGTGGCTCGCGTACAACTCCACGGTGCGCAGCGAGTGGTCGTCGACGCCACACGCCGACATGAAGCGCAGGCTACGGTCGATCTCCGTGGCGACCCGCTCGTAGCGCTCGCCGGCGCTCGAGTGGCGCACGAAGTCCATGTTCCACTCATGCAGATGATGCAGATCGGCCAGGCCGGCTCCGGTGATGGCGCGGGCCAGGTTCATCGCCGCGGCCGCGTTGGCGTACGCCCGAATCAGCCGACCCGGGTCGGGCCGCCGCGCCTCCGGCGTCGGCTCCAACGCGTTGACCATGTCGCCGCGATACGACGGGAGGCCCGCCACGTCGGTCTCCGAACTCCGCGGCTTGGCGTATTGGCCCGCCAGCCGTCCGACCTTGACGACGGGCATCGAAGTCCCATAGGTCAGGACCACGGCCATCTGCAACAGCGTCCGGATCGTCCCGCGCAGGTGCATCTCGGTGTTGTCGAGGAAGGTCTCGGCGCAATCTCCGCCCTGCAAGAGGAATGCCTCACCGCGCGCGACCATGCCAAGCCGGTCCTGAAGCCTTTCGACCTCGGCCGGTACGGCGATGGGCGGAACGTTCTCCAATACCCAGCGGACACGCGCAACTTCTTCGGGATCGGGCCACGCAGGCTGCTGGACGGCCGGCCGCGCCAGGGCCTCGCTCACCGCAGCAGCCAGAACGCCGGGCAGGGACGTGGAAGCGGCAGGCGGGATGGCGGTCACATCGACGGTCCACATGACGCGTAAGGCTATGGGACCCCGGGCGCCGGAGGCGAGCGGCCTGAACGGCGCGTGACGCAAAATGAGGCTGCCCGTAGCGTCCGTATTCGCCTGCCGTGAGGCTCGTCGTGGCGCCGGTTCGCCTGCAGTGAGGCTCGTCGTGGCGCCCGATTCGCCCGCAGTGAGGCTCGTCGTGCGCCCGAATTCGCCTACCGCGGCGGGACCTGATTATTGACCTGCGGCCCGTGGTAGAGGTGGTTGTGGCCCTTGCAGCCGGCTGGAAAGCTGAACTGGACGCTGTCGCTGCGGCCGCCGTTGTAGCTTGCGAACAGGGTCACGTTGCCGACGGTGCCCACCTGGCATCGCGGATCGGTGCTACTGCGCACGCGGACGACGATCTGCATGAGGTTCCCGGGCACCCTCCACATGACGGCGTGGTGGGAGTGGTAAGACGAGATGGTGCTCGACCGTCATGATGACCAGGCTGTCGGGCTGCTGGCGGACGCGGTCGACCTGGCAGAGGATGCCGGACACGGTGTTGGCGTCGAGGTTTATGTCGCGTGCCCGGGCGTAGCTACCGGTTGCCGCCGCTGATCGGCGCACCGGTGTGGAAACCCCAGGGAGGGATCCCGCCGACGATCGGAATCTGGGCGCAGTAATGAACCGAGGAGTCGGTGGCCAGCCGGTCATGGTGATGAGCGCAGCAGAGGCGCCAGCGCCAAAACCGCGGAGTCCAGTCGGCCGCGTGGCGAGGTTGCACGGCAGCCGAAAGGCGACTACAGCCGCCTCGGGCTACTGCTCCACGCGCGAGGTCACATTCTGCTCAGGATGGTAGGTGCGCTCGGCCGCGTAGGCCTCGAGCACGCGGTGGTCTGCCGCGGTGTCCGGCGCGCCGACCAGTGAGCGCGGATAGAAGCCTTTCTTCAGAACGACATTGAGCTGCGCGCCGAGGAGGGTGATCATCGACTGGAGGTAGAACCACCACAGAATCGTGATCACGGTGGCGAAGTGTCCGTACGTCGACTGGGCCTTTTGCAGGTAATGCGAGATGATCAGGGCGGACACCTGTTGCAGGATGAAGAACGCCAGGCCGGCGAGGAGACCGCCGGGCAGGACGTCGCGGAGGCTTTCGGCGCGGTCGGTCAGCAGGCGGAATGCGGCTATGAAGATCCCCACGTCCAGTGCGATGGCGAGCACGTAGCCGCCCACGCGGCCGACCGGGCCCAGGTGAACCCCGTTGGCTGAGCTCACGACGAACCCGGACAACAGGGTCGTGAGCACGAGGCCCAGGCCGATCGTGGCCAGGACCCAGAGGCTGCGGACGGTTTGCTTGACCAGGCCCGGACGCTCGTGGTAGGGAACCTCCCATACCGAGTCGAACGTGAACTGCAACGTTCGCACGACTCCGGTCCCGCTCCAGAGCGCGGTGGCCAGGCCAAGGATGAGCACCCACCAGCTTCCGGTTAGACCGCCGACCGTCGACGGATCGAGTAGCGGAAGCATCTTGGCCACGTGGTGAAGCACGGAGGTCTTGTCGCCGGCAGGTAAGAACCAGGCCAGGCAGGTGACCAGGACGATGAACAGGGGGAAGACCGAGAAGAAGCCCCAGAAGGCGATCATCGCGGCGAGATTCGCTGATTTATCCTCCGAGAACTTCTTGAACGTGGCGATCGACACCGCCAGCGGCTTGCTGGTTCGCTGCCTCTCGTCGAGCTTCTGCACGATGCTCATCTCAGCCTCCGGTCACGGCCGGCGACGGTCGCCGCAATCGAGTCATACCCCGGTCGGCTCACCGCTAACACGGGGCCCTGCGCAGAATTAGGTATTCGGCCCCGGCGCGGAAATCCTTCCAGAACTCCCGTCGTCGCTTTCCTCGAGGCCGCGGGCGATCGCCGACCGGTTGCGGGCAAGGACATTTGCGATCCTCGTCTTGCGAATCGTGCGGAGGTACTCGATGCACCACTCGAGCTGGTCAAGGGTCAAGTGTGCAGCTTCCCGGTACCGCGCCGCTTCGTCGTCGCGAGCCATGTGCTCCCCCTCTCCTCTTGGTGTGTGTACCCCCTTGGCTACCCGAATTAGAGCGCCCGCATCATCGATCGTTGACCGATTCCGGCCGTCTCGGCGTGCGCAGGCGCAGCGAGGATGCCCTCGAGCACGCCGGCGATCTGCGCGAGTGAGAGCCGTTTGATATAGGGACGCAGGAACCCGCGTGCCACAAGCTCCATTGCGATGTACGGCGTGCCGCCGTGATCAAAGTACTCGTGCACGGTGACGATGTTCGGGTGGTTCAGATAACCCGCGACGCGCGACTCGCGAAGGAAGCGATGGGCGAACTCCGCCGAGTTCGCGTGGAAGCGGCTCAGCTCCTTGAGCGCGACCTGGCCGTCGAGGTCCGGTTGACGGGCGGCGTAGACGATCGCCATCCCGCCCCGACCGATCGCGCGCAGGATTTCATAGCGCCCCACCGATCGTGCCGAACGCTACGGCCCGAGCGAACCGGCGACAATCGGTGGGGGACCCCGAACTTTTGGGTGCCGACCCTGACAATTGGCCACGAGCTCGACTTGGGCCGCGTGCCGCATCCGCACGGTCAGGTTCCAAGCTCATGCTAATTCTCTGGCGGGGTGGATTCCGATTCAGCCGGCTTCTTGTGGCGCCGGAAGCCGAGGAAGTGCTCGGCTTGCTCAAGTCGCTGCTCGGTGTGCGC
This sequence comes from Solirubrobacterales bacterium, assembly GCA_019244395.1. Lineage (GTDB taxonomy): Bacteria > Actinomycetota > Thermoleophilia > Solirubrobacterales > Solirubrobacteraceae > Palsa-465. The sequence goes on along the minus strand of JAFASQ010000352.1, from coordinate 52,042 downwards.
AACCTCGCGCTCGGCCGTGGCGAGAGGCGCGAGCATCTTCACAAGGTCGCGCATCGTTTCGTTCAGCCGGTCGACAGATTCGGTCAATGGACCGACTGAGGTAGCGAGGGTCTCGATCACCTCGACGTGGTGCTCGATCGACCCGGTCACGCGATCTACCGCCTTGACCGCGTCCAGGGTCTCTCGTTCGGTCTCTTCGAGGGGTTTGAGCGCGTCCTCGTTCAGCACCCGGATGATCGAACGAGCAGGCCTCAACACGAAGTCTAACACCGAACGTAAATCCTACCCTGGCGCTGACAGTAGAAACGGTGACATGGTTTTCGCGATGGCAGCTAATGTCACATTCGAGCTGCGCTCATCCGCTGGCGGCCAGCGCCCGCCCCGGCGCCGGCCGCCTTGGATCGGTCGATGGGTGTCTGCTTATTGACGCGCGGGATCGTCGAACGACGAACCGCCGGAGCCGCCCGAGCCGGGGTCGTTTTCGGACTCCCGGCCATAACCGCCGCCCGATTCCTGGCCGTAACCGCCGCCCGATTCCTGGCCGTAACCGCCGCCGGACTCCTGGCCGTAGCCGCCCTGACCTTCCTCGGACTCCCGCTCGCGGCCGCCTGATTGCTGGCCGTAGCCGCCGCCCTCCTCTTCCTCCTCGCGACGGCCGCCCGATTGCTGGCCGTAGCCTTCGGATTCCTGACCACCGGATTCCTGACCGTAACCACCGCCCGATTCCTGGCCGTAGCCGCCGCCGGGCTCCTGGCCATACCCGCCGCCGGACTCCTGGCCGGGGCCGCCGGACTCGCTACCGTACTGCTCACTCTCTGTCATAACTGACCTCCGTTTGCTTGGTTATAGGTGAGACGGAACCGTCTCGGTATGGGTTGCCCGGAACTTGCTGACTGGGTGCCGATCGAGCCGACCGCATCGTTGACCTGGGTGACCTGTTGCTCGACCGTTGCCGGGTTGCCGCCCTTCGCACGTACTTGCTCTCAGCCAGGTCACGGATCGTCCGGATATTGAACGCGGCCTGAAGCTGCTCGGCGTCCCCGACCGATACGCCCTCGAGCGCGTCCACGGGTGAATCGGCGAGTTCGCGGAACTCGTTTCCCTCGTAAGCGTTATCCAAGTACCGCGAGAGATCTGCCATACGAGAACCTCCGGCCTAGGTAGTGCGGGCATCGCTGGTCGCTCGAGGCGCCGAGACGAGTGTCAGATCGTACTACCGCCGGAATCGGATGCAAGCGGCTTCAACCGCTCGGCAGCCTCGTCGGACTCGTGGGTGGCTGAAGCCGGAAAATGGCAGGCCGCGAGATGCTCGGGGCCGAATGGACGCAGCTCGGGGGGTACGGAGACGGCACCGTCAAGGTGTGGTTCACCGCCGGAATGCAGCAGCAGGGTCCGCGGCTCGCCTCCGATGCGGGCTCCACCGCCTCGGCGGCGTTCGGTCCGGCGGCAGGGGCCTCCTGGTGGTCGACGACCGCGCGGCGCCTTCGTCTGGCCCACCTCAGTGGCGGCGTGGGGGCGACGTGCCTGCGCTCTGGCGGACGCCAACCTCACGCGCGCCGAGTGGGAGCAGTTCGTGGGCGGACCGCCTTACACGCAAATGTGTCCGTGACGCCCTGCCGACGCGTCTGACGGGGCGCCGTTTCCCGACCGCATCGGCCGGCTGCGTGTCTCGGGTCTCCCCCGGTGAATATGAATTCGGCCCGTGCGGCCGGGCGAGTGTCGCCTTACCCGGGTTCTGATCAATCACCCGGGTTCTGATCGATCACCCGGGTTCCCGGGGTCTGATCAATCCGGGGGTGCGAGTATCGGCCCCTACGCCACCGGATCCAGGAGCTCGGCGTGCTCGCTCTCGGGCGGGTAGCCGTAGGCGTAGACGAGCAGGTCGACGTCGCCGTGGTTGGCGCTCTGGAGCGGTGTGCCGGGCTCCACGTGGATGACGCCGCCGACCGGGACGTCCACCCGCTCGGGCGGCTCGCCGACGTACATCGACAGCGTGCCGCCGAGGACCACGAACGTCTCCTCCTGCACGGGATGGCGGTGGCGCCGGCCCTTGGCGCCGGGCTCGTAGCGCCACACGTTCCCGCGGGTGTGGGCGAACGCGAGACGTTCGCTCAACTCCGCGACATGGCGGGCCGGCTCGTCGGGGTCATGGGGGCGAGTGATCCAGTCGAACTCATCGGGACGGGCGACGCGGTAGGCCATGGTTGGAGGGTAAGGGCCGGGAACCGACGCGTCCGTTTACGGCTCGTGCCCGGGCTCGATCCACTTGGCCCGGCGGAAGGTGAGCGGCGATCCCGAGCGGTGGGCTTCCTCGTCGATCGGCTCGAGCAGATAGCCGCAGTGGTCGCCGAACGGCAATCGCTCGAGCACGCGGCCGGCGAACCAGTCCTCGAGGCCGGCGAGGATGGGTGCGCCGCCCGGTCCCGGGCGCCACTCGCACTGCGCGAACTTGTCGACCTCGTCACCGGTCTCGCCGCCGAACAGGAGCGCGAGTTCCTCCGCCTGCTCGGGGACGAAATGGACGGCCAGCGTGTTCGCGCCCGCTGAGGCCACGCGGTAGGTGCGATTCTTGACCGACAGTCCGATCAGGAAGCGAGGCGGATGGATCGAGACCTGTGAGGCGAAGCCGACCAGGCAGCCGGCGCGCTCCTCGCCCGCGGCCACGGTGACGATGAACAGCGAATAGTCGAGCTGGGCCATGAGCCGCTCGAAGTCGTTGAGGTCTCCGGGCATGGAGCGGTTGTACCCGCGGTTACCGGTGCCGATCACCGGGTATGGCGCCACCGTGATCGATACCGGCCCACAACGCCGCCAGCTCACTCCGCTGGAGCCGGTGATGGAAGCGATCGAGTCCGCGGAGGTGCTTGACGCGCCGGGCAAGGCGCTCGGCAAGAAAATTCGCGAGATCGTCCCCCGCGGTCCCGTCAAGGACGCGCTCAGCGGCACCTGGCTCGGTCACGCGGTCCACCCGATGCTCACCGATGTCGTGATCGGCTCGTTCGCCAGCGCCTCGCTGCTCGACCTCCTCGCGCCCGATGCCGATGGCGTGGCCAGCCAGCGGCTGATCGCGCTTGGCCTGGCGGCTTACCTGCCGACCGCTGCGGCGGGGGCCAACGACTGGGCCGACACCGAGGTGGTCGACGACACGATTCGCCGCGCCGGCGTGGTTCACGCCAGCGGCAACGCGATCGCCGCGACGCTCTACTTCGCGTCGCTGCGGGCCCGCCGGAGGGGAGCGCGAGGCCGCGGGGCGGTGCTCGGGTTCGCCGGGATGTCCGTGCTGATGGCCGGCGGTTACCTGGGCGGCCATCTCTCGCTCAACAAGGGCGTGGGACCTGCCCAGACGGTGTTCGATCCCGGACCGACCGACTGGACCCCGGCGGCCGACGCCGCCCAGCTCAAGGAGGGGCAGCCGGTCAGGGTCGTGGTCGACGATACCCCCGTGCTCCTGCTGCGCCGCGGGGAGCGGACCTTCGCCATTCACGACCGCTGCTCACACCGGGGCTGCTCGCTCAGCGAGGGCGAGGTGGAGGGGGAGGAGATTGTCTGCGCGTGCCACGGGTCTCGCTTCGACCTGCGTAACGGCGCGGTCCGGGGCGGTCCGGCCACCTCGGCGCAGCCGTCGTTCCAGGTACGGGTGGAGGAGGGGCGCCTGGAGGTGCGCCGGCTCCAGCCCGCGTAGCCGCGCCGGGGTTCGCGTCGGTCCGCTCCAGCCCGCCGCGCCGGGGTTCGCGTCGGCCCGCTTCAGCCCGCGGTCAGAATGACCGGCCCCGCCTCGGCGACCATGATCGTGTGCTCCTCGTGCGCCGAGGGAGCTCGGTCGACGGTGCGGATCGTCCAGCCGTCGCGCCCGAGCACGATCTCCGGCCGCCCAGCGGTCAGCATCGGCTCGATCGTGAACACGAGCCCGGGGGTTAGGCGTGCCCTGGCTGCCGGTGCCGCCCAGTTGAACACCGTCGGCTCCTCGTGCATCGCGAAGCCGATCCCGTGGCCGGTCAGCTCACGCAGGATGCTGAACCCGTGACGACGGGAGGCTCGTTCGATCGCGGCGCCGACGTCGCGCAGGGTACAGCCGGGTTGCGCGGCGTGGATGCCCGCGGCTAGCGCGGCACGGGTGGCGGACATCAGTCGGCGCCGCCCCTGATCCACGCTTCCGACCGGGACCGTGACGGCAGCGTCGGCATGGTAACCGTCGAGCTCGGCCGCGACGTCGAGCGTGACCAGTTCACCCTCCCGAACGATCCGCCGGCCCGGGACGCCGTGAACCACCTCGTCTTCGACCGAGATGCACACGGAGCCGGGGTAGTCATAGGTCAGGATCGGACCTGAGCGTGCCCCGTGCCGGGCGAACGTCTCGGCGGCGAGCCGGTCGAGCTCGCCCGTGCTCACCCCGGGCGCCACCACGCTCCGAAGGACGCGAAGCGTCTCGGCCACGACCCGTCCGGCCCGTCGCAGGCCGCGCAGCTGCTCGGGCGAATCGACGGACATAGTCAACAGCTTACGCGGGGTCCGCCCCCTGATTCTGCGCTACGGAGAGACGGGCCAGGGTACTGTGGGGGGCCTGCGAGCGGCTGTTCACGCCCCGGGCGCTCGGACCGTTCCTCGACATCGCCGATGCCGCCGGCGTCGAGCTTCCCGACCTCGCCCCGCACGCCCGCCGCCCCTACGAGCTCCTCGTTCGGCTGGCCCAGGAGCTGTCGCGACGGCCGCCGACGGTGCTCGTGGCCGAAGACGTCCACTGGGCCGATGTCGGAACGCTCGACGTGATCAAGCTCCTGGCGCGCAGGGTCGAGGCGCTGCCGGTGCTCGCCCTGGTGACGTTCAGGGACGACCAGCTGCGCCCGGTCGCTCCGCTGCAGATCGTGCTCGGCGAGCTGGCCGGCGCGCCGGCGGTCGAGCGCCGGCACGTTCCGCCGCTCTCGCTCGAGGCCGTGCGGACATTGGCCGGGGCGTCGGGTGCCGGCGCCGAGCGGCTGTTCGAGCGGACCGGCGGGAACCCATTCTTCGTCACCGAGGCGCTGGCCGCGATGAACGTCCAGATGCCCGACACCGTGCGCTGGGCCGTGCTGGCGCGGGCGGCGCACTTGCCAGCGGCGGCGCGCCGGCTGCTCGAGGCCGTTGCCGTCGTGCCGTCGCGGGTCGAGCTGTGGCTGGTGCAAGCCACCGCCGGATACTGCCTCGTGGGGCCCGGCCCCAGGCCCCGGCGCCGGCGCGTGTACCCCCCCGCGCGCCGGCGCTTTGCCGTGCGCCGGTGCGTGCATCGCCTCGACGACCGGCAGGCCGGCGGCGGCCGTGGCGGCCGCCGCCGATTGCCGGCACGAGGGGGGCTTCGCGCCTGTGTCATCAAAGACGCTGCAGGGGCCGATTCCTTTCCCGGACCTCCCGTCGCTAGGATTGCGCCCTCCTCCCGCTGCTTGGCTGGAAATCCGACACCGTCTGCACTCTTGGCACTCGCCGGGCCATCCTTCGAGATACGGGAGAACCTCGACGCGGACGGGGTCGTCCGGCTCGCGCTGGTGGGCGAGCTGGATATCGCGGTGGCAGACACGGTCGAGGAGCGGCTGCGCCGGCTGCGGGAGGGCGGTCCCCGGATTCGGCTCGATCTCTCCGGGCTCGAATTCATCGACAGCTCGGGGGTGCGTGCGATCGTGCTCGGGCTCAAGCACGCCCGGGAAGGCGGGCACGAACTGGACGTAGACCGGCGTGTCAGCGCTCCGATCGGGCGGATGATCGAGATCATGGGGATCGGGCCCCAGCTATGGCCGGGGGGCCAGGGCGGTTCGTGATCCGAGCCGCGCGCCGCGGCGCACGAACGGTTGCAACCTCTCCACCCGCCGGAGGGATCGCCCGCGGCGTGCCGAACCACGCCACACCCCATGAGACGCGCAGAGGAGTTATGGATGAGCGACTTCGAAAGAAGCGGCACGACGTACGATGAGCCCGTCAAGCGTCGCTCGCCCGGGACGTGGTTCGCCGATATCGGCGACAAGCTGTCGCGCGGCTTCAGCAGCTTCGACCGGCCGGTGGACGACGACCCGACCTGGGCCGCCTACGACGAGACCGACCAGCCGACGGCAGCGGTCGACGCGGCCCAGTTGGAGCCCGCGGCCAGGCGGTTCCCGACCGCGCTACACGGCTATGACCGCGAAGCGGTCGAAGCGCATGTCGCTGAGCTCGAGCGCGAAATCGCCGAGCTGCATGGGCGGCGCTCGCCGGTGCCGGCGGTGGAGGAGGAACTCGAGCGCGTCGGCGAGGAGACGAGCGCGATTCTCAAGGTCGCTCACGCACAGGCGGCCGAGATCACCCGACGGGCGCAGTCCCAGGCCGACCGCTGTCTGTCCGATGCCGCCGCCAACGCGGTGGCGATGACCGAAAACGCGAAGCGCAACCTGCGCGAGCTCGATAGCGAGACCGACGCCGTGTGGGCCGAGCGCGGCCGCCTGATCGAGGACGTGCGCAATGTAGCCACGGCGCTCTTCTCGCTGGCCGAGGATGCCGCTGATCGCTTCCCCGAGGATGCGGAGCGCGCCGGCTCTACGGCGACGGTGGCAGCGCCAGCGCCTATGCCGCCCATCGCCCCGGCGGCTCCGCCCGCTTTGGTGGCTTCGACCCCTTCGGCGACTCCGCCGGCTTCGGCGGCTCCGCCCGCTTCGGCGACTCCGCCCGCTTCGGCGGCTCCCTCCACACCGGTGGCTTCCCCCCACATGGGGGAGGACCGGGTGGGCGACGGCTCAACGCCCTGGACGGACTGACTCGAACAGCTCGGCCCCGAGCCTGGCCTCGGGGTGCAGCTGCGGCGCGAGTCCCTCGCCCAGCGCGGCGCGAGCCAAGGCGCGGCCGAGCGCCGGCGCGTGCTTGAACAGGTGGTTGCCGGCCAGGATCACCAGCGCTCCGAGTTCCCACACAGCGAATCCGTCCGGGTGCCAGGGCAGTTCGGTCACCCAGCAGTGACGGACGTCGATCGGGTCCGGGTCGAGGCCCGGGAGCGCGCGGGTGACGTATGCCGTGGTTCGCTCGGCGATCGCGGCGAGGCCTTCTGATTCGATAACGCTGCCGTCCTCGTGCACCGGCGTGTCGTCGAGGCCGACGGCATAGGCGGCGTTCCCCGGGAGGGGATCGGCGTATGCCCCGAGGTCGCCGAAGGCTCCGCTCCCGTCGAGCAGGCAGGCCAGGCGTTCCGGCGGCTCGTCCCTCTCGCGGACCGAATAGGTTAGGCGTACGTGCGCGGCCTGGCGCAGGGGAAGGGGCAGACCGGCACCGCGGGCCAGCGCGGCGGTGCCCCGGCCCGCGCACACCACGACGCGAGAGTGCTCGGATCGCGCGCCGGCGGCGCGCACCTCGGCGGTGTCGGCGCTCGTGGACCGCAGGGCCAGGACTTCATCGAACACGATCCGGTTCTTGCCGACCGCCTCGGTGAGCGCGTCGATGCTGGCCCGAGTCCGGATCGCACCGCCGTCCTCGTCGATGACCGCGGGTCCTTGCCACGGTGCGAGCAGCGGGAGCCGCGCCGCCAGCTCGTCGCCCTCGACCAGATGCGCCATGACGCCGGCGCTGCGCATGGACTCGAGGCGGCGCTGGCCGGCCGCGCCGAGCGCGACCACGCCGTCGCGTGAGAGCAGCTCGGTGCCGAAGCGCTCCTCCCAGTCGCGCCAGATCCGCCTCGCCTGACTGGCGAATTCGACAAGGCGGCGGTCGTCATGGGCGTGGCGGAAGATGCGTGATTCACCCCCGGACTGAGCGTTGCCGGGGAGCCCCCGCTCGTACACCGTCACCGATGCCCCCTGTTCGCTCAGCGCGAACGCGGTGCAGAGGCCGACGATTCCGGCGCCGATCACCGCCACGTCCGTATTAGCGTTCATTCCGCCAGGACATTAGATTAGTGGCCTCGTCCGCAAGTTGTGCGGCGCCGCCAGGGGCCGCTCGAACGTACGCACGACTTGCGGACGGGTCCACGAGCTCGCGGACGCGGGAACCCCCCACCGAGGGGGTCGCCACGACCACCTCCTTGGTGTCAGCGGCAGTCGATGGGGTAGCCTCGAACCACGTAACAGCGAAGGAGGAATTGGCGATGGCAGACGGGCGCAACGGCGCACAGTCGCCGGAAGAGCAGGTCCGCGCGCTGTTCGAGGAGGCCGAATCCAGCACCGCGAAAGCGTTCGAGGAGCTGGTGAGCAAGCCGAGCTTCGGCCGTCTCCTCGCCCTGAGCGCGGAGAACACCGCGGCGCTGACGCGCATGGCGTTCGACGGCATCGATCTTCTCTGGCGCAACCTGCGGCTAGCGGGTCGAGCCGACATCGTGCGGCTGTCGCGGCAGCTGCACCGCACCGAGGACAAGCTGGAGCGCGTCCTGCAGGAGGTTGAGACCCTGCGCGACGAGGTGGCGCGCGAGCGCAGCGGCGAGGAGGCGCGGACGTGAGCGCGATTGAGCGGGTCAGGCGCTTCCCGGTCGACGCGCTGGAGTACACGAACATCCTCCTCACCACCGACGACGCGGTGATCGGCGCCACACCGAAGGAGGTGGTCTGGACCCACCGAGAGACCACGCTCTACCGCTATCGCTCCTCGAACCGGCGCTATCGCGTGCCTGTGCTGCTCGTGTTCGCGCTGATCAACCGACCCGACATCTTCGACCTGAGGCCCGGCTCCTCGCTGGTGGAATATCTGCTCGAGGAGGGGTTCGACGTGTTCCTCGTCGACTGGGGCTACCCCGATGAGGAGGATGCCGAGATGGGCCTCGACGAGTTCGTCTTGGACGAGCTCGATTGGGCGGTCCGCGAGACGCTGCGGGCCGCGGGCGCCGAGGAGCTGACGCTGATGGGCTGGTGTATCGGGGCCACCTTGTGCGCGATGTACTGCGGGCTGGAAAGGGACGGGGCGCGGGGCGGGCGGGCCCCCGTAAAGAACCTCGTCGAGTTGACCATGCCCATTGACGGCCGCGAGTCGACCTACGCGAAGTGGGTCGGCGACGCGGACTTCGACGTGGAGGAGGTCGCCGAGCTGTGGGGCACGGTCCCCGGCGGCGCGATCGACATCGCCAACAAGATGCTCAAGCCGGTGACGAACTTCTGGAGCACCTACCGCCGGCTCTGGGACAACGTGCAGGACGGGACGGCGCGGCGCGACGCGTACCAGACCATGGCCAAGTGGGTCGGCGACAACCCGCCGTTCCCCGGCCAGGCTTGGGCGCAGTGGATCGAGCTCATGTACCGGGACGCCGGGCTGCTGCGCGGACGCGTCCGCCTGCGCGACCGCCAGGTCGACCTGCGCCGGATCGACCAGAGCGTGCTGGTGATCACGGCCGGCGCCGATCACATCGCGCCCCCGCCAGGGACGATGCCGTTCTTCGACCTGATCTCAAGCGAAGACGTCGAGCATTTCGCCCGGCCGGGCGGGCACATCGGGTTGGTCGCCGGCTCGGCGGCGCGTAAGGAGCTGTGGCCGGAGATCTCGGAGTGGCTGGCGGCGCGTTCGGAACCCAGAGACTGAACAACGCGAAGGAGGCGAGCAATTGATGAGCACTGAAACCGGAACCTCGACGACCCCCGAGGCGCGCGACACGATCACCCCGACCGAGGAATCGTTCCCGTCCGGCCTGCGCCGGCCGCGGATGACTGGACGAGTGGTGTTCGTGACCGGCGGCACTCGGGGAATCGGGGCGGCGATCAGCCGCAGCTTCGCCGAGCAGGGCGCGGCGGTGGCGGCCGGCTACGGCCGCGACAAGGAGCAGGCGGAGAGCCTGCTGCGCCAGCTCGAGGAGAACGACATGACCGCGAGCATCCACCAGGGCAACGTCGGCTCGGCCGAAGACTGCCGGCGCACCATCAACGAGGTCATCGAGCGCCACGGCCGGCTCGATGTGCTGGTCAACAACGCCGGCATCACGATCGACAAGACGGCGCTGAAGATGACCGACGAGGATTGGTACAAGGTCCTCGCCGTCAACCTCTCCGGCGCGTTCTTCATGAGCCAGGCGGCGCTGCCGCACATGCTCGAGCGAGGCACCGGCCGGATCATCAACATCTCCTCGATCATCGGCTCGACCGGCAACATCGGCCAGGCCAACTATGCGGCGTCGAAGTCGGGGATGTTCGGGCTGACCATGTCGCTGGCGAGGGAGGCGTGCTTCCAGCTCGGGCGCGCCGGGAAGCTCACCGAGGACACGATCGGGCTGACCGTGAACGCGGTGGCGCCGGGCTTCATCTACACCGAGATGCTCCAAGCCATGCCCGAGAAGTCGCAGGAGCGGGTCAAGGCCCAGATCCCCGTGGGACGGTTCGGCCGCCCCGACGACGTGGCGCGGGTGGTGCACTTTCTCGCCTCGGACTACTCGTCGTTCATCACCGGCACGGTGTTCCACGTGAACGGCGGCCAGGACATGTGAGCTTCGGCGACGGGCGGGTGGGTAGTCGCCCGCCATCGCTGCGATCACATCGCTTTCACAACTCCTTCACAAGTTGTCCCGTGGACTCTGCGAGGCTCGGGGCATGGTTGATGGAGGCGCCGTATGAGCGATGCCCTGCTTGTCGTGGTGGTGGTCACCGCGCTGGCGTTCGACTTCACCAACGGCTTTCACGACACCGCCAACGCGGTCGCTGCCTCGATCTCCACGCGGGCGATGCCGCCCAACGTGGCGGTGGGGTTCTCGGCGATCCTCAACTTCGTGGGCGCGTTCATCTCGCTCAAGGTCGCGACCACGATCGCCAGCGGGATCGTGAGCGCGCAGGCGACGACGACCACTGTCGTGTTCGCGGCGCTGCTCGGAGCGATCGCTTGGAACCTCATCACCTGGCGGCTGGCGTTGCCCTCAAGTTCGTCGCACGCGCTGATCGGCGGGCTGGTAGGGGCGGCATGGGCGGCTGAGGGCGCGGGCGCGATCAAGGCAAGCGGGCTGGTCGACAAGGTGATCGTGCCGGCGATCATCTCCCCGGTATTGGCCTTCGCGGTGGCGTGGGCGTCGATCCTGCTCGCCTATCGGGTGGTTGGCCGGCGCCGACCGGGCACGGTGGCGCGGGGCTTCAGGCTGGGGCAGATCCTCTCGAGCGGGCTCTTGTCGCTCTCGCACGGCACCAACGACGGGCAGAAGACGATGGGCGTGATCACCTTGGCACTGGTCGCCGGAGGTTCGATTCCTGCCAACAACGTCCAGGTTCCGACGTGGGTGATCATTGCTTCCGCGACGGCGCTCGGCCTCGGCACGTACGCCGCGGGCTGGCGGATCATCAAGACCACCGGCATGCGGATCATCAAAATGGATCCGAGTCAGGGGTTCGCGGCCCAGAGCGCCGGCGCGGCGGCGATCCTGGCCGCGTCGCACTACGGCTTCCCGATCTCGACCACGCACGTGATCAACGGCGGCGTGATGGGCGCCGGGGCCGCCAAGCGCGTGTCCGCCGTACGCTGGGGGGTAGCGGGCAACATCGTCGTCGCGTGGATGGTCACCCTCCCGGCGGCGGCCATCATGGCGGCCGCGATCTGGGAGGCGACCCAAGCGCTGGGTGGAGGCCTGAGCGGGCCTCTCGTGCTGTTCACGGCCGCGATCCTCACGGTGCTGCTGGTGTTGGTCCGCCGGCGGCGCGCACACCTCGTCCCGGCTCCTGGATCATGATCGCCGCCGCGCTCACAGCCGGGACGCTGCTCGGCGTGGTCGTATCTGCCGTGGCGGCCGGCATCGGCGTCACGGCGGCCTTCTCGACCGTGATCTACTGCGCCGATCGTGCCGACGAGCTGCGGCGCGAGCGGCGATCCGGCGCGGCGTGGGCGATGAGCGTGGCGGGGGTACTGGCGCTGGCGGCGTGCCTGGCGCTGGTGGTCTACGGCCTGATCCTGGTGGTCTCGAAAGGCAAGTAGCGCGGCAGCCTACGGCGGCGTCGAGGCAGGGCCGGGCGCGGGATGCACGGGCAGGATGATCGGCGCCCGCGGCGTCTGGTTGAAGTTGAAGTCGGCGGTCAGGTTGCCGAGGATCGGGTTGTTCTCGCGTACGTCGGGGCGGGGATCAGGCCGCCCGTCGGCGTTCGGGTTCAGGCGGGCGCGGTCGAGGAAGTCGTCCTCGATGAACTTGTTGTAAGCGTCGTGGCTCAGGGTCTGTTGGTCGATGGCGCCCTGCTTGGCGTAGGGGCTGATCACGATCCCGGGGACGCGCAGACCGAAGCCGCTGCGGTCCACGACGGGTGGCACGACGTGGTCGTAGAAGCCACCCCAGTCGTCCCAGGAGAGGAATATTGCCGTGCTGTTCCAGTCGGGGCTCTGCATGATCGCGTTGATCAGGCTCGTCACGTAGGTCTGGCCGGCGCTGACCAGAGCGGGTGGATGCTCGGACACCTGACCGTTGGGGTTGATCCAGGAGACGGCGGGCAGCGTGCCCTTCCTGGCGGCCGTGAAGAAGTTCGAGAGCGACTGGATGTTGCCGAGCTGGCCGTCCTGGGTGACGTCGGTGAACGAGGGCAGCGGGTTCCAGATGCCCGGCGTTGTCGGCCCCTGCTGCACGGGGGCGCAGGTCATCGAGCTGTCGTTCTCGCAGTCAGGCTCGGTGCCCTGGAAGACGTAGTAGCCCCAGCTCACGTCCTGCTCGTGCAACAGGTAAGTGATGTCGGTCCAGGCGTAGTGGAGCAGACCGTCGTTGGAGGTGGCGAAGCGGCTGGCGTCGAGGGTCGAATCCGGGTTTGGGTTCTGCAGATCGCCGCGGCAGGAGAATGGGTCTAACGGGTTGCTACAGAAGGCTGACCACTCCGAGACCATGTACAGGTGCTGGGGCAGGCTCCAGGACGCGTTGGGCTCAAACATGTGGTCCTGGAGCACGTAGTTCCGGGCGTAGGCCCAGTAGTTGGGAATTTCGCGCGCGTCGTGATAGCCCATCACGTCGATGCAGGCGGCGTGCTGGCTCTGGCTGGTGCTGTTCTCGGTGCAGGGGCTGCAGTTGGGGTCAGCCGAGCTGCAGCCCTGACCCTGCTCGGCCTCGCCGACGAAGCCGTCCATCCGCCCGCTGTCGATGTCCGCGCTCGCGTTGCCCATGCCGTGCGGACCCCCGTAGTTGAGATCCGCGGCCTCGTGGAACGGGGCCACGCAGCCGCCGTTCATCGGGTCCTGGACGCACACGCCGGACGGAATCCCGTCGGCGCCGGGAAACGTCCCGAAGTAACTGTCGAACGAGCGGTTCTCCTGCATGATGATCACCACATGGCGAATCTTGTGGATCCCGGTGGCGGGGGCGATCTTGATCTTCAGGACCGGGGAGGCCGAGGCGAGGTTTCGCTGGCTGGCGGGTACGAGCGCCCGCCATTGCTCGGTGCGCCCGGTGGTGAAGGTGTGGTTGACCGCGAAGGCCAGGTCGCGTCTGAGACGAGGCCGCATCACGGTCAGCCAGCGCCCGTCGGTGAGGCGCTGGAGCGACACCTGCTGGCCGGCGCGGCCGGGCTCAAGCTGGCCGCTCAGCATCTCGGCGTCGCCGGCCACGGCGAACGTCGCGGTGCTTTGGAGGGTGACCACGGGGAGGACGTACTCCGCGAGCACGCGGCTGGGCAGGCCGCGTGCGGTGACCACCCAGTCGCGGTTGGTGGTGACCGCGCCGGGTGAAAGCACGAAGCTGTACCGGCCGGTTGGGGTGGTGAGCGTTCGGGCCACCGCGGTGTAGGCGCGCTGGCCGGGGAAGCGCCGCCACAGGACGATCGTGACGCCGCACCGGTGGACGCCGTGGCGGACACTCAGCAGCCGACCGAAAATCTTTACCTGTCGGGCGGCGCTCACCGCGGGGTTGGGCGAGGCATAGATGGAAAGGCCCTTGGCCAGCGGTGGGCGCTGCGGCTTGGCGGGTGGCGTGCACACCGGGAGTTTGGTCGGGAGATACCCGCCCGGCGCCTGGCCACTCGGCGCCTGGCCACTCGGCGCCTGGCCGCTCGGCGCCTGGCCGCTCGAGGCCGGCGTGAGCGCGGCCGCCGCCGCGGCCAGGGCGATCACGACGATCGAGCTGAGCACAACGAGTGAACGACGCAGCGGCAATCCTCCCGACAAGGGCTTTTCGGTTCTAACGCGCCGAATCGTCGGGAGTTGCGATCGTGAGCGCGGTGCAAAACGAACGAAAGCCGGATCCTCGCTCGGACTTTCGGCAGATAAGCGCCTCACAGGCGCTTATGTGCGGTGGACGGCGGTGGGTGGGGCGATTTCCGCCGAAATGCACCGGGGGTCGCACCCAGCGCCGGCGGGGCCGGAGTGCCGACGGGGCGGCCGGGGCCGGCTAAGCCCGCACCGAGGGGGCGGCCGGGGCCGGCTGTGCCTTACCGAGGGGACGGCCGGGGCCGGCTATGCCCGCACGGAGGGGGCGGCCGGGGCCGGCTATGCCCTTACCGAGGGGGCGGCCGGGGCCGGCTAAGCGCGTACCGCGATCAGGCCGATCGCGAGCAGCACGAGCGCGATCCAGAGCGCCCGGAGCGCGCCTTCCAGCGGCGCCGAGAGCCCGGCGCGAGTCAGCTCGATGACGCTGCCGTCGCGCAGGCGCTGCTGTCCGATCACCTCCGTGGTGCCGCGGCGCAGCCGGCGCACGGGCGTGCTCAGCTGGCGCTGGGCGGCGCTCAGCAGGCAGCACGCGCCGGCCACGAGCACGCCAGCGGGGCGGACCGTCAGCGCGTTGACGAAGTAGCCGGTGAAGGCGGGGAAGCCGCCCCAGGCCAAGGCAAACCAGGTGTCCGAGTGCAGGCGGCCGCCGGCGAGCTCGAGGTTGTAGGCCGGGACGAGCAGCCCGCCGGCGAGCACGAGGGGTGCGAGGAGCGGGGAGACGACGAAGACGCCGGCCACGCCGATCGCGATCGCGCCGGCGAACGAGGTCGCGGCGAGCGCGATCAGCGTGGGTCGCTTGAGCTTGGTTTGGAGCGGGCGGCCGTGGAGCTCGTCGAGGGCGTGGGCGCTGATGCCGACGGCGAGGAAGAACGCGCCGAGCGCCGCGGCCAGCCGGTTGGCGTAGATGTGGGGCGCGGCAGCCGCGCCTAGCGCCACGTAGCTCAGGTGCCAGGCGGTGTAGGGAGGGTGCAGCAGCGTGACCAAGTCGCGCCAGCCGCCCGAGCGCAGCGCATAGAAGGCTGGGCGGTCCAGGTCACGCGGAGCGCTGGCCATCGCGTTCCTTGACTCCGGACATGATGAGGCCGGCGCCGAAGCTCATCCGGCGTTCGTGCACGCGATCGATTCCGGCCCCTCGCCATAGCGCGGCGAGGTCAGGCTCCTCGGCGTAGAGTTGCTCGATGTTCGGCCCCAGGAAGCGGCCGACCTCGAGCCAGGCGGGGGAGATTAGGCGCCCCACGAGAGGCAGCCCGACGCGCGTGTGCACGAGCCACAGCGCGCGCAGGGCGGCCGGCTGCGGTACGGCGAACTCGACCATCCCGATCGGGCCCTGAGGCTTGACCACGCGCGCGAGCTCACGCATGGTGGCGGCCCGGTCGTCGACGTAGCGCAAGAGGTAGGTGAAGGTCAGCGCGTCGAAGTCCCCGTCGGCGAACGGCAACCGCTCCGCCTCGCCGGCCACGAAGCTCAGGCGGGCTGCGAGGTCGGAGCGCGCCGCCAGCCGACGGCGGGCGCCGGCCAGCATCTGCTCGCTCTGATCGAGGCCGATGACGGTGGCGCCCCGCCCGGCCAGTCCGAACGCGACGAGGCCGGTGCCGGTGGCCACATCGAGGATGCGCATTCCGGGCCTCGGGTCGATGGCGTCGAGCAGGGCGCGGCGCCAGCGCGGGTCCTGCCCGAAGCTGAGCATGGCGCCCATCCGGTCGTAGGTACCGGGAAGGTCCGCGAACAGCTCGAGGGCGTGGCGCTTGCGCGGCGAGGCAGAGCTGTGGGCTTCGCTTGGCACGGCTACGTGGCGGCGGGCAGCCGGGTCAGGCGCTCGACGAGGCGGCTGTGGCGCCGTCCGGTGTCGGGCGTGCGGGCGGCGCGCACGACGACCTCTCCCGTGCCCACGATCACCGTGGCCAGCTTGGCCCGGGTGACCGCCGTATAGAGCATCTCGCGACGCAGGAAGAAGGCGCCGCCGGCGGGATGAGCCACGATCACGGCCACGGGCAACTCGATGCCCTGGCCGCGGTGGACCGAGCAGGCGTAGGCTAGCCGGAGGCGTTCGGATTGCTCGGGCGGGAAGCGAAACACCTGCTCGTCGTCGCCGAGCAGCAGCGCGGCCTCGTCGCCGTCCTCGGAATCGCTCTCGATCTGATCGAGGAGTCGGAGCAGGGTGCCGTTCATCAGGCCCAGCTCATGCAGGTTGCGCCCGGTCATCATCAGCTTGTCGCCGATGCGCAGCCGCCCGCCGCGCACGGGCTCGCCGTCCGGGTTGAGCCGGTCGCGCAGCGCGTCGTTCAGCGCGTCGATCCCGACCTCGCCCCGGTATACCGGCGCGAACACCTGGATGTCCTTGACCGGGTCGATCCCGTAGTGGGCCGGGAGGCGCTGGCAAACCAGCGAGACGATCTCCTCGCGGGCGGCGCGCGGGTCGCTCCGCTCGATCAGGAACAGGTCCCGGCGCATGCCCGGCTCGGCGGTGAACACCGGCGTATCGCCGCGGCGGATCGCGTGGGCGCCCTGCACGATCATGCTCCCCGCCGCCTGGCGGAAGATGTGGGTCAGTCTGGTCCTCGGCACCGAGCCGGAGGCGATCAGCTCGGCGAACGGCTTCCCGGCGCCGATCGGGGCGAGCTGATCGGCATCGCCGACCAGCACCACGTGAGCCCTGGCCGGGACCGCACGCAGCAGCGTGACGAGGAGCTCGAGGTTGGCCATCGAGGTCTCGTCGACGATCAGGAGGTCGCACGAGAGCGGGTCGTGCCCGTCATGCGTGGGGCCCTCGCCGGGGATCCAGCCGAGCGCCGAGTGAACCGTGGTGGCATGCAGCCCGCTCGCCTCGCGCATGCGGATCGCGGCCCGTCCGGTCGGGGCGGCGAGCAGCACGCGCGCGCCCTGGGCGCCGGCGAGCCTGGCGATCGTGCGGATCGACGCTGTCTTGCCGGTGCCGGGCCCACCGGTGATCAGCGACAGGCGGTGGACGAAGGCATTGCGCACGCCCCGCATCTGCTCGTCAGTCAGACCGTCTTTGTCCGCCTGCGGTTCCCGGAGACGGTCCCCCGATGGTCCCGCGAGCAGGTCCTGGACCTGCGCGGCCTGCTCAGCTTCGAGCTCGGCCGTCTCGGTGCGGTAGATCCAGATGCCCTCGCGCACGAGGTCCCCGGCCTCGACCAGCGCGTCGATGTCGGGCTCGGTGGGGGAGGAGCCGAGCAGGTCGCCCGCAGCGCTCAACAGGAGCTCGAGCGGCATGCAGGTGCTGCCGCCGCGCTCGGCCTCGGCAAGGATGTGCAGAATCGCGGCTCGCGTGCGCTCGGGGCCGTCTTCGGCCACGCCAAGGTGCCGGGCGATCCGGTCGGCGGTGAGGAAGCCCACGCCGAACACGCTGGTCAGCTCGTAGGGGCGCTCGGAGACCACGCGGTGGGCGCCGTCGCCGTAGGTCTCGCGGATCCGGGGCGCCAGATAGGCGAGACCGTGTGGCGCGAGCAGCAGGTGCAGGCGGCGGGTGACGCGCAGCCGCTCCCAGGCGCGGATCGCCTCGGCGACCTGCCCCCGCCGCAGGCCGGCGTCGGCGAAGGCCGCGTGCGGATCGTCGTCGATCGCGTCGAAGACCCGGGCGGCCCCGTAGCGCTCGAGTAGCCGGGCGGCACGCTTGGCCCCGACGTGCTTGACCCGCACCAGGTAGGCGAGGACGGTGTCGGCATCGTCATCGGAGGGCGGGAGCGGGTGGGCCTCGGAGACCTTGACCTGGCGGCCGTAACGGCTGTCCTGGACCCACGTGCCGGTGATGTGCGCCCGTTCACGTTCTTCGAGGTGGACCAGCGGCCCAACGAGCACCACCGGCGCGCCGTTCGCGTCGGCCGCCTCGACCACCGCCCAGCCGGTCTCGGGCCTGCGGAACCGGGTGCGGCGCACGGTCACGTCGGCTTCGAACGCGCTCACGCGGCTGACATTAGACGCGGCGCGGGCGGAAGCGAGCGTTTGTGTCAGAGGCTTCACAAAGGGCGCAGCCGAAACGTGGCGATCTCGCCCGGGCGCAGATCGAACCGGTCGGGGGCCGTCTCGCCGCCGGTCTCATCGAGGCGGACACGCGTGGCGGTGACGTTGCCGGCGATGCGAACGCACGCCCCGGTCTCCTCGGCGTTGAAGCAGCGCAGGATCAGGCCGTCGCCGTCCTCGGCCCCCTTCAGGCAAGAGAACACCACGTCGCCGTCGACGCGCGCCGGAGGGTCGAAGTCGACCGCGTGCGGAGTGACGAGGAATCCGTAGCGGTAGTCCTGCGCGGCGCGGAGAAGCGCGGTGTCGTCGATCGCGTCGGCGCCGGGCAGCAGTGCGTACTCGCACTCGTGGCGGCCGAGGCACTGGCCGTCCGGCGTGGGGGTCTGGGGGCCGGCGCCCAGCGGGCGAGCAACCAGCGCCCCCGTCGGTCGCGAGATGAGCCCGACGCATCGGAGCAGCGTCAGGCAGAGCTCAGGGCCGGCGTCGGACGGACGAGCTTCGTATTCGGGCAGCCCCTTGATGAGCAGCGCGAGCGGGCCGAGCGCGACCGCGCCGAGGGTGTGGTGGGTCGGGTCCGGTGGCTCGACCCAGTCCGTCCTCGGCGCCGGCGGCGTGAGTGGCCGACGGACCAGCGCGAACTGTCCCTCCGCGCGGACGTCGGCCGCGTCGGTGAGGCCGACCGGGAACACGGCGCGGAGCCGGTGATCCTCGGTCTGGTTGTCGATCGTCGTATGGAACTCGATTCGGTCGATGTCCTTAATCAGCCGCACGATCGTGATGACGGGGGGAGCTCGGATTTCGAGCTCGTGTACGACCGGGCCGTCGCGCAGCACCCGGGTGACGGCGGAGTCCGGACGCCATCTCGGCGCGCCCTCGGCTGGGCAGAAGTTGTAGAGGTCGCCCACGTCCGGCTCGTCCTCGAGCCGGTGCAGGTGCGGGAAGCGCCGGCCGGTCCGCCGGTCGGTCAGCGTCAGCGTGCCGTCCCGGGCGGCTTCGACGCGTAGCCAGTCGGTCTCGATCGACGCGCCGTCGCGCGGAGGCTCGGCGGGCGGGGTCGCCGGGGTGAGCTCGACGGTTCGCGCGCTGAAGCCGGCGAGCTCGACCGTGGTAGGCTCCATCCCGGCGAGCTCGACGAGGCCGCGGCGGCGGTACGGGAGGAGGTTGACCGCGCCGGCGCCGTCCCGTGTCGCCAAGCCGTGCAGTGCAGCGCGCCGCCCGAGCTCCGAGATCCCCCGGTCGAGCTGCTCGTAGCGGACGAGCATGTCGCGGTGGACCTCGTCGCACGAGCAGCCGCAAATCGAGTCGTGCGGTTGGCACTTGAGCAGGCGGCCCCAGGCCAGCCTGAAATCCGAGGTGGGGAATGACCCGCCGGCGTGCAGCGCAGCGAGCGCGCTCAGGGTCTCGACCTCGAGCAGCCGCCGTTCGGCGCGTTCGTTGGCCTGCTTGAGGTAGAGCCGCGCCGAGTTCACCCCCCGCAGCACGTTCTGAAGGCGGCTGCCGAGTAGCTCTCCCATGTAGCTGGGCAACTCGCGCGGCTCGACCGCAGCCACGTAGTCGCCGTTGCGGGCGATGGTGAAGCTGGTGCCCGGGAGCCGGCGCGCGAGCTCCGCGCACAGGGTTGGCAACTCGCGTCGGATCCGGCGGTGGTCGTCGCCGTCGCAGAGTAGGACGCCCTGGAGGCCGGCGCGGGCAAGCGCGGCGCCGAAGTGCTCCGCGATCTCCTCGATTCGCGCCTTCGCCGCGTCGGCGTCCTCCACGTTGAAGTTGCTGTAGGAGGGCAGCTGCTGGAAGGCGCGGACCTCGCTGCCGTCGGGCGAGCGCCACCGGAAGACCACGCCGACGTCGTCGAGCTGATCGCCGAGGCCGCGCGAGAAGATGAAGGTGTCGATCCCGAAGCCGGCCAGGATCTGGGGCAGCTGGAGAGGGTGCCCGAAGCTGTCGGGCATGTAGCCGACCGGTGAGGGCTCAGCGCCGAACCGCTCGCATACGGCGCGGCCCGTCAGCAGGTTGCGCACGAGCGACTCGGCGCCGACGAGCAGCTCGTCGGGCAGCACGTAGCTCGGTCCGACCTCCAGCCGGCCGGCGGCGATCAGCGCCCGCAGCCTGTGTTCGTTCTCCGGTCTTGCTTCGAGGTAGTCCTCGAGCACGATCGCCTGGCCGTCGAGCGTGAAGCAGGGAAAGCTCGGGTCGGCCTCGAGCACCTCGAGCACCTCGTCGACCACGGAGGCGAGCTGGAGCTGGAACGCCTCGAACGGCAGGTACCACTCGCGGTCCCAGTGGGTGTGTGGAACGACAAAGAAGCGGCGCAGGCCGGCCAGAGCGGCTGTCGCGGGTTGGGCTGCCATGGGGCGAGCCTACCGTTGCTCCGCGCGGCGGACCGCGGCCTCCAGCCCGTCGTTGCCGATCAGGTGTGCGGACGCGGTGACGAGCGGTCGCACGGCGGCGATGCCGAGGCGGCCCTGCGCGCCAATCGGTTCGACGCGCACCTCGGCGCGGACCTCGGTGGGGTCCTCTTGCACCCAGTTGGCGAACAACACGCGTGCCGTGCCGGGGGTGCTCCACTCCCGGAACTCCTCCGGGTCGCGCAGCTCGGGGTAGTCGCGGCGCAGGGTCCAGATCCGCCCTACCAGCCCGGACACGAGTGCTCGGCCGGGCTCCTCGGCCAAAACGAGGAACGGCGGCGCGCGGAACATCTCATCGAACGCGAGGTCCGGGGCGAGGCCCGGGATGCGCCAGCGCACCAGGCGACCGAGCAGCCGCGCGTCGCTCAGGCGGACCTGCCGCGCCTCCTCCCAGAGGCGGTCGGCCGGCGCGTTGCTGGCGCGGCGGTGGGCGACGCGGATCGCGGGGCGGGCTAGCCAGTGGTCGAGATTCGGCGTCAGTGTGTCGAGCACGTTACGGAGGTGAGGACGCCGCGCCTCGGCCGGCGCTTCCCGGGAGGGCGCTTGGGATGAAATGTCCAGTATGTAGACACAACTTCCCAAACAGCGGCTCGATGGCGATCACGTCGGCCGGGCGCGGACTGAAACTCAGGTCATCAAAATCATCGCCGTGATCGCCCACCTGCTCGCTCCTCATGTTCCACGGGCCGCACGGGCTCTTGGCATTCAGCGCACGGTACCCGGCGGCGTGGCGCTGACGTTCGACGACGGCCCCCACCCCGAGGGAACGCCGGCGGTTCTCGAGGTGCTCGACGGCGCCGGGATCAAGGCGACGTTCTTCCTGGTCGGCGAGCAGGTGGAGCGCCGGCCGGCGCTGGCGGCCGAGATCGCCGCGCGGGGGCACGTGGTCGCTCTGCACGGCTACCGGCACCGCCCCCAGCCGGCGCTGCGCGGGCGGGCCGTGGAGGACGACCTGGCGCGGGGCGCGACGGCGATCGCCGAGGCCGCGGGAGTCAAGCCGGTGTGGCACCGGCCGCCCTACGGGTTGTACAGCCCGGCGGGGTTGGAGGCGGCGCGAGCCCGGGGCCTGAAGCCGTTGCTCTGGTCGCGGTGGGGGAAGGACTGGCGCCGGCTCACCACC
This sequence comes from Solirubrobacterales bacterium, assembly GCA_019244395.1. Taxonomy (GTDB): domain Bacteria; phylum Actinomycetota; class Thermoleophilia; order Solirubrobacterales; family Solirubrobacteraceae; genus Palsa-465. The sequence goes on along the minus strand of JAFASQ010000352.1, from coordinate 30,493 downwards.
CCCGAGCGGATCGCCGGCCGGGTATTGCGGGACCTAGGCGCCGGAGACGTGATCCTCCTGCACGACGCGGATTTCTACAGCGCCAAGGGCTCGCACGCGCGGACTGCCGAGGCCTTGAAGCTGATCGTGAGAGAACTCAAACGTCAGAAAACCGGTACCGTCCTACCCCTCTGACAGGCTGGATCGTGAGCGCCTGGCCGGCATAGCAGCGCACGATGGGGTGCCAACGTGCGCGACGAACACGATGACCACCGTTTCCTCGCCAAAGACCGCCGCTGTTCCTGACCATGCGCGCTTCGCGATCGGGTTCGACCCGCGTGACCGCGCCCGGGTCCATGCCCTGATCGACGAGGTGATCGACTCCGGCCACTGGTCGGAGGGCGAGATGACCCGCCGGTTCGAGGCGGCTTGGGCTGCCCACAACGGACTCGAGGCGGTTGCCTTTGCGGGCTGGACCGGGGGCACACTGGCGGCGTTGCATTTCGCCGGCGTCCGGGGGGAAACCGTGCTGTGCCCGTCGAACACGTTCATGGCCACGCCGCTGGCCGCAATAAACGCCGGCGCCGAGGTGCAGTTCGTCGACTGTAACCGCGAGGACCTGTGCATGTCGTTTGCCGATTTCCAGGCCAAGGCCGAGAAATTCAAGCCACGGGCGGCGTTCCTCGTCCACATCGGTGGCCACATCGCCTTCGAGACGCAGGAAATTGCTGCATATTGCGCAGAAAACGGCATCTTCCTGATCGAGGACTGTGCCCATGCCCATGGCGCCGAGTGGAACGGCCGCCGGGCCGGAACCTACGGAGACGCCGGCATCTACTCGCTGTACGCGACCAAGACGATCACGACCGGTGAGGGCGGCGTGCTGGTGTCGGACCGTCCCGAGGTGATTGAGCACGCGCGGGCGTTCCGCAACTACGGCAAGCCGAGCTACGAGGTCCACGGCCTCAACTTCCGCATGAACGAGTTCACCGCCGCGGTGGGGCTGGTCCAGATCGAGCGCCTGCCCGAGATCGTGGCCTGGAAGAATGCGGTGGCGCGGGATCGGCTCGATCCCCTGTACGCCGCCCGCCGGTTGGAGCTGCCCGCGGGCATGGTTTCGGGGCTCTACAAGTACATCGTGTTCGACTGGCTCGAGCGTTCGACCGGTCGCGTATACGACGAGCCATGCCACCGGATCATGGGCCATCACGTCGACTTGCCGAATTCCGACTGGATTGCGCGCAACCATTCCTGCGTGCCGCTGTATTACCGTCCGGAGTCGCAATCAGCATGAGAGTCCTCGTCACCGGTGGGTCGGGGTTCATCGGCTCGCACGTGGTCGACAAGCTGCGCGAGGCCGGCCACCAGCCCGTCATCTACGACCTGCGCCCGTCGCCCTGGCACGAGCCAGGCAGCGTGGACACAGTGCTCGGGTCGATCACCGACCGCGAGGCTTTGGAGCGGGCACTGCATTCGTGCGACGCGGTCGCGCACCTGGCCGCCGTTGCCGATGTCAACGACGTGCACGCCGAGCCCGAGGACGCCGAACGGGTCAACGCCCGCGGGACCGTGGCCGTGTTGGAAGCGGCCCGACGCGCCGGGGTCAAGCGGATCGTCTACGCCTCGACCATCTGGGTCTATTCGGACTGCGAGCCGGAGGTGGTGGACGAGGACACCCTGCTGCCCGCCCCCAGTCACCTGTACACGAGCACGAAGCTCGCCGGGGAGCTCTACTGCAAGGCCTACCAGGAGCTGTACGGGATCGACTACACGATCCTACGCTTCGGCATTCCCTACGGTCCTCGCGCGCGCGAGGCGGCGGTCATCCCGGCGTTCGTGGGACGCGCGCTGCGGGGCGAGCCCTTGACCTTGGCCGGCGACGGCGGCCAGTCGCGACGCTTCGTGTACGTCGAGGATCTCGCTGAGGGGGTAACGCTGGGACTGGCGGACGTGGCCCGCAACCGGGTCTACAACCTGGCCTCGGACGAGAACGTGACGATCAAGCAGATCGCCGAGCGGGTGCAGGAGCTGCTCGGCGACGTGGAGATCGTCTACACGCCGGCGCGGCCGGGCGACTTCAACGGCAAGGTGGTGTCGAGCACGCGGGCGGCGCACGAGTTGGGGTGGACGGCGCGGACGCCGTTCGCCGACGGCGTCGCGCGGTATGTCGCGTGGCGCTGTGAACGGGAGGCGCGGGCGGCCGAGTGCGAGGCGGCCTCGGTCATCCCCGCCGGCGAGCCCGACGCCGAGTCGCGCCCGCGCCATGTGCTGATCATCTCGGCCGACATCGGCGAAGGACACGACCTGCCGGCGCGTGCGGTGGCGCGGGAATTCCGCGACGAGGATCCCGACGCCGTCGTGTCGATCGTCAATGGGCTGCCGGCCATGGGGTGGTTCCTGACCAAGCTGCTGCGCGAGAACTCGGAGTTCATGTTCCGCTGGGTGCCGTGGCTGTTCGACTTCCAGTACCGGCTGTTCATGGGCTTCGCGCCGACCCGGTGGTTGTCGATGAAGTTGCTGACGTTGCTCGGCCACCGTGGGTTGATGCGGCTGATCCGGGCCCACGATCCCAACGTGATCGTCTCTACGTACCCCGGGGTTACGGCCGTTCTTGGCCAGCTGAGACGGAGCGGGCGCTTAAAGGTGCCGTGCTATTCCTCGATCACCGACCTGGCCGGGATGCAGTTCTGGGCCCATCCGGGAATCGACCTGCACTTCGTGACCCATCCCGAGACGATCGAGGAGGCCGAGTCGATCGCCGGGCCGGGCAGCGTGCGCTGGGCCAAGCCGCCCACCTCGACCGCGTTCCTGGCCGCCCGCTCGCGCAGCGACGCCCGGCGCGCGCTCGGGCTGCCGATCGACGAGACGAAGGTGATCGCGGTGTCCGGCGGGGGCTGGGGCGTGGGCGACCTGCTCGGCGCGACGCGGGCCGCGCTGGACGTGCGAGACGCCATCGTGCTGTGCCTGTGCGGGCGCAACGACAAGCTGCGGGCCCAGGTGTCGCGAGAGCTGGGCAGCGAGCCGCGCCTGCGGGTCATGGGCTTCACCGACCGGATGGGGGATGTGCTCGCTGCGAGCGACGCGCTGGTCCACTCGAGCGCTGGGCTGACCGTGCTCGAGGCGATCATCCGCGGCTGCCCGGTGATCTCCTACGGCTTCGGCTACGGGCACGTCCGGGTCTCGAACCAGGCACTGCTGAAGTTCGGGTTGGCCCAGGTGGCGCGGACCGTCGAGGAGATCGGTCCGGACTTGGAACGGGCGCTGGCGGATCGTCCCGAGCCGGACGGCCGGTTCGCCCGCCGTCCATCGACCGCGTCGCTGATCCTGAGCGACGAGCGCCGCGCGCGGCCGCTCCCGGCCTGGCGGGTCCGCACGGCTCGCGCGGTGGCGGGCACGGCAGCGGCGCTGGTGCTCGCGAGCTGGACGCTCACCACCGGCGCGTCCTACAGCCTGGTCTCCCATTTCGTCCACATGCGCCCGGTCACCGCGGTGCCGACGAGCCGGCCCGAGGTCGGGGTGCTCGTCGATGCGCCGGCGAGCGAGGTCCCCGCCATCGCGAACTATCTGGCGGGCCACGGGATTCGCGCCTCGTTCGCGGTCGGAAAGCCTGCGCCACTTCAGGCCACGGTGGTGGTGGGCTACGGCGATCAGGCCCTGCCGCGCCTTCCCAAGGGCGGGCTGGTGCGCTGGCTCGGGACGCGCGACCAACTCGGCGACCTGGTCGCCCGGTTCGGGTTCCACCACCACTTCCTGTACGCGTCGAGCGGCCCGAGCGTCGGCCAGTGGTGGATGGCGCACGGAGCCGGCGGGCGGCTGGTGGCCGGCGCGGTCCGGCTCCAGGACGGCGACGACAGCGTCGGGCGGCTGCACGCGGGCGAGGTGATCGAGCTCACCGTCGCGACCTCGCGCCAGTGCCCCGCGCTGGTGGGGAAGCTCGACCGCCGCCTCACCACAGAGCATCTGCAGGCTGTGACGATCGGGCAGCTGATGCGCGACGCCGGCAGCTCCGTTTAGTGGGACGTCGAGGTGAGGCCCGCTAGTTCAGCCTAGCCCAGGCGTCCCGCGGATTGCGTAGGGGGGTCAGCGTCGGCTCGATCTGCTCGCGCAGGTGTTCGTAGCGCGGGGTGAGCGAGAGCCTCTCGCCCAGGTGCTCGAGCGGTTCGTCGACCGTGAAGCCGGGGCCGATGGTGGCCAGCTCGAAGAGCACGCCGGAGGGCTCGCGGAAGTACACCGAGCGGAAGTAATGGCGGTCGATGACCGGCGTGGGGTGAGTGCCCGCGTGGGCCAGGGTTTCCTGCCAGGTGTCGATCTCCGCTGGCCGGGTGGCCCAGGCGACGTGGTGGACGGTGCCGGCGCCCTTGCGGGGTCGCTCGGAGGGCGGGACGTCGTAGATGTAGTAGCTGCCGCGGTGCTCGCCGCGCGCTTCCCACGTGGCGCCGCCCGGCTCGGGGTGGAAGCCAAGCGTTCCTTCTAGGAGCGTACGGCTCGGCCCGGGGTCGGCGTAGGCCCGCACCCCGTCGAAGCCCTGGAGGGCGAGGTTGGCCGGGATCTCGGGGTGGTGGGCGCTCAGCGGTTCGTCCGGGGCGTCGGCGACGGTCAGCTCGTGTGCGAGTCCCTCGGGGTCGCTGAAGTAAAGGCTCTCGCCGGTTTGGGCCGGGTCATAGCCAGTTTTGCTCAGCCGGTCGTGCCAGAAGTCGATCGCTTCGGCGCTTCCGACGCGCCACACGATGCGATGGATCATGCCCGCGCCGGCGCGGCCGATCGGCAGGTTCGGGTACTCGAAGAACGTGATGTCCGATCCCGGCGCGCCCGTTTCGTCGGCGTAGAACAGGTGATAGACCGATGTGTTGTCCTGATTGACCGACTTCTTGACCAGGCGCAAGCCGAGGGTTCCCGCGTAGAAGTCGAGGTTCCGCCGGGCGTCGGCGGTGATCGCGGTCACGTGGTGGATGCCCTCGAGCTGCACGGCTCTGCTTTAGGGTCCGTAGGGAATAAGTTCGGTGCTGGGCCGGTCTGGGGCCGAGCGGGGCGGTGCCGGTGCGTGCGCGGTAGTAGCAGCGCTACGGTGCGCACGCGCCGGTGCCGCATCCGCGAAGTCATCCAGGCCGCATCCAGTGCCGAGATTATTTTCATACCGGCCCTTACCAGTGGACGCCGCGGGTTGCCCTGAGGAACGCGCGCTCCTCGGGCGTGGGCTCGTGGTCGGGCTGCTTCTGGTCACCCTCGGGGATCAGATGATAGGCGCGGTTGACCACGAGGTCTTGGGCGCCCGGCGCGATTGCGTAGGTGAGCTGGCCCAGGCTGCCCAGCGCGGTCGCGATCCGCTTGGGGCGCTTGCGGATCGCCTCGGCGATCATGTGCCCCGCCTCTTGCGGGGTGAGCGTCGGGAACCGGTCGTAGATCTTGGTCGGGGCGATCATCGGGGTGCGCACGAGCGGCATGTAGACCGTGGTGATGTGTACTCCGTCGTTGATGACCTCGGGTCCGATCGAGCGCGAGAACGCGTCGAGCGCTGCCTTGCTCGCGACGTAGGCGCTGAAGCGGGGCGTGTTCATCTGCAGCCCGATCGTCGAGATGTTCACGATGTGGCCGCTTTTTCGCTCGCGCATCGTGGGAAGCAGATCCAGGATCAGCTTGACCGCCGCGAAGTAGTTGAGCTGCATCGTCCGCTGGTAGTCGTGGAAGCGCTCATAGGCGCGGTCGACTGAGCGGCGGATCGACTTGCCGGCGTTGTTGACCAGGATGTCGACCGTCTGGTGGCGCTCCAGCACCTCCGCGCACATCCGGTCGATGTCGTCCATATTGGTGAGATCTGCCGGGTGGACGTGGGCGGTGCCTCCCGAGGACTCGATCTCGCTTTTGACCTCCTCGAGCTGGTCCTTGCGGCGGGCGACGAGCAGGATGATTCCGCCCGCCTCTCCGATCTCGAGTGCTGCCGCCTTCCCGATGCCCGACGAAGCGCCGGTGATCATCACCGTGCGGTGCTTGACCGCGTCGCTGAGCGGCCGGGCCAGGACGTCGCCGGCGCCGGGAATGCGCTGGCCGAACGCCCGGAGCGTCCGGATGCCCTCGGAGGCGATGTCGAACGGATTGGGTGGCGCCATCGGGGAAGGTGACCGTACCAAGGCGCGGGGCCTCGTGGCGCGGTGCGGTGGTCGTGGCGCGGTGCGGAGGTCGTGGCGGTGCGGTGGTCGTGGGCGGTGCGCTCCTCTTGGGGCGCTACGCTCGCGGTCCGGGATGAGCGGTGTCGCCACGAAGCACTGGCATCGCCTGGACGATGGTCGCGTCCAGTGCGATGTCTGCCCCCGGGCGTGCAAGCTGCGCGACGGGCAGCGCGGCATGTGCTTTGTGCGCGCGCGCGAGGGCGAGGGCATCGTCCTGACTACATACGGGCGCTCCAGCGGATTCTGCGTCGACCCGATCGAGAAGAAGCCGCTGGCTCATTTCCTTCCGGGCACGCCGGTGCTGTCGTTCGGCACTGCCGGCTGCAACCTGTGCTGCCGGTTCTGCCAGAACTGGGACATCTCGAAGTCACGTGAATTCGACACGCTCGCCGACGCTGCCACGCCGGAGGCGATCGCGCGGGCCGCGGAGCGGCTCGGTTGCGCGAGCGTCGCGTTCACCTACAACGACCCGGTGATCTTCATGGAGTACGCGATGGACGTCGCCGATGCCTGCCACGCGCGCGGGATCAAGGCGGTGGCGGTCACCGCCGGCTACATGTGCGCGTCGCCGCGCGCCGAGTTCTACGCCCACATGGACGCCGCCAACGTCGACCTCAAAGCCTTCACCGAACGGTTTTACGCCCAGACCTGCTCGGGGCACCTGCAGGCAGTGCTCGACACCTTGGTCTATCTGCGCCGCGAGACCGACGTCTGGTTTGAGATCACCAACCTGCTGATCCCGGGGCTGAACGACTCCGACGAGGAACTCGACCGGATGACCGGGTGGGTGGTTGACGAGCTCGGCCCCGACGTGCCCATGCATTTCACGGCGTTTCATCCCGACTACAAGATGCTCGACCGTCCGTCCACCCCAGCGGGAACGCTGTCGCGCGCTCGCGCGATTGCGCTGCGGAACGGTGTCCGCTTCGCCTACACCGGCAACGTCCACGACCGCGAAGGCGGCAGCACGTACTGCGCCGAATGCGGTGCTCGGGTGATCGAGCGTGACTGGTACACGCTCGGCCGCTACGCGCTGGACTTCGACGGTCGCTGCCAGGAGTGCGGCGCGCGAATGCCGGGGGTGTTCGCCGGGCGTCCGGGAAACTGGGGGCGGCGACGGCTGCCCGTGCGGCTGCTGGCGATGGAGTAGTCGTTTCGTAGCTTCGCGCCGAGGGCCGGTCGGGATCGTTGCGGTAGAGCTGCGTCTGGCACTGCGCCTGGGGCTGCGCCTGAGCCCAGGTTGGCCCCAAGCATGAGCCCGGGTTGACCCCGGCGCCTGGAGCCCGGTTGACCCCGGCGCCTGGAGCCCGGGTTGACCCCGGCGCCTGGAGCCCGGGTTGGCCACGGCGGGCAGGCGTCCATCCGAGGCTCGTGCGAACATGTGTTCGTGATCGCGTGCGTTCTCCTACCCCGTTTCCAGCTCACCGTCGCTTCCCAGGGGCGGGCCGAGCTGCTGCAAGCCCCCACCGCCCTGGCTCCCGAACCCGGCGGGACGCAGCAGATCGGCGAGGTCTCGCTGTCGGCCGAGGCATTCGGCGTCCATCCCGGGATGCGCCTGGGCGAGGCGCTCGCCCGCTGTCCCCGGCTCACGCTGGTTCCGCCCGATCCGGCCGGCGTGGCTGACTTCTGGGAGCGGCTGCTCGTACGCCTAGAGTCGATCGGGGCCGCGGTCGAGCCTGAGCGACCCGGCCTCGTCTGCTTCGACGCGCGTGGGCTGTTGCGGCTGCATGGTGGACTCGAGGGGGTGCTGGCGGCGGCGCGCCGCAACCTGCGGGTGCCGGCGCGCTATGGGGTGGCGCCGTCGCGGTTTGCCGCGGTGGCGGCGGCGACTCGTGCGAGGGTGCGCCGGCCGGTGATCGTCTCGGGCGGGCGCAAACAGGCCGGTGCGTTCCTGGCGCCCCTTCCCGTGTCGCTGCTGCGCGCGCGTCCGGCGCTGGCTGATCTGCCGGAGGCGCTCGAGCGGCTCGGCATCAAGACCCTCGGCGAGTTAACCGCGGTCGCTCCGGCGGCGCTGGCCGACCGTTTCGGCACGGCCGGGCTGCACGCGCACGAGCTCGCCAGCGGCGGCGACGGTGCTCTGCGACCGCGACCGGCGAGTGAGTTCCTGCGCGAGGCGCTCGAGTTGCCCGAGGCTGCCTCCGGCATTCAGCTCGAGCGGGGGCTCGGGCTGCTTATCGATCGTCTGCTGGCGCGGCGGGAGCGGCGGGGTCGAACGCTGCGCGCGGTGGTGCTCTCGGCGGTGCTGGTCGAGCAGGGTGGAACCTGGCGCGAGCCGGTTGTCTTCCGCGAGGCGCTGGCCGACCCGGCGAGGATGCGGCTTGCGCTCGCTCCGCGCCTGGCGCTGATGCCGGCGCCGGCGCAGCAGCTGCGTCTGGCGGTGGAGCGCTTCGGGCCCCCCGCGAGCGATCAGCGCGGGCTGCTCGACGATCCCGTTGCAGCGCGGACCGCGCGTCTGCGCGAGGCGATCCGCCAGGCACGAGCCGCCGCGGGTCCCGACGCCGCGCTACGCGTGCTCGAGGTCGATCCCCAGTCGCGCTTCCCGGAGCGGCGCGCGGTGCTGGCGCCATTCGAGGGATGACAAAAATATGTGTACCAATCCCACGCAGGTTTGCCTGGAACAACGGATCGGCGATGCGCAATGAATGGACCTCGACGCCTATCCGTTCCCCGCCGCGTGATGGTCCGCGCGGGCGAGGACGGTTGCCCGGTGATCGTCGATGGCCGCACGGTGGATGCAGTGCGCGAGTCGTGGCTGGTGGAGGATCGCTGGTGGACTGACCACCCGCTGCGCCGGCGCTATTGGGAGGTTGTTACCACGTGCGGGCGTGATGAGATCGTCTTTCACGACCTCGAGCAGGGGAGGTGGTGGAGGCAGCGCTAGTGGACCCATCCCGCGAGTCCTGCGACGAGCCCACCAGCGTCCCTACACTGCATCAGCCTATGGCTGATCCATCCGCAGTCGCCGTGGGCACCTGGAGTGGCGGGCGGTTCATGCGCTTCGGCGAGCCGCTCGACGACGAGCGTTTCCTGGCCCTGATCGCGCCAGACGAGTCGATCCGGACGGTGATCACCGCGGACGTATACGGAGCGGGCGAGGCCGACCGGATGCTGGGCCGAGCGATCGCCGGCAAGGCACGCGGCGAGATGTGCCTCGTGGGCGCGATCGGGCACGACTTCTATCTCGGCCAGCGCGACGGCGCCAAGGGCTTTCCTCGCTTTACCGACCGGCGCCTACGCGACGAGACGGCTTTCGCCGACTACCTGCGCATGGCGACCGAGCGCAGCCTCAAGCGCTGCGGCATCGACAGCTTCGACCTTCTCCTGCTGCACAACCCCGACCGCACCGGCTACACGAATGAGCGGGTGTGGACGGCGATGGCCGCGCTCCGTGACGCCGGGCTGACCCGCCTGGTCGGAGTGGCGCCCGGGCCGGCCAACGGGTTTACGCTCGACCTGATCGGCTGCCTGGAGCGCTTCGGCGCGCTGCTCGACTGGGCCATGATCATCCTCAACCCACTCGAGCCCTGGCCGGGGGAGCTGTGTCTCGACGCCGCCGCGGCGGCGGGCGTGAAGGTCATCACCCGCGTGGTGGACCACGGCGGGCTGTTTTTCGACGACGTGCTGCCGGGCCAGGCGCTGGCGCCGCAGGACCACCGCAGCTTCCGCCCGGCCGGCTGGATCGAGCAGGGCCGCGAGCGACTCGAGCAGATGCGGCGGGTCGCGCAGCGGGCTGGTTTGACCATGATCCAGCTCGCGTGTCAATGGAATCTGGCGCACCAGGCGGTGGCGTGCGTGGTGCCGACGCTGATCCAGGAGGTGGGCCCCGGCGCGCGCGCGGTCGAGAGCAAGCGGGCGGAGCTCGCCGCGCTGCCCGCGGAGACGCGGCTCACCGCCCAGGACATCGCGCAGATCCGCGCGATCGGCGACAACACGGGCTGCATGGCGCTCAAGGGCGCCAGCCCCGAGCACTCGGGCGACGAGCGGCCCGATCGCTGGGATCTGGACGATGACCTGGCCCAGGTGGCCGCGCGCTGGGGGATCGCTCCGGAGCGTGACCTTGCGATGTCGGCCGCGCGGGTCTAGGGGCGGCAAGCCGATGGCGACGAGCTTCCGGCTGACCGGCGGATGTGGCTGCGGCGCGGTCCGCTTCGAGGTGACGGCGCCGCCGGTCTCGGCGCAGTACTGCCACTGCACCCGCTGCCAGCGCCGCACCGGCACCGGCGCATCCGCGAACGCCCGCCTCGAGCCGGACTCGTTCCAGATCGTCCAGGGCGAGGACCGCCTGCGGGCCTGGAAACCCGAGGGCGGCGCCGAGAAATGGTTCTGCGGAGACTGCGGCTCGGCGCTGTTCAGCCGCGACGCGGAAGACGCCTCGAGGGTCGGCGTCCGCCTGGGGGCGTTCGACCAGGATCCTGGCGTCCGCCCGGCGGCCCACCAGTTCGTGGCCTACGCGGCCGCGTGGGAGCCGATCCCGGACGACGGGCTTCCACGCTACCCCGAGCGCCGCGTGGCCGACTGATCACGGCGGCCCCTGTCGGCGACTGATCACATGCCAGCGGATTGCGCGGCCTGCTCGGCGCGGACCCATTCGCATCCGACCGATAGATCCGGTACCTCCATGGCGGCGGCCACGTTCAGCCACATGCCATAGCGGAAGAACTCATCGATCCGCTCGGGCCCGGCCTGCGAGAGCCGCTCGGCGCGGGTCAACAGCCGCGCGTACGCGGTCCGCACGCGGTCACGGATCACCTCGTCGTCGCAGGCGGCGTAGGAGTGAAGCTGGAGCATCAGGTAATCGCGGTTGGTTTGGAGGAGCTCGACGTAGGCCTGACCCATCGCGTTCAGCACGTCCATATCGGGCGGAGCGGTGGCGGGATCGAACTCCTCCGCCGCCTTGGTGAACGTCTCGGCGATGAGCTCGCAGCCGCGCTCGACGGCCGCGAGAAACAGTTCACGCTTGCTGCCAAACAGGCTGAACACGTAGGGCTGGGCCACGCCGACGCGCCGGGCGATCCGGTCGACCGGGGTGCCGTGCAGCCCGCCATGGGCGAACTCGTGGACGGCTGCCTCGATGATCGCGTCCCGGCGCTCGGACGCCGGGACGCGCTGACGGGTTGTCTGCTCGACTGCCTTGGGTGTGGTTTCCATCGTGCTCGGAGCGATCCTACGGGAGGGTTAGGCGGGGAGCGGGACGGCGCTGGCGTGCGCTGCGGCGTTGCCCGCCTCGGCTGCGGCGTACTCAGCCTCTGCTGCGGCGTGCTCGGCCTCGGCGGCGGCGTGCTCGGCGGCCGAAGCGCGGGTGCTGAACGGCAGCACCAGCGGGATCAGGGCGCCGGCGGCGAGCACGGCCGCGCCCACCCACAGAGCCGGCGTCAGGCCGGCGACGTAGGCGTGCGGCGACGCGTAGCTGCCATGGCTGGTGAACACGGTGGCCAGCAGGGCGATCCCCAGGACGCCGCCGAGCTCGCGGATCGCGTTGGTGGCGCCGGACGCCTGCCCGGTCTGCGCGGTCCGGACCGAGGCCAGGACGGCATTGGCGGAGGGAGCAAAGACCATTGCCATCCCACTGCCGGCGAGCACGAATGGGATCAGCATGCTGACGTAGGTCTGGTGGACGCTCGCCAGCTCGGCCAGCATCCCCAGCGCGACGGCCTGCAGTCCCAGGCCGGCGGCCATGAACAGGCGGCTTCCGTAGCGCTCGGACAGGAACCCGGCCAGAGGGGACACGACCATGACGGCGCCGGTCCAGACCAGCAGCTTGACGCCCGCTTCGAGCGGGGTGTTGTGGAGGACGTTCTGGAGGAACTGGCTCAGGAAGAAGATCGAGCCGAACATGCCGAAGTACATGGCCAGAGAGATCGTGTTGGTCACCGCGAAGCTGCGGTTGGCGAAGAACTCCATCGGCAGCATCGGTTCTGAGGTGCGCAACTCGTGGAGGACAAAGGCGATTACCAGCACCGCGCCGGCAGCCAGGCTGACCACGACCTCGGCGGACGACCAGCCGAGCGATTGCGAGCGCACCAGGCCGAAGACGATGCCGAACAGCCCGCTCGACGCGAGTGCCAGTCCGGTGAGATCGAGGTGCGTGACCTCGCCGCGGCTTTCGGTTAGGCGGCTTGCCGCGAACGGGATGAGGGCGATGCCGATAGGCACGTTGACCCAGAAGATCCAGTGCCACGACGCGGCCTGGGTGAGCGCCCCGCCGACCAGCGGACCAAGCGCCACGCCGATGCCGCTGATCCCGGACCACACGCCCAGGGCAAGCCCGCGCTGGTTGGGCGGGAACGCCTCGGCGATCAGCGTGAGGGTGAGCGGGGTGACAAGGGCGGCAGCGACGCCCTGCACGGCCCGAGCCGCGATGAGGAAATCGATCGTCGGGGAAAGCGCGGCGGCCGCCGAGCCGGCGGTGAACAGCGCGATGCCGGCGATGAACATGCGCTTGCGGCCGAGCCGATCGCCCAGGGCGGCGCCCGTCAGGAGCAGCACTGCGTAGGCGAGCACATACGCGTTGACCGTCCATTCGAGAGTCTGGATCGAGGCGCCGAGATCGTGTCGGATGCTCGGCAGCGCGACGTTCACCACGAGGTTGTCGAGAACCATCATGAACAGCCCGATCGAGACGATCGCGAGCGTCCAGCCTCTGCGTGGGGTTGTGGTGATGGATTGCATAGCCCGCTCCCTTGCTTAGTGACTGCTAACTAGGCGCGGAGCTTAGCAGTCACTAATAATTTGTCAAGGGATGGGAGGAATTCGTTGCGCGCCCGGAGGGCGTGGTCCGCCGGGTCGGGGTGTGTGCTGCGGTAGCTCGCCGGCGGGGCTTGGTGATCGATCGCCGGCGCCCGATTGGTCCTGGATCGCAGGCGCGGAGTTGCATGTGGACCGCGCGGCGGGCGCGGTGGTCTATCGCCGGCGCGCGATTGGTCCTGGATCGCGGGTGGGGCGTTGGCGGTCGATCGCCGGCGCGCGATTGGTCCTGGATCGCCGGCGCGCGCTTGGACGTGGATCACGGCGGGGCGTGTGGTCGACCGCCGGCGCGCGCTGGCCGTCGAGCGGGGACCCCTGCCTGGTCCTGGATCGCCGACGCCGGGGCCGGACTTGGGCAGACGCGGCGAGTTTCGGTGCGCAGTATCGGGCGGGCGCGACGGCCAGTGCCGGTTCCGCCGCTCGGGTGCCGACGACGATGCAAAAGGCGCAAAACCGGGCGCCGCCGGCGCACTTTCGTTCAATAAGCATCGTCGGCGTGCTTATGTGCAGAAATCGGGCGCCGGCGGGGGGAGTTTGGGGACTTTTGCACCGGTGCGAGACCGGTGGCGGCCGGCGAACGCGATCCGCGAGGGCGACAGCGGGAGCCGCAGGGCCGACAGCGCGATTCGAGAGGCCGACAGCGCGAGCGGCGAGGGCCGACAGCGCGAGCCGCCGGCGTGACCCGTATCTGGGCCGGTGGCGACGACAGGGCGGGTGGCGCCCGTCGTGGGCTGGTGGCGCCGGCAGGACCGGCGGTTTGAGGCCTGCGGGGCGGTTTGAGGCCGGCAGAGCGGGGTGGCGCCCGGCGTGGGCTGGTGGGCCGGCAGGACGGGCAGTTGAGGCCGGCGGGGCGGTTTGAGGGCGGCGGGGCGGTTTGAGGCCGGCAGGCCGGGTGGCGCCGGCGGGGCCGTTGGGCCGCCGGGCGCCGGCAGGGCCGTTGGGCCGCCGGGCGCCGGCAGGTGGGGGCGGGGCCTGGCCCCCGGGCCGGGCCGGCCCTACAGGGTGATCCGCCGGCCGGCGCGCTTTGGCCGCGGTAGGCCGGCTTGGGCGGTGGCGAGGGCATCGACCCGCCAGCGGACGCCGTCGCGGACTGGCGAGGCGCGGCCAGCGGCCGCGTCGACGTGAACGAGCATGTGCTCGCCGGTGGCGACCGGCGTGTCCTCCCCGACTCGGGTGATCACGTGGAAGAGATGCAGGCGCTTGTCGTCCCAACCGAGCAGTTGGGTCGCCGCCTGGACGCGGTCGCCGGCGTAGAGCTGGCCGAGGTGGGAGATGTGGGTCTCGACCGTGTAGTAGCTGCCACCCGAGCCGACGTAGGCCGAGTCGACGCCGATGTAGCGCAGCAGGGCGTCGGTGGCTTCGCCGAGCAGGTCAAGGTAGCGGCTCTCGGTGACGTGGCCGTTGTAGTCGATCCAGTCCGGGGGGATCTCGCGCGAGTAGAGGGCAAGCGGCCCATCGCCGTCGAGCGAAGCCGCCGAGGGCGCTGGGACCAGATCCAGCAGACCCCGCTCCCAGGCGGCCACGGTGAGGCCGGCGCCGGTGCCTTGGGTCCGCAGCGCCTGGAGGATCGCGACGAGGGAGTCGTCACGCTCACGCTCGAGCTCGGCGACGGTTCGCCCACCCGCCTGGGCGTCAGACTGCCGGGCGACCTTGTCAAGAAATTCGGTCGTCAGCTCAGGGACGTCGACGAGCTTCGTCCACGGCAGCGCGAGGGCCGGACCGAAGTGCTCCATGAACGCTCGCATGCCGGCCTCGCCGCCGGCCAGGCGGTAGGTGAGAAAGGTCCCCATGATCGCCCAGCGCAGGCCGGCGCCGTAGCGGACCACGTCGTCGACCTCGGCCACCGTCGCCACGTCGTCGTGCACCAGCCACAGCGCCTCACGCCAGAGGGCCTCGAGCAGGCGATCGGCGATGAAGCCGTCGATCTCGTGGCGCAAAGCGAGCGGGTGCATGCCGACGGCGCGATAGAGGGCAGCCGCACGGCTGACGGTCTCGGGGGAGGTGCGCTCCCCGGCGCACAGCTCGACGAGCGGCAGAAGGTAAACCGGGTTGAAGGGATGGCCGACGGTGAACCGCTCCGGGTGCGCCATCTGGGCCTGCAACAAAGACGGCCGCAGGCCCGAGGTCGAAGAGGAGAACACGACATCGGGCCCGGCGGCGGCGCTCGCCGCGGCGAGGAGGCGCTGCTTGAGCTCGAGGCGCTCGGGAGCCGACTCCTGCACCAGCCCGACATCGACTGCCGCCTCCTCCGGCGAGGCGACAAACGTGAGCGAGCCTTCCGGTGGGAGCGGCAACACCGTGAGCTTGGCGTAGGCGCGGCGGGCGTTGTCGAGTAGCCGGTCGACGTGTCTGGGCGCCTCGGGGTCCGGGTCGTAGAGCTTGACGTCGACCCCGTTGAGAAGGAATCGGGCGGCCCAGCCGCCCCCGATTACGCCGCCGCCGAGCAGCCCGACACGGAGGGGGAGCTCAGACACGGGCGCGCAGCGAGAGCTTCTCGCGCACCTCGGCGGGCCCGAGCACGCGCACCCCCATGCCGTCGAGCAGGCCGACCGCGCGCTGCACCAGCTCGGCGTTGGTGGCGAGTCGCCCGCGCGACAGGTACAGATTGTCCTCGAGACCAACCCGGACGTTGGCTCCGAGGAGCGGCGCGAGGGCCGCGTATGGCAGCTGCAAGCGGCCGATGGCGAACGCGGAGTAGACGGCTCCGGCCGGCAGCCGGGCCACCATGGCCAGCAGGGTGGCCAGATCGGCCGGCGCGCCGTAGGGGATCCCCATGCACAACTGGATCAGGGGCGGATCGTCGATCAGCCCCTCCGCGACCAGCTCGTGCACGAGGACCAGGTGACCCGTGTCGAATACCTCGAGCTCGGGGCGGACGCCGAGCGCCTGCACGCGGCGGGCCATGGCCCGGAGCATGCCCGGCGTGTTGGCCATGATGTACTCGCCGCCGGCGGCGAAGTTCATCGTGCCGCAGTCGAGCGTGCAGATCTCGGGCATGAGGTCCTCGACGTGAGCCAGCCGCTCGGTCGCGCCGGCCATGTCGGTTCCCTCCACATCGGGGGGCAGAGGCGAGTCGACGCCGCCCAGCACCAGGTCGCCGCCCATGCCGGCGGTCAGGTTGAGAACCGGATCGACATCAGAAGCGTCGCGAATGCGCTCGATCACGTGGCGGAACAGCCCCGGGTCCCGCGCCCCGCGGGCACTCACTGGGTCGCGCACGTGGATATGAACAACCGCCGCCCCGGCTCGCGCCGCCTCAAGCGCCGAATCGGCGATCTGATCCGGAGTGACCGGGACGTGCTCGCTGCGCCCGGCGGTGTCGCCGGCGCCGGTCACCGCGCAGGTAATGAACGCCTCGGAGAGCATTCATGCCTCACCCGGGACCGGCGCCGCGTCGCGGTTCAGTTCTGGGCCGTGCGCGCGCGGGTGCGGGTGCTGCGTGCCGAGCCCGGCCACGTCGCGCAGGATCTGCTCCCAGTGGCGGTACTGCACGTCGTGCCCCTCGCCGGGGTACCCCCGCAGCGCCGCCACCCGCGGCAGGATCCGGCGCCACTCGCGCACGTGCTCGACCGGCACCACGTCGTCGTCGAAGCCCCAGTACAGGTACGCCGGCGCGTAGAGCCCGCTCAGATCCGGGAGCGGCTCGGAGCAGAGCAGCCGCCACTCGTGGGCCAGGGCCGGGTCGGCCGCGAGCTGCGCCGGCTGGGCGTAGAGCACCGAGGCGGTGCCGCACGAAGCCACGAGCGGTCCCGCGGCCGCCGCCGCCAGATGCAGCGAGAGGACGCGGTGCGGAAGTCTCGCCGCGAGCGCCGCCGCGTACGGCGCACCGCCGGAGATCGCCACCACGGCAAACCGCCGCACCCGCAACGCCTCGAGCACCGATACCAAGTCGTCCACCGCGTCGCCGTAACCCAGCGACGGATCGAACGGGGTCATCCCGAACCCGTTGCGCTCGACGCTGATCACGCGCAGCTCGAGCCGCTCGCGCAAATCGCGCGCGAACTCGGTGACGGAGAAGGCGTTCACGTCTGTCCCGAGGCCGCCGAAGAACACCGTCGGCCGCCAGCCCTCCTCGCCGGTGTCGACGAAGCGCGCCCGGCCGAGCAGGCGAGGCTCGATCGCGTGCTCAGGCCCCGTGGCCATTGTGGCCCAGAGCCGCCTCGATCGTGGGGGTGTTGGCGAGGAGCTGCCTCGTGTAGTCGGCCTTGGGTGCCTCGAACACCTCGTTGATCCGGCCGGTCTCGACGATCCGACCCCCGGTCATCACGGACACGCGGTCAGCGATCGTACGGATCAGGGCGAGGTTGTGGGTGATGAACAGGATGCTGAGCCCGGTCTGCTTGCGCAGCTCAGCCAGCAACTCGACGATCGCGGCCTGCACCGACACGTCGAGCGCGGAGGTGATCTCGTCGCAGACAAGCACCCACGGCTCGGCCGCGAGCGCCCGCGCGATCGCGACGCGCTGGCGCTCGCCGCCCGAGAGCTGGTCCGGGTAGCGATCGGCGGCCCTGGCCGACAGCGCCACCCGCTCGAGGCACTGCTCCACGCGCGCGCCGCGGTCGCGCCCCGAGCCGGGATCGAACAGCGCGAGCTGGCGCGCAATTGTCTGGCCGATGGTGCGCCGCGGGTTCAGCGACGCGTACGGGTTCTGGAAGATGTACTGAATCCGCTGGCGCGCCTCCGCGCTCCGCTGGCGCGCGCGCTGGGCCAGCGCGGCCTCGCCGAGCTTGACCGTGCCGGTGTAGGTGTGGTGCAGGCCCGAGATGCAGCGGGCGAGCGTCGTCTTGCCGCTGCCCGACTCTCCGACCAGCGCCAGGCACTCGTTGCGGGCGACCGCGAGGTTGATGTCGAACAGCGTCTGCCGGCGGAGGTAGCGGGCGTCCAGCTTCTCGGCGCTCAGCACGACTTCGCCGGAGCTCGCCGGCGCCTCGCCGCGCCCGGACGCCAGCACGGGGCCGTCCTTTGGCGTGTCATCGGCGCGATAGCAGCAGACCCAGTGGCCGGGCTCGTACTGCACCGCCTCGGGGAACGTCTCCCGGCAGCGCGCGACGGCGTGCAGACAGCGCGGCTCGAAGAAGCACCCCTGGGGCCGGTGTCCCGGCAGCGGCGCATGCCCTGGGATGCCCTCGATCGGGCGCTTTCCCTCCAGGTCGGGCACCGCCCGCAGCAGCCTGCGCGTGTAGGGGTGGCGCGGCTGGGAGAACATCACCTCGCGGGGCCCGCGCTCGACGATCCGGCCTGCGTACATGACCGCGACCTTGTCCGCGAGCTCGGCGACGACCGCCAGGTCGTGGCTCACGTACAACGCGGCGACCTGGTGGTCCTGGCACAGCTCGCGAATCGTCTGCAGCACCCGGGCCTGGGTGGTCACGTCGAGGCCCGTGGTCGGCTCGTCGCAGACGATCACGTGCGGCCGGCATGCGAAGGCCATCGCAATGGCCACGCGCTGCTGCTGGCCCCCCGAGAGCTGGTGTGAGTAGCGCTTCAGGAAGTCGTCCGTGGCCGGGAGCGCCACCTCCTCGAGCGCTTCACGGACCCTCGCGTCGCGCTCCTGCTCGCCGGTGGAGCCCATGTGGGCCTCGAGCATCTCCGACAGCTGGCGTCCGATCCGGAGCGCCGGGTTGAGCGCCGTGCCCGGGTCCTGGGGGATGTACGCGACGGTGCCGCCGCGGAGCCGGCGCAGCTCGCCCAAGGCCATCTTGCGGACATCGTGCCCGTCGATCAACACGTCGCCGCCGACGACGTGACCGCCCGGGCGGGTGTAGCCCATCAGCGCCATCCCGACCGTGGTCTTGCCGCTTCCCGACTCGCCCACCAGCCCCAGCACCTCGCCGGCGACCACGTCGATCACGATCCCGTCGACGACGTCGGTGCCGTCGCGCACCAACTCGATGCGCAGGTTGCGCACCTGGACGGCGCCGGTACTCGCCGGCGGCCCCGGCTCTGTGCTCGTGGTCATGTCACTCTCCTCGGTCGATGCCGATCACCACTCGGGCGTAGCTGTCGGTCATCAGCCCGGTGCTGATGGTCAGCAGCGCGATCGCTATCACCGGCAGCATCACGCCCCATGGCTGCACGATCAGCGACAGCCGGTTCTCGTTGATCATCAACCCCCAGTCGGCGTGGGGCGGCTGGATCCCCAGTCCAAGGAAGCTGATGGCCGCGATGAGCCCGATCGAGTAGGTCAGCCGCAGCCCCGTCTCCACCATCAGCGGGCTGGTGACGTTGGGCAAGAGCTCACCGAAGATCACGCGCCGGCGCGGCTCGCCGACCGCCTCGGCGGCCTTGACGAAGTCTCGCTCGACCAGCTGCTGGGCGGCGCCGCGAATCACCCGCGCGACCCGCGGGGCGTGGGAGATGCCGACCGTCAGCACGATCAGCCACAGCTTGGGGCCGAATGCAGATACGAGCAGCAGCGCGAGCACGATCTGCGGGAAGGCCATGAACACATCGGCGATCCGCATCAGCACCTCGTCGACCAGGCCGCCGAGATATGCCGCGCTCAGTCCGATCACCAGCCCCAGCCCGACGCCGATGATCGTCGCAGCGAGCGCCAGCCCCAGGATGCTCCGCCCGCCGTACAGGAAGCGGCTCCAGACGTCACGCCCGAGACTGTCGGCACCGAACAGCGCGTGCGACGAGGAACCGCTGTTGGGGGCGGCGACGAACTCGGTCGGCGAATGGGGCGCAAACAGCGGCCCGAAGATCACGATGACCAGGATCAAGACGAAGATCACCAGCCCGACCTTCGCCCGCGACTGCCCCAGCGTTGCGCGCGCCAGCGTCGCCGCTCGCCCGCGCCGGACGGGCTCCGGCGCCGGGGCGAACGGCTCGGCCGTTGCCGTCGTGGCGCTCATCGTCCCGCCGTCCTCAGTCGCGGGGTGACCAGGATCGTCGCCAAGTCGGCGAGGAGGTTGAGGATCACGTACACCGCGGCGATGATGATCGTCAGCGCCTGCACGACCGGCACGTCGCGGTTGGCGACGGAGTCGACCAGCTGGGCGCCCATCCCGGGGTAGGAGAAGACGAACTCGATCACGACCACCCCCCCGGCCATATAGGCGAGCTGGAGCGCGGAGACCTGGATGGCCGGAACGATCGCGTTGGGCACGGCGTGGCGCCAGATCACGACGCGGTTTGACAGCCCCTTGAGTCGCGCCATCGTCACGTAGTCGGACTCGAGCACCTCGACCATCGAGGCGCGCATGATCCGGGAGATGTAGGGCGTGACGGCGATCACCAACGTGGCGGCCGGGAGCACCACGACGCTGGGCTCATCCCACGCATGCTCACCGGGTGGCACGAGCGAGACCGCGGGGAACACGTGGGCCACGTTCGTGGCCAGCAGCACGACCAACACGATCCCGATCACGAACTCGGGCAGCGCCGCGAGCACGAGCGTGGTCATTGACAGCACGTGGTCGGCGGGGCGGTCACGCTTGACCGCCATCCATACCCCGAGCCCGATCGACAGCGGCAGCGCGACGATCGCCGCCACCAGGACCAGGAAGGCGGAGTTCGCGAGCCGGCCGGCGATCAGGTGGGCGACCGACTGCTGGGTGGCGGCCGAGATCCCGAGGTTGCCGGACAGCACTCCCCCGAGCCAGTGCCCGTACTGCGAGGCGACCGATTGGTTGAGATGCAGCTGGGCGGTCAGAGCCGCCACCCGCTCCGGTGTGGCACTGCGCCCCAAGATCGCCCGCGCGGCGTTCCCGGGCAGCGCCTGGGTGGCCGCGAACACGACGATCGAGACGAGGAACAGCGTGAGTATCCCGAAGATGATCCGCCTGATCAGGAACTTGCTCATCGCACCCTCCTCACTAGGCCTTGTACCCCACGTTCTTGAACCAGTAGTTGCCCAGCGGGAACCCCGACTTGGCCGGCTCGAAGCCTGTGAGCTTGGTGCTGTAGGCATCGACCTGGTCAGAGAAATAGGGGATGATGTAGCCCCCCCGCTCGTACTCGATCGTCTGGGCGTGGAGCAGGATCTCGTTGCGCTTGGACTCGTCCAGCTGGGCTCGGGCCTGCTGGATCAGCTTGATGAACGTCGGGTCGGCCCAGTGGGTCTCGTTGAACGGGGAGCTGGGGAGGCTCCCCTGCGCGACCTGCGGCAGGTACTGGCGCGTGGCCCAGAAGTCCTGCGCGAACGTCCACCCGAGGTAGTTCGGCCCGTAGAAGGTGGTCGTGTCGACCTGCCTGATCGCCACCTTGACGCCGGCGGCGCTCGCCTGCTGGGCGAACACCTGGGCGGCGGCCTGGACCCCCTGGAAGATCGGCCCGGTGACCAACTCCACGGCCAGGCCCTCGTGCCCGGCCGCCTTGAGCAGCGACTTGGCCTGCTCCAGATCCTGGTGGCGTTGGGGCAGCGAGGCAGCGTACGCCGGGTCGTACGGCGAGTACATGTCGTTGGCGAGTCGTCCCTGGCGGAGCAGGACCTGCTCGATCATCTGCGGGCGGTTCACCATGAGCCTGAACGCCTGACGTACGCGCACGTCGTTGAACGGGGACTTGTCGACGCGCATCGTGAACGGCTGCCACTCGCCCGTCTCCGAGACCAGCACCCGAAGCGCCTTGTTGCCCTGCAGCTCGGCGATCACCCCGGTGGGCAGGTTGTCGATCGCGTCGACCTCGCCCCCCAAGAGCGCGTTGACCCGCGCCGTGTCGTCGGTGAAGTCGATGATCGTCAGCTGGTCCACGTAGGGCTTGGGGTGCTCCCAGTAGTTGGGGAAGCGCTTGAACACGCTCTGCTGGCCCGGAGTGAAGCTCTCGTACATGAACGCGCCGGTGCCGACAGGCTTATTCGGGTCGTAGCCGACCGGCACGATCGCGTTGAAGTACTGGCCGATGTCGTCGGGGAAGGTGGCATTGGGGAACTTGAGCGGGATCCGGATCGTGAGGTTGTCGAGCTTCTTCATCTTCGCCGTATCGATGTAGCCGATTGAAGTCGCCCCCACCTTGGGGTTCTTGGGGTCGATGATCCGATTGATCGAGAAGATCACGTCGTCGGCGGTGACCGACTTGCCGTTGTGGAACTCGAGTCCCGGCTTCAGCTTCACGGTCCAGGTCTTCGCGGATCCCTTCTCGGGCTCGATCGACTCCGCCAGCAGCATCTGGAGCGGGCCGAAGTTGGCGGGTCGCGTGGCCAGCGACTCGTACAGGTTCCAGTTGCGCATGATGTCCGGGTCGACCGCCGGCAGATGGGCGTCGATCACGTCCTTAGAGCCGCCGCCGGTGGCCCCGATGCGCACGCTGCCGCCGGCCTTGATCGGCTCGATCGGGGGCGGCACAAGGACCGCGGGGGAGATCGAGCCGCCGCAGGCGGAGAGCAGCCCGCCGGCGCTGATCGTCGCGCCGCCGACGAGCGCCCCGTGCAGTACCTGCCGTCGCGTCAGCGGCTGCTCGAGTTGCTCGCGGAATGAATCCTCGCTCATCGAATCACCGCTTCGCCCAGCTCCGGGATTTCTGAGAGCCGAGCGATCTCCCCGGCGATCAGGGTCGCCGAGAGCCGCAGGTGGTCGCGGACCAGATCGGGCGCGGCGGGGTCGCGCCGGGTGATCGCGTCGAGCAGGGTCGTGTGGTCGGCGGCGTACTTCACCGGCGAGTAGACCGGCTGGTGATGCATCAGCATCTGCGCCTCGGCGGCGAGCGTCTCGTGCGCGCGGCTGAGGCGGGGGCTCGCGGCAAGGCGAACCATCTCGCGATGGAAGTTGAGGTCGGCGGCGATCAGCTCGGTGCCGGCCGGCTCGTCGGCGGGCGTGGCGTCGGCCGCGGCGGTGATCCGCTCGAGCGCGACCCTGAGCGGCTCGAGATCCCAGGGAGGATCCCGCTCGAGGGCGTGGCGCACGGCGCTGACTTCGATCGCCTCACGCGCCAGGTACACGTCATCGGCGTCATCCACCGAGAGCACGCGCACGAACGCCCCCCGGTTGATCCGGTACTCGACCAGATCCTCCTGTACGAGCTGGCGGATCGCCTCGCGGATCGCGCTCCGTCCGGTGCCGAGAGTGCGCGCCAGCGCCGACTCCCGGAGCGGCTCATTCGGTCCGATCCGTCCCGCGACGATCGCCGCGCGCAGTTCGGCCAGCACATGGTCGGTGGTCGAACGGCGCTCGACGGCAGTAAGGCCCCAGGTTTGGGTGTCGGCCGGCAACCGCGTCTCTCCGTCTCGATTGTCGACAACCTACGTGCAGACAACCGCCGGAGTCAAGTGCCACTTGTGTTAAGACGGCGCGTTGTGGTGGCGGCCGCCCCGCCGGGCATGGACGCCCGGCGGGTTCGGTCCCAGGGATGCCGAGCGCAGCGAGGCCCCAAAAGGTCACGCTGAGGCGACTTGCGGCTGCGGGGCAGCGACCGCCACGCCGGCATGTGCCCGACCGCCGGTCAGCGTGGCGGCGACGATGCCGACGGCCGATAGGCCCACGGCGACCCACACGGCGGGGGTGAAGCCGTGCATGAACGCGTGCGGGCCGGCGTAGCCGCCGTTGTGGATGAACACCGACGCGAGGATCGCGACGCCGGCCACGCCGCCGAGCTCGCGGATCGCGCTGTTGGCGCCGGAGGCGACCCCGGCCTCCTGGAGCGGCACGCCGGTCATGATCGCTCCGGCCACCGTGGGGAAGCAGAGCGAGGTGCCGATACCGGCGACGGTGAACGCGGCGCCGAGCTCGAGGTAGTCGACGCCGGGTGCGGCGATCGCGGCGACCCAGGCGAGGCCGACCGCCTGCATGGCCATGCCGAGGACCATGAACGGGCGGTTGCCGTAGCGCTGGGCCAGCGCGCCGGCGACCGGGGCGATGATCATCGGCGGGAAGGTCCAGGGCAGAAGCCGCAGCCCGGCCTCCAAGGGCGAGTTGCCCAACGCGGTCTGGAGCAGCTGGCTCATGAGGAACACGGCGCCGAACAGCCCCGCGTACATGAAGAAGCTGACGCCGTTGGCGGCGCTGAACGAGCGCGACTTGAACAGCGCCGGCGGGACCATCGGGTTCGGGGTCCGCCGCTCCCAGATCACGAACGCCCCGGCCAGGATCGCCCCGGCGATCATCGTGGCGAGCACTTCGGGGCTGGTCCAGCCGAGCGTGTTGGCGCGCACCAGGCCCCAGGTCAGTCCGAGCGCGCCGGTGAGCGCGAGCGCGAGTCCGGGCAGGTCGAGCTGGGGACGCGGGCCGTAGCTCTCGGTGAGGCGCGTCCGCGCCGCGGGGATCAGGGCCAGGCCGATCGGGACATTGAGCCAGAAGATCCAGTGCCAGTCGATGCCCGACACGACCGCGCCGCCGATGACGGGACCGGCGGCCACGGCCAGGCCGGCGATACCGCCCCACATCCCGATCGCGGCTCCGCGCTTCTCGGCCGGGAACGCCTCGGAGATCAGCGTGAGCGTGAGCGGGGTCACGATCGCGGCACCGGCGCCCTGCAGGGCGCGTGAGATCACCAGCGCCTGCACGGTGGGGGCGAGCGCGGACGCGGCCGAGGCGACTGTGAAGGCTCCGAGGCCGATCGAGAACATGCGCCGGCGCCCGAACCGGTCGCCGAGCGCGGCGCCGGTCAGGAGCAGGCAGGCGAAGGCCAGGTTATAGGCGTTGACCGTCCACTCGAGGCCGGACAGGCTCGCGTGCAGGTCGGTGCGCAGGACGGGCAGCGCGGTGGTGACCACGAGCGTGTCGAGCGCGGTCATGAAGGTGGCCAGTCCGGCGAGCACGAGCGTCCAGGTCTGGCTCGGTCTCGGCGGGCGGGCGGGGCTGCGGCGGTGGTACATCACTCCTCCTTTGGACGGGTTGTCGTCGGGACGACGAACGGGAGCCCGCTCAGGGGACACCGCCGGAGATGAATCGGGCGGGTTACTTGAGCTCGGAGATTCGCCGCTCGAGGAAGCGGCGCTCCGGCTCTGAGCGCGCGAGCGCGAGGGCCCGCTCGAAGGCGGCGCGGGCCTCCTCGGCGCGGCCGAGGCGGCGCAGCAGCTCGGCGCGGGTCGAGTGCAGGTACTGGTAGTCGCCGAGCTCGTCTCGGAGGCGATCGACGAGGACCAGGGCGTCCTCGGTGTGGCCCGCCTGGGCGAGGGCAACCGCGCGGTTGAGCTCGACCACGGGCGAGCCGGTGGTGTGCGCGAGTTGACCGTAGAGCGCGGCGACCTGGCTCCAGTCGATGGGGTTTGCGCTCTGCAACGAGGCGATCGCCGCCTGGAGCACGTACGGGCCGCGACCGCGCAGGGCGATGGCGCGGTCCAGGGTTCGTCTCCCCGTGGCGATCTCCTGCGCGTCCCAGAGCGAGCGATCCTGGTCCTCGAGCAGGACGAGCTCGCGACCTGCGAAGCGGGCGTGGCGCCGGGCGTGGTGGATCAGCATCAGGGCGAGCAGCCCGTGCACCTCGGGCTCGTCCGGCATGAGCTGCGCGAGGAGGCGGCAGAGCCGGATGGCTTCCGCCGCCAGGTCGACGCGCCCCGAGTAGCCCTCGTTGTAGATGAGGTAGACGACCGCGAGCACGGCATCCAGGCGGTCGGGCAGCAGATGCGCATCGGGGATTTGGAACGGGATGCCGGCCTGTTTGATCTTGGTCTTGGCCCGGGTGAGGCGCCGCTTCATGGTCTCCTCGGTGACCAGGAACGCGCGCGCGATCTCCTCGGTGCTCAGGCCGCCCAGCGCGCGCAGGGTCAGGGCCACCTGCCCCTCCAGCGCCAGCGCCGGATGGCAGCAGGTGAAGATCAGCTCGAGGCGCTCGTCATCGATCACGGTGTCGGTGTCGGGTTCTGGTTCTGGTTCGTTCACGGTGGCCCCCAGGGCCTCGAGCTGGCGGGTCTTGATGGCGAGCGTGCGTTCGCGGCGGATCCGGTCGATCGCGCGGTTGCGGGCCGTGACGGTGAGCCAGGCGCCCGGGTTGGCGGGCATGCCCTCGCGCGGCCATCGCTCTGCGGCGGCGGCGAACGCCTCCTGGGCGGCCTCCTCGGCGAGGTCGAAGTCACCGAGGAAGCCGACCAGCGAGGCGAGGACCCGCCCCCACTCGTCGCGGAAGACCTGGTCGAGCAGCGACGCTCCTAGCGATCTACGAGGGGCCGGACCTCGATCGAGCCGCCTTTGATGCGGGCGGCCGGCACACGCGAGCCGAACTCAATCGCCTCGTCGAGGTTGGCGGCCTCGATGATGTAGTAGCCGCCGAGCACCTCCTTGGTGTCGGCGAACGGGCCGTCGGTGGTCAGAGTGCGGCCATCCTGCACTCGGATCGTGGTGGCGGTCTCCACCGGCTGCAGCTGCCCGTTGGCCAGGCAGCGCGGGTCCTCGGTCAGGGCCATGTACTCCTGGAACATCGACCGGAAGCCTTCCTCGCCCACCGCCTCATGGGCGTCCGGCTCGGCGTAGATAAGAACCGCGTACTTCATATCGATCCTCCTGTGGAGAGGGTGGATTGTCGGTCCTACGACGAACGGGGATGCTCGCGGGGGACATACGATGCCGCGGGTGACCGGTTCCGCGCGCCCGAACGTGCTGCTGATCATGGTCGACCAGCTAGCGGCCCAGTGGCTGCCCGCGTATGGGGCTTCGGTGGTTCGTGCGCCGGCGTTGGGGGCGCTGGCCGCTCGCAGTGTCGTGTTCGACGCCGCGTACTGCGCATCGCCGCTGTGCGCGCCGTCGCGGGCGGCGATGCTGTGCGGACGCTTTGCCTCGGCGGTTTCGGTGTGGGACAACGCGGCCGAGCTCAGGGCGTCGCTCCCGACGTTTGTTCATGTGTTGCGGGCGGCGGGGTACCGGACGTGCCTGGCGGGCAAGATGCACTTCGTCGGGCCCGACCAGCTGCACGGCTTTGAGCGGCGGCTGACCACGGACGTGTATCCCTCGGGGTTCGACTGGACGCCGGATTGGACGCGGCCGGTGGCGGACCGGCTGCCCTGGTACCACTCGGTGGCGAGCGTGCTGGAACCGGCGCGGACCGTGGCCAGCCTGCAGACCGACTACGACGACGAGGTGGCGTTCCACGCCGTGCGGGAGCTGCACGACATGGCGCGCTCGGGGGACGACCGGCCGTTTCTGCTCGTGGCATCGTTCACCAACCCGCACGATCCGTGGGAGGTCCCGGGTCGTTATTGGGACCTGTATGACGCGGCTGCCATCGATTTGCCGGCCGTGCCGATGCTGTCCTGGGATGAGACGGATCCGCACAGCCGGCGGTTGCGGGTTATGTCCGGGATCGACGATGTGACACTTGGTGATGAGGACGTGCGGCGTGCGCGGCACGGGTACTACGCCGCGATCAGCTACGTCGACGAGCGGATCGGTTCCGTGCTCTCGGCGCTCCGGGAATGCGGATTCGACGAGGACACCGTGATCGTGTTCACCGCCGATCACGGGGAGTTTTTGGGCGAGCGGGGGCTCTGGTACAAGATGTCGTTCCTCGAGCCGGCGGCGCGGGTGCCGCTGTTCGTGAGGCTTGCCGGGGGCTCGGGGGCGGGCCGGCGGGTGGCGGAGCCGGTGTCGCTGGTGGATGTGGCGCCGACGCTAATCGGGCTGGCCGGCGACTCGGCTGCGCCGTGCGGGTGGGATGGGTCGAGCTTGGTCTCGGCGGTGGTCGATTCGGGCGCGGGCGGCGCGCGGGGCGCGGGGCGCGGGGCGGTGATCTGCGAGTACCACGCCGAAGGGGTGAACGCGCCGGCGGCGATGATCCGCGACGAACGCTACAAGCTGATCGTGTGCCGAGGCGATCCGGACCAGCTGTTTGATCTGTCTCGGGATCCGCTCGAGCTCGTGAACCTGGCCGACGCGGCCGAGGGTGCTCCGGTGGTTCGCCGCCTGCGGGGCGAGCTGGAGCGTCGTCTCGATTTGCCCGACATCGAGCGCCGGGTGCTCGAGAGCCAGCGCGAGCGGCGGGTGGTGGCGGGCGCGCTGTCGACCGGCGAGGTGCTGGCCTGGGACTACCAACCCCACGTCGACGCCTCGATGCAATACGTGCGCACGCGCGAAGACCTGTACGACCTGCAGCGGCGCGGGCGGCTCGAGGCGCGCTAGCCAGCGGTCGCGGGTCGCGCGGTCAGGCGGTCGCGGGCGCGAGGTCAGGCGGTCGCGGGTCGCGAGGTCAGGAGATCGCGGTTCGCGAGGTCAGGCGGTCGCGGGCGCGAGGTCGTGGTCGGCCGTGGGCGATTCGGACGTCTCGGCCGTTGCGGGCGCGTCTTCGCGCCGGGGGCGGCGGCGCAGCAGCCACAGTGCGCCGAGGACGCCGGGCACGACCGCGACCAGGTAGGCCGGCCCCGGCCCAGCGGCCTGGTCGACGGCGCCCGCCAGCAGCGGGGCAAGCACCAGGCCGGCGGCCCAGGTCCCGTTGAGCAGGCCGATGACGAGGCCGTCGGCCAGCCCGCCGCGTGCCGCCGAGTCGGTGGCCAGCGGATAGGCGACCGTACTGACCACGGCGCGCGGAGCGGTGGAGGCGACGAGCACCGCGACCAGGAGGGCCGCGCCGGTGCTCAGCGCGGCCGGGAGCAGAAACAGCGAGAGCGCGAGAGCGGCCAGCGCCGCCGCGGCGAGCGTGGTGGCCCGCCGGCCGAGCTTGACGACGAAGGCGCTGACCACGATGTACACGCCTGCCGCGCCCGAGAATGCAACGCCGGTGGTGCCGGCGGAAAAGCCCGCATGATGCAGCTCGAGCGGCACCAGCAGCTGGATGACGCCGCTTACCGCGCCGCTGATCGCAAGCACCGCAGCCCCGGTGACGACGCCGGGTTGGTTGGGCGCGAGACGAGCGAGCGCCCGCAGTGAGGTATCGCGGCGATGGTTCGCTTCGCGGCTCGTGGCGTCCGGCTGCCATTTCAGCGCGATCGTCAGGGCGCCGGCGAGCGCGGCCACGACCAGGAACGGGACCGAGAGGCCGAATTGGTCGGCCAGGAGGCCGCCGATCGCGGGTCCCGCGACCATCCCCACGGCCGCGCTCGTGGCCACCGCGCCCAGCCGCGGCGAACCGGACTCGCTGTGGGAGCCGGACATCCAGGCAACGCCGCTCGTCCACACGATGCCGAAGGCCAGCCCGAACGCGAGACGGCCCGCCATCAGCAGGACGTAGGACGGCGCCGCCTGGGCGGTTGCCGCGGCGGCCATCAGGGCGGTGGCGGCGATCGTGACGCGCCGGGCTCCGAGGCGGTCGGCGAGCGCGCCGGCCGGCATCGAGACCGCCAGCGTGGCCAGGCCGGGCGCGGCGAGGAGCAGCGCGCCGGCCGACGTGGAAAGACCGTAGGTGTGGCTGAGCCGGGGCAGCAACGGGACGATCGCGCTCTGGGTGGCGGCGGCGACGAAGAACAGCGCGTGCAGGAGGGGCGCCAGCAGGGTCGGCGCGTGCCTGGCTGGGGCCGTGGCCCCCGGGGTCGGACGGCCAGTCACGCAGGTCTCGGGATGATGGGCGGGGCTATGGGTGGCGCGCCGGCTGGCGCGGGTCACCCGCGCTAGCGCGTGCTCGCCTCGGCTGCGATTCGCACGCCAGCGGCGGGACGGGTGGAAATCGGCCACAGTTCGAGGATAAGATGCAACCTGTCTTTCGAAAAATGAAAGTGTGCATGTGCAACGATCGACAGAATCGATCGAAACTCGGGTGGATCTGCGGGGTCTGCGGGCGGTGGTCGCGGTTGCGGACCGCGGCTCGTTCCGTGCCGCGGCTGCCCAGCTGGGGTACACGCAGTCCGCGGTCTCGCATCAGATTGCCGAGCTCGAACGGGCGCTGGGAACGTCGCTGTTTGATCGTCCCGGCGGTCGCGGGCACGTCTCGCTAACGCCGGCGGGAGAGGCCGCCTACCGGCACGCGCGCCGGGTGCTCACCGAACTGCATGCGCTCGACGCAAGCGTCCGCGGGACCTTGCGCCCGGAGCGCACGATCGTGCGCGTGGGGCTGTTCCAGACGGCGGCGGCCGAGCTCCTGCCGGCGGCGCTCCAGCTCCTGCGCGAGGAGTGGCCGGGGATCGAGGTCGTGCTGACGGAAACCGACGACGACCCTCGTCTGGTCGATTGGCTCGCCGGGGGTCGACTCGATCTGGCCATCACCATCAACCAGCAGCCGGACGACCGGGTCGAGCTGATCCGGCTGTTCGACGATCCGTGGGTCGTCTTGACGCGGCGCGACAGCGCGCTGGCAGAGGTGGAGCGGCCCAGCTTCGAGATGCTGGACGGCGCCGACGTGGTGGCGTGGACTTCGCGCTGGGAGATCCAGGGAGAGCTCGAGGCGGCCTGGCGCCGGCGCGGCATCGAGCCTCACGTCGTGTACCGCACGGACGACAACCTGGCCCTGCAGCGCCTGGTCGCGGCCGGCCTTGGTCATGCCTGCGTGGGGCGGCTGGCGGCCTCGCGTGCCATCGATCCGTCGCTGACCTGGCTCGCGCCACCGGACGTGCTGACGCCGCGAACGGTGGCGCTGTGTCACCCGCGCCGGCGGGATCTGGCCGAGGCGGCGGGGGCGCTGAGCGCGGCGCTGCGGGCGCAGTTCGGGCGGTGACGCGGTGGCGCGGTGGCGCGGTGGCGGGGGCGGTGGCGCGGTGGCGGGGGCGTTCGTCGGCGCGTCTGCCGCGCCCGTCCGCGTCCGCCGGCGCCGTCCGCGTCCGCCGGCGCCGTCCGCGTGTCGGCGCCGGTCCGGGGTGTATCGCCCCCGAGGTC
>JAFASQ010000165.1 GCA_019244395.1 Solirubrobacterales bacterium | reverse complement strand
GGCGGAGTGGTTCCCGCGAGGCCGATCGCTCGCCGCAGCGACGCATCGCGGCGCCTAGGTCTACGAGTGCGCGGGCATGCTCCAGCCTGGCCTGTGAGAGCTCGAGCACGCCGACTGCCTCGCTCAGTAATCCAACATCAGGTGGTTTCTGCACCAGGGCAGCCGCTCGTAGCGCGATCCCGACAGCCCGTGCCGCGCCCATCGCGCGGGCAAGCTCGAGCTCCTCCTCCGCCAAGCGGCGTGCCTCCTGTTGATTGCCCAACTGATGCGTTATCAACGCCGCGTCAGAGCGCCAGGCGAGGCACGCCGGCGTCCTCGTACCGTATGCGGACGGGAGCCGACCGAGTTCTAGGAGCTGTTCGAGCGCCGCCTCGGCTCGACCGAGCGCCAACAGCAGGCGTGCTCGCGAGAGCAGCGTCAGGCTCCCATGGAGTGTCTCCGGATGCAGACTTCGATCGGTCCTCTCGAGCAGGTCCTTGAGCTCGCGCTGAGACCGCTGTTGCTCGACGGCTATGAAGTTGATGATCGCCAGCGGATGGAGCCGCAATGGCGTGTCCGAAACCCCAAACTCGTAGGCCAGCTGGAGCGACGCCTCGGCGTCGGCCAGAGCGTCTCCAAGGCCTCCCCGCCGGTAGGCCACTTGGCCCCTCACCGACAGCCCGATCAGCAGCGCGACCAACGCGCCGCGTCTTCGCGAGCGCGTGATCACCCAGTCGCAGATGGCCTGGGCGCGCTCGAACTCGTCGATGTACGACAATCCCGCCGTCGCTGTCATCAGCCCCGGGGGGAGCAGCACCCCCTCTTCGCCTGCGCCGGGACCGACGACGGCCCGAGCAATCAGGTCGAGCAACTCGGCCTTTGGCCGATTCGCATTGAGCCGCTCGAACGCGAGCAGGATCAGCTCGATCCGCTCTCGGCCGCTCCGGGCCTGAACGCCCGGATCCTCGAGCAGGCTGATCCGGTTCGCCAGCGCGTCGTAACCCGTGCTGCTCATCAACGCCCCGCTCAGCAGTTCCGTCTCGATGCGTTCGCCGAGCATCTGGTCGTTCACGCGTGGCAGAGTTGAAAGCAGCTCAACCGCGCGCGGCACGCGACCGGTGTACTTCCACAGCCGCGCGAGAGTTAGCGCGATGCGCGCGCGGTCGTCCGGATGCGGGGTGAGCAGGACCGCGTTCTCGAGGTGGTCGGACGCCTCCGCCAAACCCGCCAGCACCTCGGCCTCGCCGAGCCGGGCCAGCAGCGCCGCCCGCTCGTCGTCCGGATGATCGACCGTGAGCGCCGGTCGGAGATATGCGACGGCGTTGCCGGGCGCACCCATCGCCATGGACGCGTCGGCCGCCAGTCGCAGCTGATCGACCGCCCACGGCTCGTCCAGGTCGTCAGCGAGCAGAAGCTGACCGGCAACCCGCTCTGCCGGCGCTTTACGCGCAAACAGCAGCGACGCGGCCTGCTTGTGGCGAAGCGTGCGCTCGGCGGGGAGCATGCTCTCGTAAATCGCGGCTCGGATGATTGGATGCGCGAACCTGAGGCGATGCTCCTGGCTGAACAGATCACTGGTCCGTATCGCGCGCGCCGCCTCGATTGCGCTCTGTTCGTCGAGTCCAGCAAGCTCTGCGGCGTCCGGCAGGCTGGCGCCATCCCCTAGGATCGCCACCGCCCTGGCCAGCGACGGGGCTGTAGGCGAGGACCGCGCCAGCCGCGACAAAACCGCCTCCGCCACCCTCCGGGGCCCAAGGGTCTGGACTTGCCCCGCGTTGGAGCCAACCGGCAGGACCCCACGTTCCTGAAGCTCGAGCAGCAGCTCGACGAGCAGAAACGGGTTTCCCGCCGTAGCCTTCCCGCACGCAGTCGCAAACTGCGTCTCCACCTCCGAATCTAATCCCAACGACAGCATCCGTTCTACCGCCTCCGGGCTCAGTCCGCGGGGCTCGATTACACGCGCGGTCGGCTCAGCGCGCAAGGCGACGAGACTCGGCGAGGCGTCCAGGTCCACCGGTCGCAGCGTCAGCACGAGAAGAATCGGCAACTCGGTGAGCCGCCTCGCCAGGAACTCGAGGACGGCAAGCGACGGCTCATCCGCCCACTGGATGTCATCCACCAGGAGCGCCAGCGGCTGGTAGCGCGCGAGATTGGCGCACAGCCAATACAGTCCGTGCAGCCGCGGGTAGATCGATCCCGCACCCGGCGCATTGATCGCCGCGCGCACGTCGAACAACGGCTCCGCCAGCTCGGCCGCGCCCCCCAGCCACTCTCCGCGCCGTGCCTCATCCGCGGCGGCGAGCAGCGGCTCGAACAGTTGGCGGACCACGCCGAACGGGAAGCTCTTCTCGAGCTCGGCCCCCCGTGCCGCCCGCACCTGCATCCCCTGCTCGAGAGCCAGGTCTTGCGCCATCTTGATCAGGGTGGTCTTGCCGATCCCCGCCGGGCCCTCGATTACCACCAGTCGGCCCACCCCGTGCCAGGAATGGTCCACCGCGCGCTGCAAGTGAGCCGTCTCCAGCTCACGGTCCAACACGCGCACGGCCCCCGGCGCGGCCATGCTCGAGATTCTACGCTCGTCGCCGGAGCCGCCGGTTACGAACTTTCAATCGCCGTCGCGCGAATCGCCGGGCGGCCATTGGCGCGGAAGTCACGTGGACCTGCAGTAGGAGGGGGCCGAGGGCGCCCGCCGCACGCCGTCCTCGCGTCGCACCATCCCGATCTTTTCCCAGGAGACGAACGCCGCGACCCGTGGACGAGTTGGCCGGGAACGACGGCAGTGACCGGCCCGCTAGTCTGGGCCGACGCACGCCCGCGCTGCTGCAGGATCGGCGCCAGGCTAGGCGGCGCGCCGAGGCAGCGCTCCTCTCGCCATATCTCCCGAGCGGCTATGGCCGCGGCCAACTGCGCCTCGGAGCGTATCCGCGCGGGCGCGCTGGCAGACCGGGCCACCAGGCGCGGGGCGAGCCGCTCGGCCAGGCCCACCCGCCACGGCCGCGACCGCAGCCGTCAGCGCCGCCGGGGTGACTGCCAATCCCGCCGCGATCAGCGGGTAGCGCCATACTTGGGTGAGGAACAGGATGCTGGCGAGCAGCAGCGCGTAGAAGCCGATCGAGACCCTGAACGATGTGCGGTCGATCGGGAATGACGATCGGCATGCGCTAGATGCTCGGG
Source organism: Solirubrobacterales bacterium (assembly GCA_019244395.1). Taxonomy (GTDB): domain Bacteria; phylum Actinomycetota; class Thermoleophilia; order Solirubrobacterales; family Solirubrobacteraceae; genus Palsa-465. Next base: position 3,155 of record JAFASQ010000165.1, on the reverse strand, counting down.
GCCTCGGTGTTCAGTAACCGAAGCGCTTGTGATCGTCCGCCTGGAAGGGACTCTGAGCGAGAGGAAGCACGCGACCATGCCCAGGGCTCGTAAAACGGAAGGACCCAAAAAGTGTCATGTCAACTCCTGCTTTGCGTGACCGCTTGTGGGAGCGCCCGCGGCCGAGCAACCGAGGCTATGACGCAGCATGTCGCCCAGGGACGGGTCGTCCCTCTCCGCGCACGGTCAGCAGAGAGAAAAATTGGACGCCGGAATCGATCTCGCCCATGCTCACCGTGTATCCGCTTGTCTCCAAGAGGCGGCGCATCGGGTCGTTACCAGCGAGAATGGATCCTGTCAACTGCCGGAGACCAAGCGCTCGGGTGTGGTCTATGACCGCGTTCAGGAGGCGTCTGCCGACACCGAGCCCCTGTAGGTCATCTTCAACCAGCAACGCTATCTCTGCCATACCGCGTTTCAGCCTGTCCCATTGCCCGATCCCGTGAATGTCCCCGGGAGAGCCCCTGTCGCTCGCTACCACGGCGCCGCGGCTCCGCATATCAACGTTGCAGAAATACTCAGCCTCTCTGGTCGACAGGTGGGGCTTGTGCATAAAGAATCGCCGGTACTGCGTCTCCGGCGAGCACCGCGCGTGGCAGTCGCGGAGCTTTGCGGCGTCGGAGGATTCAATAGCTCGAATGAGCATCAGTTCTCCTCCCGCTGCGGGGCTCGCAAGCCTGCTCAAAGGCCTCGACGTTCAGTCCGACGTTGAGGGATTCGCGGTGACGCAGCCGGACCCGTTTGGCGGCCAGACGGGCATGGAAGCGGCCAACGTCGATGACCCGCAGAGTATGCTCGCCCGCGGCTGCGACATCGCCGGCGTCATCGCTCACGCGAACGTCGAAACGCACCGAGCGTCCCTCGATGGCAGTCACGCGTGCCTCGGCGACGAGCGGCGTGCCGGGGGGACTCGGCGCCAGGTGGGTCATGCTGATCAACGTGCCGACGGTGATCTCGCCGGGCTCCAGGTAGGGATGGACGGCGGCCATGCAGGGGGCTTCCATGAGCCCGACCATGAAGCCAGTCGCGAACACCGGTTCGCCGCGCCGGAATTCCGCAATGGCAGGGAGGAGGTCCGGGACGGTCTGGTGTACCGGCACCGTGTAGCGCACGATGTGCGGCGCTCCGAGCACTAGGCCTGATCTCATGACTTGTCCTCCCGCGACGCCGAGGTGGAGCTCCGGCCTGCGCTGTACGCAGCGAGCCCGACATCTCGCCTGCCGCTCGAAGCCGGCGGGCGCATGCAATGTGTAGGTCTGAAATATGTCAGCATCGGTAAATCCCCGGTCGGTCTTGGTTGCCGGCGCCGCGTCTGCGTCGCCACAACCCCTGTCACATGTATCAGACGCACGATCGGACCTGTGTATTCCATTGCCGCGCGTAATTTGTGCGTGTGTATGCAGGAGCGGCACAACCCGTCGGTAATGGGCGACTGTCACTGACCTGGCGCCATGGCAGCCAGTGGCGTAAAGGACACCTCCGGAAGTCAATGCCGACTGCGGCGTACGAGGCCCGTCGGGGGCCCAGAGGTTCGTCGCGCCTGGGCGCGCGGAGCGCGCTTACTATGCGGTCGGGTTCGCCCCGCACAGATCGCGTCGAGGACACCGGCGATGGTCCCCTGGACATCAGTCACGGCCAGTCGAAAAATCAGGCGGGCCGGAAGGTGGCGTCACCGCGGTGCCGCTGGCCGTTGTGTGGGTCGTATGGTGCCAGGGCCGGCGAGGCCGTTGGGTGTCACTGCGCGCCGAGTGGAATTACGGCGGACGGCCTCACCCGCGAAGCGCTGACAAACACCCAGGACAACCGTGACCTCGCTCCAGGGACCATATCGCTGTCCGAGCTCGCTTCATTGAAAGGGCCCACGGCCAAAGCTCCGCATGTAACCCGGCAGTACCAGCAGCGCCGCAGGTGGTCGATCTGTCACTCCATCTCTATTGGCTGTGGCCAGTGGTCGTTACGGGTTCGGTGTGTGTGTGGTGTGCGAACCAGCGTTGGCGGCGGGTGGCGGCGAAGGTTTTTTTCTCGGCGGCGAGTTCTTGTGTGGGGGGGAGGATCCGGCCGGTGGGGGTGGGTCCGCCGAGGAAGTTGACTTCGACTTTGCCGACTAGTCCGCCGCCGAATTCGATGTAGCAGGGGCCGTCGCCTTGGTAGGGGGCTGGCGGCTGGGTGTGCTCGATGCGCGCGGCGATGTCGGCGGCGACTACCCGCGCGGCCGCTTCGGCGAATATTCCGGCCTTGGCGACCGTGCGGGCCCCGGTGGCGATGTCGCCCAGCGCGTAGACGCCGGGGAAGCGGGTGGCGAGGTTCGTCTGCTCGACGGGCACCCAGCCCTCGACGGCAAGTCCGGAATGGTTGACTACCTCGGGGGCGCGGTGGACGGGGATCCCGATGAACATGTCGTAGGGCAGGCTGGCGCCGCTGGCCAGCCGGGCGCTCCGCGCGCGTGGGTCCAGACCCACGACCAGTTGCTTGGGCGCGTATTGGATCCCGCGCTCCTCCAGCGCGGTCCGGAACACTTGTGAGACCTGTTGGGTGACCGGCACCGGCGCGGCCATCGGGAAGGTCATCCGAATCTCCGTGGCGTCCCTGACCCCTCGGTTGAGGAGCAGGTCGTGGAGCAGGAAGGCGCCCTCGAACGGGGCGGGTGGGCACTTGAACGGGTGACCCAGGACCGAGATCAGGATCGTCCCGCCGGCGAAGTCGGCGAGGGCGTCGCGCAGGCGCTCAGCGCCGGCGAGCGAGTAGAACTCAAACCCGCCCTGCTGGAATCCCGGGGTGGCCGCCAGGTCGTACTCGGCCCCCAGCGCGACGGCGAGAAAGTCGGCCTGGTAGGCGCCCTGGTCGGTGATCACCCGCCGTCTGCGCGGGTCGATCGCCGCTACCGTCTCCTGGCGGAACTCGACCCCCGGCTTGGCGATCTCGCCGTAGCGCAGGAGCACGTCCTGCGGGGCGCGGCGGCCGAGGAGCACGTCCAGCTTGGAGAACCCGAAGTAGAACGTGTCGTTTCGGTCGATCAGCGTGACGTGAACCGCGTCCGCGAGCGACTCGGACAGCCGCGCCGCCAACTCCAGGCCCGCGAACCCCGCCCCGACGATCACCACGTGCTTCTTCACCGC
>JAFASQ010000067.1 GCA_019244395.1 Solirubrobacterales bacterium | reverse complement strand
CTCCTTCGAGGTCGCCAGCTCCTCGTTGGCGCTCTGGAGCTCCTCGTTGAGCGACTGGTACTCCTCGTTCGAGGACTTCAGCTCCTCGTTGGTGGTCTCAAGCGCCTCGATCGTGGCTTGCAGCCGCTCGCGGGTGACGCGCAGCTCGGCGTCGAGGTGGCGCATGCGCTGGTCGCTCGCGACAGACGCTCCGACCAACGCCTCCTCGCTGTCGCCGGAGAGGACCAGGCCGTCCCTGAAAAGGATGACGAAGTGCGGCGGCGCGGCGGGGCCGTCCTGGACGGGCTCGACGACGAGATCCACGATCACGCGGTGTCCGTTCGTGCTCATCTGGATGCCGTCGGCGTGGACCGTGCCGTTCTCCAGCACCGCCTTGTTCAGCGCCCCTCGGAGGTCCAGCCGCAGGTCGCTGTGGACGAGGTTCAGCAGGTTCAGGCTGGCGGCGCCGCCGGCCGGGCGGATGAACCGGCCGGCTCGGGCGGAGAAATGGAGCACCTCGAACTGCTCGTCCACGATGGCGTAGGCGGGGGCGTACCGCTCGACCAGGCGCTCCGCGCGGCGGACGAGGGCGTTCTCCCCTGGACGGGGATGCCGCAGAGGGGACGGCGCGGGCTGGGGGGCCGATATGGGCACGGGAAAGTCAAGCACGGGGCGCGTCTCGACATCGACCTTCTGGAAGATTCGGAACCCGCGGTCGACCGGGGCAAAGAGTTTCGGATGCCGCGAAATGTTCTCGGAGTTGCCAAGGAACAGGAAGCCGCCCAGCCGCAGGGCGAAGTGGAAGACCGGGATAACCCGGCTTTGCAGCTCGGTGTCGAGATAGATCAGCAAGTTGCGGCAGGAGACCAGATCGAGCCGGGAAAACGGGGTGTCCTTGATGACGCTGTGCTGGGAGAAGAGACACATCTCCCGCAGCTCTTTCATGACGGAGTAGGTGTTGCCCTCCTTGACGAACCAGCGCGCGAGCCGCTCCGGCGTTATGTCCTGGGCGATCGCCTGCGTGTACCGGCCCACCCTGGCGGCGGCGAGCGCGCGACCGTCGATGTCGCTGGCGAAGATCTGGATGCGTGGCGGCGAGTCCAGCATCGTGCTGAATTCGCGGAGGAGAATCGCGATCGAGTACGCCTCCTCGCCCGTGGAGCAGCCGAGCACCCACACCCGCACCTGGTCGTTCCTCGTCTTGCCCTCAAAGAGTCGCGGGATGATCCGCGTCTCCAGGAACTCGAACTCCCGCCGGTCGCGGAAGAACTGGGTGACGCCGATCAGCAGGTCGTTGAAGAGGAGCTGCGCCTCGTCAGGCTGCGTGCGCAGCACGTCCACGTAGCCCCGAATCTCGTCTATCTCCACCACCTGCATGCGGCGCTGAATCCTCCGGACAAAGGTGTTGCGCTTGTAGCCATGGAAGTCGTGTCCGGTCCTGTCGCGCAGTATTGCGGCGATTTGCTCCAACGAATCGGCGACGTTGCTAATTTGCTCCTCACGCGTCAGCGCCTCCTCGCGGCGCGCGAGGTGTCGCGCCTGAAGGGCGACGCGCTCAGGGATGTCGGCGACCGGCAGGACGAGGTCGGCCAGGGCCACGGGGCTGTTCGTGATGGCTAGAATCCCGGCTGCGGCCACGCCGGCGTCCTCCGCGACGGTGAGGCCGCCAGCCTCCTTGATGGCGGTCACGCCGAGCGTGCCGTCAGCGCCCGTGCCGGCCAGCATGAGGCCGATCGTCTTGCCGTCTTGGTCGTTGGCCAGCGAGACGAAGAGGCTGTCGATGGTTCCGCGCGCGCCCGGCTCCTGCTCGGCGGGCCGGGTCTTGAACCGCCCCCCGTGCACGGTGACGATCAGGTCGGCGTCGGGCAGGTAGATCCGGCCAGCCTCGACCGGCGCTCCATCCTCCACGATGCTCAGCAGGCCCGCCCTATCGCCGAGCGCGCCCCTGAACCCGTCCTCGTCCAGGGCTTCCCGTTGCTGGAAGGCGAGAACCGTGGCCACGCCCGTACCGGACGGCAACCCGGCCAGCACGCGCACGAGGGAGCCCACCTCGGCCGCGGAGGCGCTGATGGCCAGGATGACGTCGGCGGCCGCGCCGCCTCCGGACCCGCCTTCGGCGCGCGCTCCCGTCTGTGTCGTCGCATCGTTCGTGTTGGCGTTCACCAGAAGCAGTTCCGCTCAGAGTAAGGCTGACCACCGCCCCTCATAGACCGACCGTGGCCCCAAGAGAATGTGCCGCCCCCACACGCCGGCGGCCCTTACAGACCTTGTTCTTGTCCCCCCTCGTCGTCTGGGGGCGTAGCCGGCGCCATGGACATCAGCACGGCCCGGCGGATGGTATCGGCATACCGGCGGTACTCCTCCGCCCGTTCCTGGTACAACTCCGCGACCGCGCGCCGGCCGCTGCTCCGCCCGTCCTCGGCCATTCGGGTGACAAGCTCGGCCCGCTCCTCGATGACGCGGAGCGCCACCCGCAGGGCCTCGTCGACCGCGTTCTCCTGCTCTTTGGCCAACACGTCGGCCGTCATGGTGTGCCCGACCTGGCAGCGGAACCGCAGCGGCTTGCTGTGTCGCACAAGGGACATCACGCCGCCGCAGGACGGACAGGTGAGGGCGGCGGGATCGGCAAGGCGCTGCAGGATCTCGGTGTCCACCCGCTCGCCCGCCGCGATGTCAACCACCAGGCGGATGTCGGGCGGGACCGGCACGCCCGGCCCGGCCGGCTCGCGCACCAGATCGGAGAGCACATCGCCGATCCGGGCGCTCGGGACGGACAGGTCGATCGTGGTCGCCTGAATGGCGCTGCGGGGCATCTCGTCGGCGATGGCTTCGGCCGGATCCTGCACCAGGGCGAACCCGCCGCAACGCTTGATCGCCTCCAGCCCCGAGGCGCCATCGTTGAGCAGGCCCGACAGAACCACCCCGATCACTCGAGGACCGTAGGCCACGGCAGCGGAGCGGAACAGCGGGTCGATCGCCGGCCGGGCCATGTTCTCACGCGGCCCCCGGCCGAGCTTCATGTAGCCCTTGGTCACGATCAGGTGATAGTCGGGCACAGCGAGATAGATGTTGCCCGGCGCGAAGGGCATGCCGTCGGCCGCTTGGTGGACCGGC
>JAFASQ010000051.1 GCA_019244395.1 Solirubrobacterales bacterium | reverse complement strand
GCAACCAGCCGCTCACCACGATCCCTCACCCACCGCCCGCCGGATCTGCACCTCGGGCGAGTGAAAGCGCTCGTCCTCCCGATCGCCCTTCTCGCTCACCCGGACGACCACGACATCTCTGAGCTTCGACATGCGACCCCTCTCGATTGGAGGCAACGCCCTTTAGGGCCTAGGACCCCACGGACGAGAAGGACCGCTACCAGGGAGTGCGCCACGACGGCCAGGGAGTGTGCCGCGACGGCCAGGCGCTAGAGCGGCTCGACGAGGGAGACTGGCCCCCGGCCAGGGTCGTCGGCGACGTGTAGGAACTCGGAGGCCGCGGGCGGCGCACGCTCGAGCTCGCCACCCGCTCCCTCGCTGCCGTGCCGCCCGACGGCCCTCGGGTTCGACCCAGGATCCTCGAGGTGTCTCTTACGTGAGCACCCGGATCCGGCAGCGCGGGCCGGGTGCGCTCGCGAGCCGCTTGTCGGCGGTGAGCAGCTCGCAGCCGAGCAGCTCGGCGAGCGCGACGTAACTGGCGTCGTAGGCGGTGACGTTCTGCCGGAGCTCGTAGGCGCGGCGCATCAGAGGTAGCGTCGGGTATCGCTCGACGTCCAGGCGCTCGAGGTCGCCGATCGCGGCGGAGAAGCGCCGCGCGGTGAGGGTGCCGGCGAGCCACCGCCTGCGTAACACGGCCACGGTCTCGACGTCGACCAGGTCGGGGGCCGCGAGGTCGGCGGCCAAACGGAGCTCGCCGCGGGCCCGCTTGCCGTCCGCCCCGTCGTCGGCGATTGCGTTTGCCAGCACCGAGGCGTCGATGACGATCAACGCCGCCGCTCGGCGGCGAGGTCCTCCACCGCCTGGGCGAACCCGACCCGGCCACCGCGGTGTCGGTCGAGCTCGTCCAGGATGTCCTCGACACTGGGCCGCTCGGCCAGGCGCCTGAGCTCGCCGGCGAGATACTGCTGCAGCGACTGCCCGCGCCGCTCGGCGCGGCGCTGAAGCGCCGCGTGCACCTCATCGGGAATGTCCCTGACAAGCACATTCATGCTTGCAAAATGCTAGCAAAGGAGCTCTGCGCCAACCTCCACCTCAACGCCAACCCCCAACTGGCGTCCGCCGAACTGCGAATCGACGTCGCCTTACCGGCACGGCGTACGCTGGATCGTCAGGCAAGTGAGAGCGTCTGGCCCGTGAGCCCGTTGAGGCGTGCCGTCGTGTTCGAACAGCCGGGGGTCATCGCGAGAATCATCGAACACCCCATTTGAGACGAGCGCCATCCACATACGGTCGAGCGCGCATGCGACCCGCCGCTTGTTTGGTGGTGGATCGGCTATTGCGACGCCGAGGACCGGGCTGCGTCGAACCCGCTCAGCGCCCGCAGCAGGGAAGACGGGGTCGCGATCGAGATGCTCTTGACGAAGGCAGACCAGGTGTGGACGACGGGCGTGCGCCGCCGAATTACGCCTTAAAGGGGTCGCAGACACGTGGTGACTACTTCCCTCGGCGAGAGGAAGCGCCTGCCCGCAGTGCGCGCCTTCGCGCCAGACCATTCGACCGGACGCGGTTGCGCTGACGCGTGAGTTTGTGGCAAGCGCTCGTCCGGTCTCTCCCGCGGGCGTGATCGCCTGGTCGCCGTTGCAGAGCGCGCATCGGTCCGTCGAGTCGTGCGGCACGACGCGTGCGAAGCGCCGCGACGTTGAGGCTGAGCAGCGCCAACCGTGGTCATTCGAGAGGGCCTGGCGGCACTCTTACGTATACCGCCCGGCGAAGTCCAGCTCGCCGGCCGGCGGCATGTATACCAAGCTGGATGTCGGCCGGCGGCACCGGCTGGCGGCCATCCTCGGAGTTGCTTGGCGGAGCCGACCTCGCACACGCGCAATCATGATCAGTGCGGTCCTGGGGGCGCTCGACGGATCATCTGTTCAGGTGTACATCTGGACGAGCTGACCTAGCGCGCCGCTGTCAAACGGCTCGCTGGTAACCGCGATCGACCCCGAAAATGGGTATTGGAGGATGTCCACTGTTAGAAACCCAGCGCTGATGACGATCGCAAGTGTGACCACGATCGCTACGTCGAGGGGCCTGTAATGAACTTCGATGAGGAGAGACATGGCGAGTGTAAGAACGGCCAAAAGGACCAGCAGCCACAACAGCGGTCCTGGAATCGCCGTCTCGGCCGCGTCGAGTCGGCTCTCGCGCTGGTCGATGATCGTATGAAGCTGTCCTGTCGCCGAATCGTAGAAGGCCTGCTGAGCGGCGGTGGTCGGCGAGTAGCTCTGCACAGCGGCGAACATGTTGGCTATCAGCTGCTGAGCGTGCGGATCGCTCCGCCCGACCCTTAGGTAGCCAAACTCGCGCGCGCGAACTTCAACGACGTAATCGGCAACGGCACGTTTGATCCGACGTTGGGCTGCGGAGGGGAACCCGTTGGCATCCTGGACCAGTTCGGTCAGCGACGTCGCCTCGGCCGCGACGTTGTTGGTAGCGCTGTCATAACTGTTGTAGAGATTTACGATCTCGAACGCGAGAAGCACCGCGAACATCGTCATTACCATTGCCGCAATGCCGGCCACCACCTGATTAGACCGCTCGCTGCGCCACGCCGGGAGGAGCCGGATCACGAGAGCCAGGGCCACCAAGGTGATGACCACGGTGCCGGCAA
>JAFASQ010000571.1 GCA_019244395.1 Solirubrobacterales bacterium | reverse complement strand
GGAGATCTCCGTCGACTGGGACTCGATGTTCTTGACGACGTCGTCGACCGCCTTCTCGATCCCGCGCTTGAGAGCGAGCGGGTTCGCGCCGGCGGCGACGTTCTTGAGGCCCTCGCGCACGATCGACTGCGCCAGGACGGTCGCCGTTGTCGTGCCGTCGCCGGCCACGTCATTGGTCGCCGTGGCGACCTCGCGCACCAGCTGCGCGCCTTGATTCTGGAAGACGTCCTCGACCTCGATCTCACGCGCGATCGTCACACCGTCGTTGGTGATGGTCGGCGCGCCGAACTTCTTGTCGAGGACCACGTAGCGGCCCTTCGGGCCGAGCGTGACCTTGACGGCGTTGGCTACCGCGTCGACGCCCTGCTCGAGCGCCTTACGGGCCTCCGCCTCGTACTTCAGTTCCTTGTGTGCCATAGCTGTTTCAGTTCTCCTGGAACGCGGTTACGACTGGACCTTGGCCAGCACGTCGGACTCGCGGAGGACGAGGAGCTCCTCGCCGTCCACCTTGATCTCGGTTCCGCCGTACTTGCTGTAGAGGACCTCGTCGCCCTCTGCGACGTCGAGCGGAGTGCGCTTGCCGGTGTCCTCGTTGACTTTGCCGTCGCCGACCGCGAGAACCTTGCCCTTCTGGGGCTTCTCCTTGGCCGTATCGGGCAGGACGATGCCACTGGCGGTCGTCTCCTCCTCCTCGATCGCCCGCACGATCAATCGATCGCCGAGGGGCTTGAGCTTCATGTGATGCAACCTCCGGTTGAAGGAATAAGTGCCGGTGTGAACGCTTGGCACTCCTCCCACGAGAGTGCCAAGGGCAAATATAGCCTCTTCCCGTCAGGTTTCAAGATTTTCTTGGCACTCGCTCCCCGAGAGTGCCAATGGGCCTCGCTTCGTCCATGCCCGGCGCCCAGGGCGCCCGACCGTGGGCGCGCCCTCAAACGAAGTTGTAGGCGATCGTTGCGCCGAGCTCTTTGACCGGCACCCGCGTCCGCAGCTTCAGCGCCGACAGCGCATAGGTGCCCGTGTCGAGCATCACGCGCAGCCGGTCGTCGTAGGGGATCGTGGCGCTCGTCTCGACAGCGTGGCGGCGGAAGTTGGCCTCGATCACGTCCCGGTTGCCGGCGTGGCGGCCCGTCGGCGCCTGGTTGAGCACCAGCGTGCCGCGCTCGAGCTGGAGGTAGCGCAGCGCGCCCAGCACGCCGGCCGCCGTCACCCACTCCGGCGTGGTGATGACCACGGTCTGGTCGGCGCGATCAACCGCGAATTGCGCGAGCGGGTCGGTGATCCCGGTGCCCAGATCGAGGATGACCACCTCGTAAAAGCGCTCGAGGAAGTCGAGCAGGCGACCGTACAGGCCGGGGGTCATCTGGGCCATGACCTCTGCGTGCGCCGGGGCGCTCAGCAGGTGAAGGCCGGTGGGCAGCCGCGCGACGTAGGGGTGCAGCTCCGCCGGAGAGTCGATCTGCGAGGAGTCAGCGAGCAGGTCGGCGAGCGAGCGCGACGAGCGGTGGTCGTCTCGGGCCAGCGAGGCCAACGTGCCGAAGTCGGGGTTGGCGTCCAGCGCGATCACCCGCAGGCGCAGCTGCTCGGCGAGCAGGTTTCCGAGCACGAAGGAAATGGTGGTCTTGCCGACCCCGCCCTTCGGCGAGATCACCGCCACGGTGTTGGGGCGGCTCATCGCCGGCGCATGCGCGAGCTGCTCGTCGAGCCCCCACTCGCGCCGCTGAAGCTCGCTCGCGAGCGTGTACTTCAGCCAGGTCGAAAAGCGCGTCAGCGCACCCGTCGGGACCGGTTTGCCGTCGCGCATCGGCTGCGCGTAGACGTCCTGGCGCGACATCGCAGCACGGGCTCCAGCATCGCGACGCGGCGCTTCGGCGCCCGGCGCGTCCGGGGCAGGGCCCGGCGCGACATCGCGCTCGGGCGCAGGTCTCATCTGCCGAGCCTGCTCGAGCTCGGCCTCCTGCACTTGATCGAGTCCGTTCAGGGGTCCTGGTTCCACCGTGCTGTCCTCCGTCGCCGCTGCGGCGAGAGTAGCAGCGGGCCCGCCGCGCCGGTGCCGCCGGATCGCGGGCCGGATCCCGCTGGTCCGCCGCGGCTTGCGCGAGGGTAGGCTGATCGCGTGGACGCCGACCTGGACCAGCGTTTCCGCGGCTTACCCGTCAAAGGTCTGTCGAATGGATTGCGCCTGATCGAGGCGCGAAGTCGACGTTCGCGGCGGCGGGGGCTGGCCAGGCTCGACACCCTCCCTGCGGACGTCGCGCTGCACATTCCGGGGACGCCGTCGGTGCACACCTTCGGGATGCGGTTCGCCCTGGATCTGATCTGGCTGGGCAAGGATGGGACCGTGGCGCGCGTCGAGCGCAACGTCGGTCCTCGGCGGGTGGCGGTCTGCCTCAAGGCCAGGTCGGTGGTCGAGACACCGGCCGGCGCCGCGGATCGGTTCATCGCTGCGGGCATCGGCGCCGGCGATGCGCCCCGCCGATCGTGACGCGCCGCAGACGCCACGAGCGGCGGTCGTCGAGCGTATGACAGATCGGCTGACGCGTCGTCACTACATGTGGTGCAGGTAGGAATGCAGTAGCGGGTCACCCACGACCGCCGCGACCACCGCGCCGACCGCGAGGTACGGCCCAAGTGGCAGGGAGGTCTTGCGGGCCGCGCGTACTCCGCGGCGCCGCGCGATCACCACTCCCGTCGCCACGCTGGCCAGCAGCGCGAACAGCACCGCCACGACCACGGACCGCCCCAGGAACAACCCCATCACGCCGACTAGCTTGACGTCGCCCATGCCCATCCCGGCCGGGTTGGCGAGGGACGCGACGAGCAGGAACCCCCCGGCCATCGCCGCCCACAGCAGTCGCTGAGGCTCGCCGCTCGGATCGAGCGCGAGCCCGAGCGCCAACCCCAACAGCGCTGCGGGCCCGGTGATCCGGTTGGGGATGACCCGCCGCTCCAGGTCGGTCAGTCCACACGCGACGACAACGAGCACCAGCACGCCGCGCAGCACCGACGCCGCCACCGAATCCTGCGCCGCCGCCACGCCACCGGCCACCAACGCGGTGGCCGCGATCGCCGCGGGAGAGCGGAGGCGGGCGGGGAGCAGGGGCACGGCCCCGGCGGGGCCAGGTACGGCCTCGGCGCTGGCAGGTACGGCCTCGGCGCTGCCAGGTACGGCCTCGGCGCTGCCGGGCACGGTCTCAGCGGTGCCAGGCACGGACTCAGCGGTGCCAGGGGCGCTACGGTTCTGCTCTGCGGTCGACATCGGCGAAAGCCTGTGGCGAGTGTACGTGCGAGGTGCCCACCGGATGTGTAGCGGCGGCGAGGGCAGCCGCTGTGTAGGCGGAACGCCGCCTCGGTTCGGGCGGGGCCATGTCGCCGCAGAACGGGCACGGAGGCGAATAGATCGGCTCGCCGCACCAGGCGCACGGCACCGGCGTTCCCGAGAGGGTCATCTCCGCCAGCCACTCCAGACTGCTCGGGACGCCGACTGCTTCCACCAGCCGTGAGGTCCCCCACCACTCGGGGCCGTGCATCGTCGGCGGCAGCTCGCGGACTGGAACCCCACCCAGCGCCGGCGCAACGAGCTCGAGGATCCACGACAGATCGGCGTTCTCGCTCGGCGCGACCAGCAGCTCGAGCGGGTGCTCGGATGCGACCAGCGGCATTTCCTGCCCGCCGCGGGTCACCGGCAGCACGAACGGCTCCGGCTGTAGGCCAACCCCGAAAGAGGAGCCGGGCAGCAGCGAGCGGGCGTGATGGAGGATCGACACCGACGGGTGTTGGAGTCGGGCGACGCTTCCGGCCCAGGCGAGCACAGTCAGCTCGTCGCCAATCCGTTCGAGCGCACTCGCCAACGCGCCCGCCGAAGGCGCAAACGGCGCCAGTGCCGCGGCAAGCGCGGCGAGAACGCTTGCCGCCAGCGGCGGCAGCGCGGTGACGTGCACCGCCACCCGGTCGGTCTGCAGCAGCGAGTGGACGGTGTGCACGGAGCGCATGGTCTCTTCGGGGAGCCAGTCGCCGACCACGACGATCACCGCCTCACCGGATCGAAGCGGTCCCGAGAAGGCGTCGAACAGATCCCGGAGATCGTCTCGACCGGGCGGACCCGGCATCGGCAGCGACGCCCGCTGGCCCGCGAACAGGCGGTCCAGCTCGCATCCGATCCCGATCACGGTTACCTCGCTCATGCGTAGCAGTCTGGCACGCCGCTGATCGTCCGAGACAACCGTGAGCACCAGGGAGTCCTGTTCATCCGCGGCTCGCTCACGCCGACTGACCCGGCGACCCGCCGGTCATGCAGCGTTACTCGGCCCCCCCTCGAGGAGCCGGAACGAATCGAACACCGGGGCCGGATACGACGCGGGCGCGCGCGCGGACGCGATGGTCTCGATGACGATCAGCTTGCCGCTCGCGCTCAGCACCACGAGGCCGGTGTAGCGCTGGCGGCCGCCCTTGTTCGTGTAGGTCTCGGTCAGCTCCTTGGCCGCGCTTGCGCCCTTGATCGCCGGCGTGCGGACGTGTGACTGCAGGTCCCCGATCGCGCCCTGGCTGGCTTCCAGCTCATCGGCTCCAAGCGTCGTCGCGATCGTCTGATCGACGCCCTGATTTGAGTGGGGGTAGACGTGGATATCGAGCGACGCGCTGTGGTCCGGCGGCGCGAGCGCCAGCCCAGTGGCACCGTCGGGGGCCGACGCCGCGCCTTCCTGCCGCCAACCGGCCGGCACCCAGAGCGAAAAGCCGGATCCTGCATAGGTGCGGTACTGCGAGCCGGTGCCGGAGTGCAGGCTACTGGCCGAGTCGCGGCCCGAGCTCGACCGGCCGCAGCCGGACACCAGCGCGAGCGCCACGGCGGCCGAGACCGCTCCGAGCAGCCGGGCACAGCTCATTTGACGCATACCATCGCTCCCCATGCCTGTCCAGACGGTTTGACCACGCCCGGAGAGTAGGCCTGGTTCATGCTCGTGCTGTTCCCGTCGGCACCCAATCCGGCCACGAAGTTCCCCTCGATGCCGCCCCCGGTCTCGCTGCGGTTGAGCGCGAACGGCTGTACCTGCTGAGTGCCGTCCTGGCTGAAGTCCTGCTCGAGCGGCTGGATCTGTCCGCTCAGCGCGCCGAGCACGTCATTGATGTCACTGGGATGCCTGGTCAAGTCGATCGTTCCGGTCCACTGTAGTCCCACCCCGTTTCCGCCGGACATCTTCAGCGATGCGCTCCCCAGCGCTTGCGACAGCGCCTGCGCCTCCTCGCCGCTGACTTTTTGCCCGCCGGCGGCGCCCAACGTGTATCCGCCCCAGGCCGTGATCGTCACGCCCAGAGGCTGGCCGGTCTTGCTCACGGTCACAGTCGCGATCGCCTGGCCGTAGCCACCAGCGCCGGCGCCGCCCTTGGCCGAGCCGGGCCCGAACAACTCGGTCTGGAGACTGGCGGTGGCCTTCCCGTCCAGCTGCAGGTAGACCTGGGTCTGCCCGGCGTTGGGCCCGGAGGTCGTCAGGCGCGCGCCGAGCGCCGCCTTCAGTTCCCCGTCGAGGGCGGCGGACGCGCCGCCAACGCCGCCGTCGACTCCGGCCTTCACGCCGCCGACGAGACCGCCCTTGACGTACGTTTGGGTCGGCTTCGGCAGGCCGCTGTCGTCGTGTATGCCGAGCAGGTCGAGCGCATGGTTGGCCACCCACGGCCCGACAACAGGAAGCACGGTGCCGGCGGCGGAGCTGAAGATGTCATGCGCGATCGTGTTCCAGCCGCCGTGGCCCTGGATCTGCTTGTCGAACGCCGCCGCCTGCTGCGGCGTCTGAAAGTCCCACTCCTGCGCCCCCGCCAATTGTCCGCCGCCGGCCAATGTGAGGGTCGCCGAGCCCCCGAAGCTGCCGATCTGGAACTTGCCTCCAAACGCCGCCTCGGCCTGGGCTTGTCCCATGTGGGTGAGCATGTACGACGAGGAGCCGTCGGAGTAGGTCATCTTCACGAGTGTGTCGTTGTCCGACACCCGCACGAACAGGACCTTGACATCCAGCTGCCCACTGTTGGTGGTGGTTGAGACCCGGCACACCACCTGGTAGGGATTTGACGCCGAGCTGCTCGCGCAGTTCCCCTGGCCGATGATCCGCTCGATGTTGCAGCGGATGCTGTTGCCGACCGAAGCGCCGAGGCCGCTCACGCCGATCACCACGATGGCCGCGGCGACCATCACCAACAGTCCCGCGAGCTCGATCGAGCCTTGGCCCAGCTCACTCCTATGCGCCGTTCGCCGCACCCCGCAAGTAATCCGCAAGGCGCCCGGGCCCCACAAGAGCCCGCGGGCTCAACCGCTCACAGAGGATGGACCCAGGCGCGATTAGGTCCCGCATGGGCCTCCCAGCCGGCGTTCCGATTCGCTACACCCTCGGGGGTGTCCACTACCACCGCGATCTTCGCCATCATCGCCGCGTTCGGGTTTGTGTTCGTCGCGATCGGGGCGACGTTGCTGTCCGGCACGGCTCGCTTTCGCCGCACCGCGACGGGAGCCGACGCAACGCTCGTCGCGCTGGAGGCGGTGACCTCTGAGGGGGCGGGCAGCTCCCTGCCGATCGGTGACGCGATGATGATCGACCGCACGAGCGTGACGTACCGCCCGACGGTCGAGTTCATGACGCGCGACGGCGAGCACGTGCGAGCGACATCGCCGATCGCGAGCAACCCGGCGCCGGGGCGCGTGGGTGACTCGGTCCGGGTTCTCTACGACCCCGGCGACCCGCAGCGGATCCGGCTCGACACGCGCAGGGGACGCGGCGGCTGCCTGGCGTGGGGGCTCTTAGCGTTTGGGATGCTTCCGCTCGTAGTCGGCGTGATCGGGCTCGTTTCGACCGCTCATTAGGCACGAGCCCGGCGGCCGACACAAAGCGGCGCGGCTGGCGCCCCGCCCTCGGCGCGCCCACACTGCACGGCGTTCGGATGTGATGCCTGCCGGGTTACGGGTTAGCCCGGGTTAGCCCTGGGTTAGCCCTGCGCCGCCTCGGTCGCAGCGCGCAGGATGACGACGCGGGTCCCGTCGTCGTACAGGACCCGTCGACCGGGCTCGGCCAGGAACCCTCGCACCGCATCGGGGGTGGCGGTGCGATCGAGCACCAGCAGTCGATCCCCGCGAGCCGCCTGCTTCCAATCCGCGCCGGCGGCGGAGAACAGCGCCACCAGGCTGTCCATCTGCTCGGGCGAAAGCAGCTCGAAGCGCGCGTCGTACGCGACTCGGCCCGCCAGGGCGGGGTCGCGCCAGAGCAGCCAGTCGGCGAATCGCTCGTCGCCGAACACCTGCAGGCTCGGATCGCCGGCGGTCTCGTGGCGCACGACGCGGAGGATCGGCGCGCGCTGGTAGGAGAACTCGAACTGCGCCTGCGGGCGCAACAACGTCACCGCAATCCCCGCGACCAGCGCGACCAGAACCGCCGCGCCCAGGACCGCGTTCAGCCGCGCGCGCTCGGGTGCCTTCCCGCTGCGCCAGCGCCCAACGACCCCGTCGATCGAGACGGGGCCGACCACAAGCGCGCACAGGCCAAACAGGAGCGCGTTGCGGAGCACGCCGATCGTGATGCCGGCCAGCAGCAACGTCGCCAGCTTGTCCCACGAAGTCGTGTTCTCCGGCGCCCGCCCGAACGACCACACCAGGATCGCCGCCAGGATGAAGAACGGAACCGCGAGCGTCGGCAGGGCCGTGATCGGCTGCCATTCGGAGACCAGGTGCCGGAGAGCGCCGCTGCCCGAGGTGGAGCGGTAGTAGGAGATCATCTGGGTCCCGTACGGAGTCAGCAGCACACACAGCGTTGCGCCGAGGCCGAGCATGAGCGGCCGACGCCACTGCATCGGATCGCGCAACAGGGTCTGCCGGCGCTCCCACAGCAGTGTCAGCGCCCGCAGCCCAACCAGCGCGACGCCGAGGATCGCGGTGCCGTGGAGGTTCGACCACAGCAGCAGGATCGGCAGGCACCAGTACACCTGGCGTGAAGGGCGACGGCTGTCGAGCGCCAGCAGCAGGATTGTGGCCGATGCGAGCGGCAGCGCGTAGGCCTGGGTGCGGACCTCGTGCGAGGGCAGCACCTGGAGCAGGCACAGCGGGAGCAGCACGATCACGCTGAGCGGCCGGGCGCCGAGCCGGCGGGCGGCGGCGATCGCGATGGCCACTCCGACCGTCATCGCCGCCACGTCAACGAGTCCCACCAAGCCGAGTCCGCCGATCCGGTCGAGCAGGTACGAAAACAGTTGCGAGAGCCACTGCTGGTCGACCCAAGGGGCCCCGTGCGCCATCACGGTCAACACGTTGTGGTGCGGCAGTCCGGCTTCCCAGATGTAGCGTCCCACAGTCAGGTCGAGCCAGCTGTCGACATTGAACGAGCTGGGCAGCAGGTCGAGCAGCGCGACGGCCAGCGCCAGCACGACGAGCAGCAGCAGTGCGTCCGCGCCCCTCGGCAGCGCAAGCCGGCTCGGCGCAGCAGCGCGCGCGTGGGCCGGCAATGGCTCGCCGTGCGGGACGGATATCGGCGGCGCTTCCACCACGCCGCCGCCCCGCCCGGAGGGGGCGGGGCCCGAGACCGGGGATGATCGTTGTTCGCTCGCGGGCGGCAAGAGCGCTTACAGGCCTACGAGCGTGCCGGGGGGTGCGAACCGGTCAGGATGGTGTGGACGAGGCTGCCCACGCCGATGGCGACGACGAGATCCGACATGTGGCTGCTCCGTGGTGCGACGGGGGATTTCCTGCCTTCCACAGTAGACAGATATGGCCGGCCCGCCAGAGGCCATGGGCTCATTTGGCGGGGTCCCGGGGGACCCAAATTCCCTGGGCCCCGGTCGGGCCGGCCGATCCAGGCCTCCATCCC
>JAFASQ010000416.1 GCA_019244395.1 Solirubrobacterales bacterium | reverse complement strand
GGTTAGCTTGTCGGCTGGCGCGAGGGACGACGTAGCTAAGTGCAGACGTCAGGAGCTAGCGGTCTGCCGCGCGGCTCGCCCCTCTAGGGCCAAATTTATACGCGCTCCGGTGTCGCGCTCGCGCCAACCCTCGCCGGCCCGGCCCGGTGGGTGGTTGATGCCGCGTCACGGAGGCTTCCGCCTCAGTAGGCTCGGTCCGATGACTCTCCGCCCGGCCGTTGACGATGACCGGGACGCCGTGCTCGCCCTCGGTTTGGCCGAGGAGGCGGCGTGGTTCGGCGAGCCGGAGGTAAGTGCCGAGGAGGTCGGGGAATGGATCGACGAGGCGGGCGGGGTGTCACGCGGCGTCGTGGCCGTAGACGACGGCGGGCAAGTTCGCGGGTTCGCGTTGCCCGGCCGTCGCGAGGCAGTGTTCCTGGCCGACCCTGCCCGCACGGACGCGCTGACTGACGAGCTGTTGCCGTGGTTGCACGAGCAGCGCGACGCCGTGGAAGTGATGACGTTCGCGGGTGACGACGCGCGGGTGAGCGCGTTGGAGCGTCACGGGCTGCGACACCGTCGGTCGTCGTTCTGGATGCTGCGTCCCGACAGCGCCGGTTCACTTCCTTCCGCGGCGTTCCCTATCGGCGTCGCCGTCGCACCGTATCGCCTCGGGGACTCCGACGAGGCCGTGCACCGGCTGATTTACGTCGACGCCGCGTGGGCATCGATCCCCGGACACGCCGAGCGCGACCTGGACGCGTGGATCGAGAAGGACCGGCCCTGCCGGTCGATGTTTCTCGCTCGCCGTGGCGGCCGGCCGGTCGGGTGGGTCGCGGGCCGCCTGCTGGCCAGCGGCCGCGGTTATATCAGCACGCTCGCGGTCGCCGCGAACGAGCGCGGCCGCGGCATCGGGCGCGCGCTGCTCCTACGCGCCTTCGCAGACCTCCAGCTGGGCGGCGCCCGCGGGCTCGCGCTCGCAGTCGAGGCGGAGAACGAGACCGCGCTCGGTCTGTATCGCTCCGTCGGGTTAGAAATCGAGCGTGAGTGGCGGATCTACGCCACGGCCGGGTGACGCGAGCAGTGATCGCTCAGCGGCCTTCGACCCCCGTCACCGCGATCATTCGACCTTCTCCCAATAGCGCGCGCCGTGATCGGAGGGAGGCTTTGTCCGAGCGGCACCCAGGCAAAGCTCGAGATCCTGACCGTCCGGACGCCGGCGGGGGCGACGCCGTGGGACCGCCAGTAGTTGATCATGGGCACCTCGGTGGACGGCGTCGGCACGCCGGTGGTGAGGGTCCAGGCCAGCAACGTCGCGCCGATGGCGTCGGTGATCAGATAGTCGATCCGTCCCGGCGACCATGTGAACTGGTTTAAATATGGCGGATGGTCCGAGTAGCTGAAGTCGCGCTGTTTCGATAGCCCGGCGTCCGCGTTCTGCCAAACGGTCGCCCAGCCGGTCGGGTTCGACAGGCTTCCCCAGTGAGACGCCTCGATGTCGATCTCGTTGTTGGACGGATCAGCTCCACCGTAGGCGAACATCCCGAGCACCTCGTTGGCGTCGAGTGTGCTGAGGTCCGTCGCCACCACCCATCGGTAGGTTCCGTAGCCGAGGTGCCGCTGGTTTGCGACCTCGGAACTGTTCCAGTTCCCGGTGGCACCCGTGACGATGGACAGCAACAGATCGGATCCCTGGACGCGGACGTTCCTCCGGGAATCCGACCAATCGTTCGGCCCCGGGCCTTGGTCGGTGCCGGCGGGCCGCACATCCCACTTGTACCCGGACCACGAGATCGTCCTCACCCCGCCTCCCCACGCCCGGTAATAGCGGCTGAACGGCCAGCAGCGACAGGATTGAAAGGCTTCTGGCGGAGACAGGCAACGCACCGCAGCGGATCCGTGGTCGACTCACCCGATCGAGACGAGACGTCCGGCCCAAAGCGCCGGCACGGCAACAGCCGCCGCATGCGCGCCTGAGCGACCGGCGCTCGAGCGCGCCCAAAAAGAGCCGGCTCCGCGTGGCACACCGGTGCGCGCGGAGCCGACCCCAATAGAAACGCCCGTGGCCGGATTTGGTCCCGCCGCCGATCACGTCAACGACGTCCCGCCGCCGATGAGATCAACGACGACCCGCCGCCGATCAGATCAGCGACGGCCGGCGAAGAAGGCGACTAGAGCCAGGATGGCAATCGCGAACAGGATGGGGTGGATGATCACCCCGCCGGCGATCGCGATGATGAGGAGCACTATGCCGAGAATCAGAAGCATGGCCCAGGGCTACCCGGTGTGGGCATTTCACAAGCCTAGGTGCCCGAGTGATTGGTAGCTTGCCATCAGCACGCCGGTGACGTGGGCGCGCGGTCGACCAGGCGAGGCGTGCGCGCGCGACAGGAGACACCTATGGCCCTTCATCCGCAGGCCACGGCGCTCGT
This sequence comes from Solirubrobacterales bacterium, assembly GCA_019244395.1. GTDB lineage: Bacteria > Actinomycetota > Thermoleophilia > Solirubrobacterales > Solirubrobacteraceae > Palsa-465. The sequence continues at coordinate 6,695 of JAFASQ010000416.1, read as the reverse complement.
GACCGAGCCCAGCGGCGCACCGACCCCGATCATCCTGGACTGCGATCCCGGCCACGACGACGCGATCGCGCTGTTGCTCGCGCTCGCCAGCCCCGAGCTGCGGGTGCTCGGGGTGACCACGGTGTCGGGCAACCAGACGCTCGAGAAGACGACCGCGAACGCGATCCGCGTTCTCGATCACGTTGGCCGCGGGGACGTTCCCGTCGCAGCCGGCGCGGCGCGCCCGCTGATTCGCGAGCGTCACACGGCTGCGGAGGTGCATGGCGAGACCGGATTAGACGGACCGAGCCTCCCGGGGCCCTCGCGCGCCCCGGAGCCGCTGCACGCGATCGACTGGATCGCGGGCGCGATCACTTCCAGCGCCGACCCGATCACGCTGGTCGCGACCGGGCCCTTGACGAACGTCGGCCTGTTCCTGGCACGCTACCCCGAACTGGAGCCGCGCCTGGAGCGGATCGTCCTGATGGGGGGTGCGATCGGCGAGGGAAACACCACGCCGGCCGCCGAGTTCAATATCTGGGTCGATCCGGAGGCGGCCGCCCGAGTGTTCCAGAGCCCTCTCGATCTGACCATGGTCGGGCTCGACGTCACCCACCGCGCGCTGATGACCCCAGCCCACGCCGAGCGGCTCGCCGCGGCCGGAAGGGCGGGCAAGCTGGTCGCGGACCTATACAGCTTCTACGCCCGCTTTCACAGCCGCCACTACGGCTGGGAGGGCGCTCCCGTTCACGACGCCGTCGCGATGGCGCACGTGATCGACGATACGTTGCTCACGACCAGACACCGCGGTGTGCTGGTCGACACCGGCCCCGAACCCTCCCGCGGCCGCACCCACGTCGATCTGCGACAGAGCTTGGGTTGGGAGGCGAACTGCCACGTAGCCGTGGATATCGACGCCGCGCGCTTCCTTGAGTTGCTCATCGCCCGGATCAGCGCACTCGGTTAGCACCCGGCCGACCGCGGGGTGCCCGCCGTGCCGGCCGGGGCTCAGAAGCTCGGGAAGTAGTAGTAGCCCGTCATCTTGAGATTGGGGCTTCGCGAGACGATCCTCGCCACGAGTGCTTCCCAGGAACCCCATGTGTCGGGCAAGGCCCACGACTTCCTGGTCGGTCTGCTCAGCGCCGGCCCCATCTCGGAGCACCACAGCGGGAGTCGCTTGGATGCTGCCCAGGCCGCGTCCTGCGGCACCTGCAGCAGACCGCCGGCCTTGGTGTGGTAGCAGTGCGCGGCGATCGCCTGCACGCCACGGGGTCGACCCGAGGCGAACCCCTCCGCATTAGCGTTGAACGACCACGGGCTAAATTCGCCGTAGACGCGGATCGCGCGCGGTGCGATGCGCACGAGCACGGGCTCGACTGCGTCCCACACAGCGCGATAGCTCTGTCCGGCGGTTTGCCCACCGCGGGCCAGGGCGCTTCTGCCCTGTCCGTACTCCGTGTGCATGGTGAGGTCCTGTTCGTTCCCGACCCCGATCGCCCACACATACGGCGCATACGGCGCGAGCACACGTTGGAAGTACGAGGCGACCTGCCCCGGCGTCCAGCGGTTATTGAACTGAAGCGAGATGTAGACCTTGAGGCCGGCGTCATGTGCGTACTTGACGCACGCGATGCCCGCGCCGACCGTCGCGTCCTGCGGCGCGAGGATCAGCCGCAGGACGTTGCCGTGGTTCCTGAGCACAAACGGATTGATGTTCCGGTTCGCCAGGCAAGCACTCTCGTCGCTGACCGCCACGAAGCTGGGCCGAGCCGATGCCGCCGGCGTCAATAGGACCATGCCAAGTACGGCGATCGCCGCGGCTGAGGCTCCCACCGCCAGGAGCTTGCGCACCATCCAGGTCTGCTCGCCTACGTCCACGCTGTCTCCAGCTTCGATGCTTCGCCCCCACCGTCGACGGCGGGCTTCCAGGCTCCCAATCGGCACACGGCGCCGGAACCTTGAATCCCGGGACCGTGCCCCTCGCCTAGCCTGGCACAGGCCTGCCGGCGAGGCTCCCCTGAGCCTCGAGTCTGAAGCCGAGTTCGCAACCGCCTTGACATCAGCCACCGGCACGGGTAGGTTCAGTTCGTTCGCAACACAACCTTCCGTGCGCTATGCGAACATTGCCGGATGGGACCGGAGTGTGAGAGAGAGGAAGTCGTGAGGCCGGAGTCAACGCGCCAGTCGCTGCTCATCGATCTCATCTACGAACTGCTCGACGCGCACAGCGACACGGTCGAACTGGCGTCGCCCATCAACGATCCCGCCTGGGAGGCCCACACCGACTACGTGCGTGCTCTCCAGCGGCGCGGGCGCGAAATCCTCGCCGTGGCCGGCGTGCAATCACGCGAGTACCCGAACGCCGTCCGCGAATAACCGTGCGTACCGAATAGCCGCGGCCACGCGGCACGCGCTCAGTGGAAGAACGCGAAGGTCCGGAACTCGATGCTGTGCCGCGGCACGGCCGCCTCGACGGTCGGGTCGCGGAAAGCCGTGTGCACCACGCGCCAGGCCCGGGTGTGGTCCGAGTCGTGGAAGACGAAGAACAGCACTTCGTCCCGGTTCATGTTCGGGAAGTACCACCACTCGTGGTCGGGGCTGTAGTGAAACTCCGACCCGCTGGTGATCATCTCGGACTCGTCGACCGCGGCGAACGGATCTTCCGGGACCCGGTCGACGAAATACAACTGGTTGGGCAGGCCCTCGTCGCCGCGCACGCTGCGGAAATCGCACAGCGCCAGCGGCCAGTCTTGCGGCGGCGGGCTGAACACCCGCCATACGCTCGTCGCCAATGCCCGCCGGTAGCCGGGTCCGTCCGGAAACTGCTCGGCATACACGCGCGCTGCGGTCATCGCCGCGCCTTCGGGGCCGTAGTCGATGTGGACGAGCGCGGCCTGCGGCTGTGAGGCGTTCTCCGCCGGCGCTGCCGAACGACGCAGCACCCAACCGCGGGAGGCGATCTCGTCGGCGCCGGTCCGCGCCTTGACGAACTCGATCACCTCAGGCACGTACACCGCGTCCACCTCGGCCTTGTCGGTGAAGTCGCTCACGGCGCTGCGCTGCGGCACGATCTCGAACCCGTGGGTGACCATACGGAACGTGTCCTGCACCGGCCGACCGTTCCGGATCGGGACCACGTGCGAGTCATACCTGCCCGTGTTGACGCTCGCGCCCGGCGCGGTGAAGCGCCGCAGCACGGTCGATTCCGGGGCCAGATAGTGAAGCTCCCCCGGAACGGCCGTCACTTTTTGGGTCGCGCTGCTGGTCGTCGTCGCTCGCCTTCCGGCTGACAAGGTACCAATGGCTTCGCCCGGGCGGTTTTGCCTCGATCGCCGCGGGAAGGAACACCCTCGATGGGACGTGTGTCGCGTGTCGCCAAGGACGCCGCCAAACGGAGCGCGTCGGCGGCTGGCCGCGGAGCCGCGGGATTCGCCAAGCGGGCGATGCGCGAAGGCTACGAGACGGCCACGCGCGAGACCTGCCCGCACTGCGGCAGGCGAAGCGACACCAGCGCGCTCGTCTGCCCGGGCTGCGGCCGGAACAAGGACGACCGCTGAATTTCCCGGACCGGCGCGGTCATACGGCCATGCCGATCATCCACGCCAACCGCGACGAAATCACCACGCTCCACGGCGCCGAGCACGGCGCGACCATCTCGCTGATCCTCAACCACAGTCGGCCCGGCGAGGGCCCGCGCCTGCATCGTCATCCTTACGACGAGACTTGGGTTGTGCAGCAGGGCACCATCACCTTCCGGCTCGGCAACAGCACGCTGCATGCCGGCCCGGGGGATGTCGTCATAGCCCCGCCCGGCGTCCCGCACAAGTTCACCAACGACGGACCGGGGCCGGCGAAGCTCGTTTGCATCCACGCGAGCCCCACCGTGATCGGCGAATGGTTGGAGTGATCTCAGGCGCTCCTCATCCGCCCATCGGCCGCCGGATGGTGTGGAAGTCGCCCGACAGATGGGGGTCCATGAAGATCGCCCAAGGCACCAGGAAGTAGCCCTTCAAACCCCAGCCGGTGCCCCACGAGTTGCGCACCAGCCCGTGGTTGGGCTCCTCCTTGAGGTAGCCGACCAGCAAGACCTCGTGGCCGCCGAGCACCCGCTCGCTGCGGCTGGGCAGCGGCATGATCCCGGTCTTAGCAACCTCGGGTGAGTCGAACGACTCGTAGACAGTGAAACCGAAGGCAATCGTCTGCTTGTTCGACAGGACCGCCTTTATCGCGTCGAGGTTGCGCGGCACGACGCGGTAGTTCGAGATGCGGTGCTGCCCGGCGTCATATTCGAGGCTGCCCGGCGGTTGCGCGGAGAACTCAGCGATGTCGTAGGGCCAGTCCTTCTCGGCCGGGACGCCCAGCTTGTGGCAGACCTTGAAGCCGTCGCGCCCGGTAGCCCCCGCGTCCTGGTCGGCGGGAGCGCCCTCGAGCTTGCGCTCGTAGAAGTAGATCCAAAGCCGCGATAGGGACCCTGGGTCAGCGCCGTTCAGCTTCCCGTCGTATTCGACCGCGGCCGCCACAGCGTTGGCGGTGCAGCTGTTCAGCTTCCCCTGGTCGAACACGTCCGGAAGCTCCGCGCGGGGGTCGACCTCGTCGAGGATCTTCAGCTCCGAACTATCGGCGATGTGATCCCGCAGGTCCGGGAGGGACGGTTTCCAGCCGTAGCGATGAGTCTTGCGCGACGTGAGACCCGCGGCCTCGAATGCGTCACCCATTGGGGCCGCCCTTTGTTCACCAGTAACCGGCCTAGCCTACGGACCACCGCCGCTCGGGGTCAACCTGGTCGCGTATGCTCTCATCCCCCCATGAGCAGCGAGACTGCGGTGGCCGTCGGCATCGACGTTGCCGAACTCCGCAAGGGCCTTGATCTCGTGGGGCTCGACCGCGATCGCAACGTGCTCGTCACCCGTGGCCGTTTGAGCCTGGACGAGGTGGCGGAGATCACGCTGTCGCTCCGGCCGGCGGTGGTCTGCGTCGACTCGCCGTCCGGATGGTCCACCTCCGGCCCGAGCCGCTTGGCGGAGCGACAGCTCGCCCGCATCGGAATCCAGTCCTACAGGACCGGTCCCGATCCGGGTGACCATCCGTTCTACCGGTGGATGCGCGTCGGGTTTGAGGTCTTCAAGCGCCTGGCGCCGGTCTATCCGCTGTATCGCGGCGGCCCCGTCGCCGGCACCGCGGCGGAGATCTTTCCCCACGCGTCCGCGTGTCTGCTCTCCGGCCGGCTGCGACCGAGAGACGTGCCCAAGGAAAGGTTCCGCAGAACCGTCCTGAGGGAAGCCGGCGTGCCCGAGGATCAGCTCGAGTCATCTGACCGAGTCGATGCAGCGCTCGGCGCGCTCACCGGATTGATGGGACTCGAGGGCGAGCACTCGGCGGCCGGCGATCCCAGTGAAGGAATCATCCTGATTCCCGCAGTCCGCCGATAGATCCGCTCCGCGTCGCTCCATGGCTCGAAAGCCTCGACACCGGCCGGGAGTGTCTCGTGCTTGCCGAGTACCAGGGCGCCGCCCGGGCGCACCACACCAGCCAGCCGCGCCGCGGCGGCGTGCTGTCCCTCCACATCGAAGTACGTGAAGGCGAGGTTGCGACACATCACCAGATCGAACGGGCCCACGGGCGGCGCCGAGCGGATGTCGTGACGCGCCAGCGTCACCGCCTGCGTGAACTCGTCGCGCACGCACCGTTGTCCATCGCGTTCCACGAACGCCACCGCATGCCACGCCTCGTGCAGCTCGCGCAGACTGCCCGGCGGGTAGCACGCGCGCCTGGCCCGGGTGAGCATCGCGTCATCGACGTCGGTGGCGAGGATCCGGATCCTCACGGCCGGGAAGTCGGCGGCAAGCCTAAGCCGCCACGTGATGGCCAGCGTGTAGGCCTCCTCGCCCGAGGCGCAGCCCGCGCTCCACACCCGCAATGCATCGGCCCCTCGCGCCGCGAGCGCAGGCAACACGTCGCTCGCGAGGAACGCGAACGCGCTGCGATCCCGGTTGAAGCGCGAGATCGTGATGTGGGTCAGGCTCTCGAGCACCGTCCACTCGCCGGGCTGGCGCTCGAGATACGCCTGGTACGCGGCAAAGTCGGGCAGCCCCAGTTCCGCACATCGCCGCCGAAGGCGCCTGCACACCTGCCGGCGGACCTTGCGGAAGCCGCCCCACCTCAGGCCCAACCGGGGCAACGCCCACTGCAGGAATTCGACGCACTGCGGGTATCCCTCGGTCATGGAAGCGGTCACGACGATCGACCAGGTGCGCACGTTCGAGACCCGCGGGGGCAACGCCCGCTACGTCGTGCGCGACGTCGACGGCAACGAGTACACCACTTTCCGCGAGGCGATTGGCGACAAGGCGCTCGAACTCGAGGGCAAGCGCGTCCGGATCGAGTACCACGAGCAGCAGCGCGGCCAGTACACGAACGTCTACCTGGACAAGGTCGAGCCGGCGCCCGCGGAGGAGCATGACGAGGCGGACACCGACGCCGAAGAGGCGGCCTGGCGCACCGCGGTCGAGGCCGCGCCGTGGCTGGTCGGCGACTCCGATCCGCAGGCCAGGACCGGCCCGGAGGAGCTCTACGAGACGCTCAAGCCGTTCAAGGACAAGGTGGCCGACGACATCAAGCGCAGCGACGCCGACGATCCCTAGCCGCCCCGGTCAGCCCCAAGTGCTTTGAGCTTCCGCCACCCACCGGCCCGGTTGTTGGCGACGATCGCCCGGAGC
>JAFASQ010000368.1 GCA_019244395.1 Solirubrobacterales bacterium | reverse complement strand
CTGGGACAACGGCAAGCTCGAAGAGATCGACCTCAACAGGTGGGTGCAGTCCAGCCCGCGGTACCTGTTGGCGAACAACTTTGCCGGGGTGCCCGGGTCGACGATCACCGACCTCAAGCGGGCCTGATGGGCCAACCCGATAAAGGTCTAGCCGTGGAGGCTCCCCCACGCCGGCCCGCCTCCAGCGCCCGCCGTGGCCTCGCCGATGACGATGTCGCCGGAAACGCTCTTTCCGAACAGGGTCGCGTTGCACAGGCTGATGTCGATCGCCTGGGTCGTGATCCCTTCCGGCGTGAGTGTCTTGGTCAAGCCGCCGGAGATGAGGTCGGACACGATCTGTCGGTCAAGGGTGACGGTGACCGTCCGGCTTGAGAACAGGACCGTGTTGGGCGCGGCGTCGCCCGAGAACGTCAGCGTCTTCCCAATCAAGGCGCCACCCAGGCGTAGCGAGCCGAAGCTGGCGTCGCCGGTGACGAAGCTCTTGTTCATGCCGTAGACGTGCGAATAATCCGCGGTCGCGTGGATGTGGCTCGCCGAGACCGACAACCCAAGAAGCCCCAGGATGCCGCGTGGGGAAAGAGGGTTGTCGGTGAGCACGACATCGACCGAGCCGATGTCAGCCGCGCCGTTGGCCGAGACGGCGTCGATGCCCATTCCCGCCGACGCCGCCTCCGTCCGAATCCCCGAACCTTTAACGTGCAGGTTCGGGTTGAGCGGATTGCCAGGTTCGAGGGTGAGCGTGCGATCCAGTTGAGCGACGCGCGCGGTCTGGTCATAGGCTGGCGCGGCGCTGCCCCGAACGGGCGCGACCGGGCCAAGGTGCGCCGCCTTGCCGCCGAAGGCGAGCTGGACGGTCAGGCCGTCGGCGGAACTCGACACGACCGCCTGGTTCAGCACGGATGAGGGCATCGGTTTCCTCGTTGCCAAAAAGGAACTGACCGCGCCTCCTAACTCACCCCGCTCTTGTTGGGTTCCGGGGTGGTGAGGTCGGGACCGGGTCGCGGGGCAAAGGAGGCCTGGTGCGCGGGCGCGAGCGGGGGTAGCTGACCTCGCTTGTGCGAGGAGCTGCCGTTGTCATGACCGCACCCGACCTGGTCAACCTCTCCGGCCTGATGGACGACGCCAAGTGCTTCGCCTTCGTGCGCCAGCGGCGCTGGCCCGAGGGCGTGCGCTGCCCAGGCTGTAATAGCGAGGCCGTGATCCGCGACGGGTGCGACGACACCCAGCCGTGCCGGCAGCGCTACCGCTGCAAGGCGTGCGCATCCCGCTTCGACGACCTCACCGGCACGGTGCTGGCCGGCCACCACCAGCCGCTGCGCGTGTGGGTGCTGTGCCTCTACTTCATGGGGCTGAACCGCTCGACGCGGCAGGTCGCTCTGGAGCTGGGCCTGAGCCCGTCCGACGCGCAGGCCATGGCAGAGCAGTTGCGCCGCGGCTTGGTCGCCAAAGCGCCAGCGACGAAGCTGGAGGGCGAGGTCGAGATTGACGAAGTCTACGTGGTGGCCGGGCACAAGGGCCAGCCCGCGGCCGTGGCGAAAAGGGGCGGCTCGGGCGCCGGCGCAAGCTGGCGGGCGCCCCGGGCCGCGGCACGCTGGCGAAGGACAAGCCGCCGATCCTCGGCCTGATCCAGCGTGGTGGGCAGGTGGTGCTGCGCATGTTGGCCAACGTGCAGCAAGTCACGATCAAGCCGACCATCACAGCCACTGTCGCTCAGGGCAGCCTTGTCCACACGGACGAATACAACGCCTACGCCCGCCTGGGGGCGTGGGGCTACCGGCACAAGACGGTCTGCCACGGGCGCGGCGAGTATGCGCGCGACGAGGACGGCGACGGGTTCTGCGAGGTGCATGTCAACACGGCGGAAGGCTGCTGGTCGCTGCTGCGCTCGTGGCTGCGGCCGCACCGGGGCATCTCCCAGGACAAGCTGCCGTTCTATCTTGGCTTCTTTCAGTTCGTGCACAACGCGCGCCGGCGCGGCAAAGCCCTGCTCGGCTCTCTCGTGGCCGCTCTCGTGGCATGACCCAACTCAACACCCTGGATCCCAAGAAGAGCCACTCCTCTTTCCCCGCGGCGATACGGCAAGCGT
>JAFASQ010000394.1 GCA_019244395.1 Solirubrobacterales bacterium | reverse complement strand
TCTTCCGTTATCCGCACGAACTCCCGGCGCTGGTTGGTGTTGAAGGTGCGGTAGACGGTGTGGGAGGTCAAGCAGGGGAGCCGGGATTCGAACCCGGATTCACGGTTTTGGAGACCGTGCGCATAGCCCTTAACTCACTCCCCTGGGGAGCCGCGATGGTAGCGATCGAACAGGTGGTCCGTCCGAAAGCTGTGGGAACATGTGTTCGCATACGACGAGGACGAAGGCGGAACTTGACCGCGTGGAGCAACTGATGAATGGAGCCCTTATCGACAGCAGGTCGCAATGCTGACCGGCGTCCCAGGCCCAACCGTCCGCCGTTGGCGCCAACGCGAGCCTCCCCCACCTCCCCGCGTGCCACCGGGACAGCGTCGCGAGCTTCCAGCAGACCGTGGGTCCCAGGACATAGCGGTGAGTGCGGGCGGAGGGACTCGAACCCCCACGGGCAAAGCCCACCGGCACCTAAAGCCGGGGCGTCTACCAATTCCGCCACGCCCGCGAGATCAGCACGCGATTCTATGTCCGTACGGCTGCCCGCGGAGAGCCAGCCGCCGTCCGACGCGCGCAGGCGGCAAACCTTCCCACGCGGCAAGGCCAATTTGTAAGGTCCTGGCATGGCCAATCACCGCACCGTGACGCCCGGCTACGCCGTGGTTTTCCCGAACCGCGAGAAGGCCGCGAGCAAAGCGATGAAGGCGCTGGTGGTGGCGATCCTGCTCGTAACGGTGGGGCTGCTCCTGATCGTGACGATTGGCGGATGGTCGCAGTTGGAGGGCATGAAGCCGCTCAACCTCTTCTGGTGCATCGCCTACCTGATCATCGCGTTCTACATCTTCGTGCGGTGGGCGCGCGGGATGCTTCCGATCGCCGCCGGCCTGGGCGTCCTGCTGCTGATGATCGCGCTGGTCGCGGGGCTCGGGCTATCGGGAACGAGCTGGTTCGACCGTAGCCACGACGGATTCGCGGCGGCGCAGTCGCTGTTCGGCGGCAATGGGCTGAGCGCCAACACGCTCGGGACGGTGACGCTGCTGATCGTGCCGGTCCAGGTGCTCCTCGTCCTGCTCGCGCTGCGCGCGTTCGCCCAGGGCTGGAATGTCGAGCAGGAGGTCCCGATCGACGAGGCGCGGGAACGCGGCTATCGCGCGCCCGAGCCGCGGTCAGGGGGGCCGGCTGCCGCCTGACCCGGCCTCGCCCACCCACGCGCGCGGCTGCCACGCGGGCCGGCTGCCGCCTGACCCCGCCTCGCCCACCCACGCCGGGCTGCGACGCCAGCGGGTAAGCCTGACCCGGCCTCCCCCCCACGCGCGCGGCTGCCACGCCAGCGGGCAACCCGCGCCGGCCCCGTCCATCGCGAGGCACCCCGGCGAGGTCGCTGCCTGAGTGCGGCGGGTGGGACTCGAACCCACACGTCCCGAAGGACAGTGCCTTTTGAGGGCACCGCGTCAGCCGATTGCGCCACCGCCGCGCTCGGCGGCAGTTTAGTCGTGCCGCCTCCGGCGGCTCAGCCCACGATCAGCGCGACCAGCCCGTCGATCAGCGCCTCCGGCGGCTCAGCCCACGATCAGACCAGCCCGTCGATCAGCCCCTCCGGCGGCTCAGCCGACGATCAGCGCGACCAGCCCGTCGATCAGCCCCTCCGGCGCCACCACCGTCCCCGCCGGCTCCTTGCCTGTGGCCGCCAGGTCTCTAACCGCGAGGCCGGCGCGCGAGGCGATCAGGCCGCCAGCGGCCACGTCCCAGTGGTTGAGGCCGCGCTCGTAGTAGGCGTCGAAGCGACCGCAGGCGCACCAGCACAGGTCGAGGGCGGCCGCTCCGACGCGGCGGATGTCCCGCACCCGCGGCAACACACGCCTCAGAACGTCGGCCTGGCGGGCGCGGACCTCGGCGTTGTAGCCGAAACCGGTGGCCACCATCGCGACGTCGAGCGTCTCGGCCCGCGAGTCGGGTCGGAGCGGCTGGCCGTTCAGGGTCGCCTCGCCGGACCGGGTGGCCTCGAAGCACTCGTCGCGACTGGGATCGAGCACGACCCCCGCGAGCGCTCCGCCACCGTCCTCGCAGGCGATGCTGACCGCGTAGGCGGGGATCCCGAACAGGTAGTTGATCGTCCCGTCGAGCGGATCGACCACCCAGCGAACCTCGCCGCCCCCGGATTCCCCTCCCTCCTCGGCCAGGATCGAGTCGCCGGGCCGCCGTTCGGCGAGGACGGTCCGGATCGCCTGCTCGGCGGCGAGGTCGGCATCGGAGACCAGGTCGGTAGGCGTGCTCTTGGTCCGAACGCCGCGCGCGCGCTCTCCGAATCGCCGGCGCAACTCCGCGGCCCCGGCCTCGGCGGCGTCGCGAGCGACGGCGAGCAGCTCTCGCTCTTCGTTCGCGGTCATCCGTCCGGGGTTTCTACACGATGACGACTGCGATCATCCGCCGCGAGCGACCGGCGGAGATGTGCGAGGCTAATCAGCTTAGAGCCGCGCCGCCGAGGGGGCGGCTACACGGGCGTGACCGGATTTCGTTTCTCCGGCCACTCCCGATGCTTTCCAGCCGCCAACGCGAACCGGCGGATCAGCTCCGGACGCAGCTCCTCGGGCTGGATAACCGCGTCGATCACCAACTCGGAGGCGAGGTGCAGGATGTCGATGTCCTCGGCGTACTCGCGGCGGAGCTCCTCGGTCCGGCCGGCGCGCTCGTCAGGATCCTCGATCGCCTGCAGCTGGTTGTAGTAGACGGCGTTGATCGCAGCCGAAGGGCCCATGACCGCGATGGACGCCGTGGGCAAAGCGATGCAGCAATCCGGGTCGAAGGCAGGTCCAGCCATGGCGTATAGCCCGGCGCCATAGGCCTTGCGAACGATCACCGAGACTTTCGGCACGTTCGCCTCCGACACCGCGCTGATCATCTTGGCCCCGTGGCGGATGATCCCCTCGCGCTCAACCTGGGTGCCGATCATGAACCCCGGCACGTCCGCCAGGAACAGCAGCGGGATGTTGAACGCGTTGCAGTTCCAGATGAACCGGGCGCATTTGTCCGCGGAGTCGACGAACAGTACGCCGCCCTTGACCTTGGGCTGATTGGCGACGATCCCGACCACGCGCCCATTCAGTCGCCCGTAGCCGACGATCACCTCGCGGGCCCACCGGCTGTGCACCTCCAAGAACGAGCCGCCATCGATGACGCAGTCGATGAGCTCCTTCATGTCGAAGGGCTTGTTCTCGTCGCCCGGGACCAGCTCGCGGATCGAGCGATCAGACGAAGGGGCCGCGGGTGGCGCGGGAGGCGGCTCGCCGAGAAAAGACGAAGGGAAGTAGCTCAGGTAGCGGCGGGCGAAGTCGATCCCTTCCTCGTCGCTCGAAACCAACGCGTGGCCCACTCCGCTGCGCGAGGTGTGCATCCGGGCCCCGCCCATCTCCTCCAGCGTGACCTTTTCGCCGATCACCATCTCGGCCATGCGCGGCGAGCCGAGATACATGGAGGCGTTTCCGTCGCGCATGATCACGATGTCGCAGAAGGCGGGGATGTAGGCACCGCCGGCGGCGCTGGGACCGAACAGCACGCAGACCTGTGGCGCGACGCCGGACAGGCGAACCTGGTTGAAGAAAATCCGTCCCGCCCCCCTTCGCCCGGGGAACATCTGGACCTGCTCGTTGATCCGCGCCCCGGCCGAGTCGACCAGGTAGACGATCGGGATCCGCAGGGACAGCGCGCGCTCCTGGATCCGCACGATCTTCTCGACGGTTCTCGGTGCCCACGACCCGGCCTTCACGGTCGGGTCGTTGGCCATCACCGCCACCGGCGTTCCGCCGATCGTGCCCAGCCCCGTGACCACGCCCTCGGCGCCCAATCCGTCCTGATCCCACCCAGCCAGCAATCCCTCCTCGGCGAACGAGTCCGGATCGAGCAGCCGCGCCACGCGCTCGCGGACGGGCAGCTTCCCCTGCGAGACGGCCTTCTCGCGATGGTGTTCGGGGCCGCCGGCAACGGCGCGGCCGACCGCGACGTCCAACGGATCTCTCCGCTCCACTTCGGTCATGAGCGCTGCCACTCCACGGGCCCGGCCAGGATCAGGTGACTCCCGAGCGGCCGGCCGAGCACCTCCTGCGCGGCGCGCGAGGCACCAAGCAAGGCCTCGAGGTCGACGCCGGTGGCGATCCCCATCTCGTGGAGCATCGAGACCAGATCCTCAGTGGCGATGTTGCCGGTCGCTCCGGCCGGCACCGGGCAGCCGCCGAGCTCCCCGAAGCTCGACTCGAAGCTGTCGATCCCCGCCTCGAGCGCGGCCAGCACGTTCGCCAGGCCCTGCCCCCGGGTGTTGTGGAAATGGGCCGTCAGTTCCACCCCGGGCAGCCGCTCGTGCGCCACAGCAAAGAAGTCCCGGACCTGAAGCGGGTTGGCCATCCCCGTCGTATCTCCGAAGCCCACCTCAACGGCGCCGGCGTCAGCCAGCGCACAGGCGATGTCGAGTACGCGATCGACCGGCACAGGGCCCTCATACGGACAGCCGAATGAGGTCGAGATCACCCCCTCACAGCGCAGGCCGTCGGCTCGGGCGCGTTCGAACGTCCGCCGGAGACCGGCCAGCGACTCCGCCACCGAACGCCCCACGTTCTTCTCGTTGTGCGTCTCCGAAGCCGACAGGAAGCCGTTGATCTCCTCGAAGCGCTCGCGAAATTGCAAAGCGCGCTCCAGCCCCCGCTCGTTCGGAACGAGGACGCTGACCGACACCGAACCCGGAAGCGACGCGGTCGAAAGGACCTCCTCGGCGTCGGCCAGCTGGGGAATCACGTCCGCCCGCACGAAGCTCGTGACCTCGATCCGTGACAAGCCCGTGGCCCCGAGGAGCTCGATCAGGCGGATCTTCTCCGCGGTGGGAATCACCTCGGGTTCGTTCTGAAAGCCATCCCGCGGCCCGACCTCGCGGATCCGGACACGTGCGGGGAGCTCGCTCATCGATCCCGATTCTATGAACGGGCTGGCGGCTCCCGCCTCAACGTCCGGGCCGTCACGGCGGGCGACACGTTTCGACTCGACCCACTAGGGTGCGCCGCCGATGAGCGGCTCGCTTCACGCGGGAATGGAGTCCACGCAGGAATTCGAGGTGGACGGACGACTGCTCACCGACGTAGGCGGCACGCTGGCGACCGAGGTGCTCTCGACGCCGGGAATGATCGGGATGATGGAGCGCACGGCCGCGATGCTGGTCCGTCCGGCCCTGGAGGACGGCAAGGCGACGGTCGGCTTCGAGGTGCACGTCAAACACGTCGGGGCCGCGCGTAGGGGCGAGCGCTGCAAGGTGCACGCACGACTCGAGGAGATCGTCGACGGGCGCAAGCTGCGCTTCGCGGTCGAGGTGACGGCGCAGGACGGTCGGACGATCGGCCTCGGGCGACACGAGCGCCGCGTAATCGACACCTCGACCGCGCGGAGCGCATGACCGGCGCGCCGGCCACCAGCCCCATCTGCATCGTGGGAGGCACCGGCGCGCTCGGGTTCGGGTTGGCGCTCCGGCTTGGTCAAACCGGGATCCCGATCGTGATCGGGTCGCGCGACCGGCACCGTGCGCAGGAGGCGGCTGAGCGCGCCGCGGAGGCGGTCCCCTCCGGCCAGTACGTTGGCCTCGAGAACCACGAGGCGGTCAAGGACGCGGAGATCGTCATCCTGAGCGTGCCGTTCCGAAATCAGTCCGAGACGCTCACGAACTTAAAGCAAACCCTCACGGCGGATCATCTGGTCGTGGACGCGACCGTTCCGCTGGCCGCTGCGGTCAGCGGCAGGGCCACGCGCACGCTCGGCGTCTGGCAGGGATCAGCGGCACAGCAAGCCCAGGAGATGGCGCCGGACGGCGTCCGGGTGGTGTCGGCCTTCCATACGGTCAGCGCGTCCCTGCTTTCCGACCTCGATCACGAGCTCGACGAGGACATCCTGATCTGCGGCGACCGCAAAGAGGACAAGGGAAAGGTGGCAGAGCTCATCGGGGCGATCAAAGGCCTCCGCGCAGTCGATTGCGGAGCCCTGGAGATGGCCCGTATCGTCGAGCAGCTGACCGCGCTGATCATCTCGATCAACGTGCGGAACAAGGTGCGGGCGGGGATCAAGATAACGGGGCTGTGAGCGGCCCGGTCGTCGTGCTCGCCGGCGGGACCGGCGGGGCGAAGCTCGCCCGCGGGATGCTCGACGTCACCGGCCCGGAGTCGCTCGTAGTGGTCGCCAACACCGGGGACGACATCGAGATCTACGGGGCGTACGTCTCGCCCGATCCCGACCTCGTCACCTTCTGGCTGGCCGACCAGATCGACGAGCGCGGCTGGGGCCTGGCCGACGACAGCTTCCACGTCATGGACGGCCTCCGGGCCATCTCGGTCGACGTGTGGTTCAACCTGGGCGATCAGGACCTGGCCATCGGGCTCGAGCGCGCGCGCCGGCTCCAGGCGGGGCAGCGGCTCACCGAGGCCCATAGAGCCATCGCGCGGGCGATGGGCGCGCCGGACGCCGTCCTGCCGATGAGCGACTCGCCCGTCCGCACCCGCGTGCTGGCTGGCGGCCGATGGTGGCCCTTTCAGGAGTACATGATCAGGGCGGGAGGCGCTACGGGCAACGCAGCGGTCGATGACGTCGACTTCCGTGGCGCGCGGACCGCCCGCCCGACCCCCGAGGTCCTGAATGCGATCGCGACCGCGCGGGCGATCGTGATCGGCCCGTCCAATCCGGTGATCTCGATCGGACCGATCCTGGCCATCCCCGGCATGCGCGCCGCCCTTGTGGAGAGCCCCGCACCGGTCGTCGCGATCAGCCCGCTGGTCGGCGGACAGGTGTTGAAGGGCCCCACGGCCGCGTTCATGCGGTTGACCGGGCTGGCGCTGTCGAGCGATGGGATCGCCGCCTACTACGACGGCTTGATCGACGGGCTCGTGGCCGACCGCCGGACCAGACGGCTGCCGGTGCTCGAGACCGACGTTCTGATGGACACGCCCGCCGCGCGGCGCCGGGTCGCCGAGGAGGCCCTCGGGTTCGCGGTGGCCCTCAGATAGCGTTCGCCGCCATGAGGAACGCCGCCATCCTGCCGGTCAAGAGTTTCGCCCAGGCCAAGCGACGCTTGGGCTTGGAGTTGGCGGCGAACGATCGGCGGGCCCTGGTCGAGGCGATGTTCGCGGATGCGCTGGTCGCCCTCGGCCGGGTCGCGGCGCTCGAGCGAGTGATCGTGGTGAGCGGCGACCATGTGGCACAGCGAATCGCCGCCGGGTACGGCGCGAACGTCGTCGAGGACGATGAGCGCGGTCACAACACGGCCGCCGCGCGCGGGATCCACTTCGCGCTCGAGCAGGGAATCGAACGCGCGCTGCTGGTGCCGGGGGACTGCCCCATGCTCGCCCCACGGGACATCGAGGCGCTTCTCGCCCACCCGGGCGGCGCGCGTTCAGCGCTGATCGTGCCCGACCGCCACGGCACCGGGACCAACGCACTGCTGCTCACCCCGCCGGACGTATTGGCCCCCAGCTTCGGGCCCGACAGCCGGCGCCGGCACATGAACGACGCTCAGGCAAACGGCGTCCCGGCCGAGGTCGTGGAGCTGGATTCGCTAAGCCTCGACGTCGATACGCCCGACGATCTAGAGGCCCTGCGCCGACGGCTCGTCGGCACGCACGGCGGCGCAGCGCACACGCGCGGCATGCTGGGCCAGCTGATGCGGGCCCGGGCTTAGTGCGGACGGGGCCATGAGGTGCTGAGCGCCGTAGCCATCGAGGGTCTGCCCGAGGTCCAGCCGGGCGATGACCTCCCCGCTCTCATCGCCGGCGCGGCGGGCGCGGTCGGCGACGGCGACGTGCTCGTGATGGCGCACAAGATCGTCTCCAAGGCCGAGGGGAGGATTCGTGTCCTCAGCGAGGTGGTGCCGGGCGCCCGCGCGGTCGACTTGGCAAAGGAGCTGGACAAGGACGCGCGGCATGTCCAGGTGATCCTCGATGAATCGAGAGAGGTGCTGCGAGCCAGCCGTGGCGTGCTCATCTGCGTTACCCACCACGGCTTCGTCTGCGCGAACGCCGGAGTTGATGCGTCGAACGTCCCCGGCGAAGACACCGTGGTGTTGCTCCCGCGAGACCCGGACGGATCGGCTCGCCGTCTAAGGGCGGGCGTTCGACGACGACTCGGCGCGGCACCGGGCGTACTCATCACCGATTCATTCGGCCGGGCCTGGCGCCGCGGTCAGGTCGACATCGCGATCGGATGCGCCGGCCTGCAACCCCTGGATGACTGGCGTGGACGGCCCGATTCGAACGGCCGCGAACTCAGAGCAACCTGGATCGCCGCCGCGGACGAACTGGCCGCCGCCGCGGACCTCGCCAGGACCAAGGATGGCGCTCTGCCCCTAGTCCTGATCCGTGGCGCCGGCCGTCACGTCACCGCGCAGGACGGACCCGGCGCCGCGGCGCTGATCCGGCCGGAGGCGGAAGATCTGTTCAGATAGGCGCCGGGAGCCCCCGACCGGTGTCGTCGTGATCACGGCGCCGAGCACGACGGCCACCCCGACGAGCTGAAGCGCGCTCGGCGCTTCGCTCAGGATCAACGCGGCCAGAGCCACCGCGCCGACCGGCTGTACGGTCAGCGTGAGCGACGTGATCGCCGCCGGGAGCCGCGGCAGCGAGACCGTGATCAACAGCCAACCGATCACCTGCGAGGTCAGCGCGAGCACGACGAGCCATCCCACTCCCGGCCAGCCCGGGAGCAGATCGGCATCGCCGATGATCAGACCCGCGAGAGCCGACATCGCCGCCCCGGTGGCCGTCGCATCGAACAGCGGACCCGCGACCCGCCGCAGGTCCGAACCGCCGCGTCGAAGCAGCAACAGAAAACCGACGTAGGCAACTCCGGCCGCGATCCCGAACAGCGTGCCCCGACCCGGCGCGCGCCCGTAGGCGCCATGCTGGAGCACGCCGGAAATCAGGACCACACCGCCGAGGGCAACCGGCAAGGCCGCCATCACGCGGCGCCCGGGCCGCTCGGCCAGCACGGCCCAGGCGACCAGCGGCACGAGCACGATCTGGATGTTGGCCAAGACGGTGGCGAGCCCGGCGCCGACGTTCTCGATCGAGTGATGCCACAGGATCAGGTCCGCGGCGAAGAACACGCCGGCGCCGATGGCCACACGCCGCTCGGCCCACGGCCGCGCACCGAACCGGCGGTCCTCGAGCCATGCCAGCACGCCGAGCACCGGCAGCGCGAACGCGCACCGGAAGATTGCCGCGGTCGACGGTGAGGCATGACTAAGTCTCACCAGGATGCTCGAGAAGGCGATCGTCGCCGCGCCGAGCAGCGCGGATGCGCGGACAAGCCGTTCGTCCGAGAGCCAACGCTCCACGAAACTCAGACTAGAGCCCGCTTCGGTTCCGGCCTAGCCAGGATCAATCCTGGTTCGGCGCCCCGATGGCGTGAAACCCGCCGTCGACGTGCACGATCTCGCCGCTGATCGCGCGCGCGTAGTCCGACAGCAGAAAGCAGATCGCATCGGCCACGGGTGCCGGGTCCTCCACGTTCCACCCCAGCGGGGCCTGCGCCCGCCAGAGCGAGGCCAGCTGCTCGAACCCGGGGATTCCACGCGCGGCGACGGTTCCGAGCGGCCCGGCCGAGACGAGGTTCACGCGGATCCCCCGGGGCCCGAGATCTCGCGCCACGTAGCGCGACACCGACTCAAGCGCCGCCTTGGCCACCCCCATCCAGTCGTAGATCGGCCAGGCGACGGTGGCATCGAAGTCGAGGCCCACGATGCTCCCCCCCGCTCCCATCAGCGGCTCCACCGCCGCGGCCAGTGCCTTCAACGAGAACGCGCTGGTTTGGAAGGCGGCCGCCGCGCTCTCGGCCGGCGTGGTCATGAAGCGGCCTCCGAGCGCGTCCTCGGGCGCGAACGCGATCGCGTGCAAGGCACCGTCGACCGCCTCCCAGCGCGCGCGCAAAGACTCGGTCAGATCCGTGAGGTCGGACGGCTTGTTCACGTCGAGCTCGAGCACATCCACCGGCTCCGGGAGCCGACGGGCGGCCCGCTCGGTCATCCGTCGCGCGCGTCCGAAGCTCGTCAGCACGACCGAGGCGCCCTCCTCGAGCGCTCGCGAGGCGGCGTGGAACGCGATCGAGTCCTTGGTGATCACGCCGGTGATCACCAGCCGCTTGCCTTCGAGGATCACAGCCGGGGGCTGCCGGCCAGCGTCCAGAGCGCGTAGGCCAGCCGCTCACGCGTGTGGGCCGGCTCGACCAGCTCGTCGACGAAGCCGGACGCGGCTGCCGTCTCGGCCCGCAGGTGCTCGGCTGCATACTCGTCGGCCAGCTGGGCACGCAGCGCGTCGACGTCGTCGGCCGCGCGCAGCTCGCGGCGGTGCACGATGCCGACCGCGGCGCGGGCGCTCATGATCCCCAGCTCGGCCTCGGGCCAGGCCAGCACCAGATCCGCGCCCAGGTCGCGCGAGTTCATCGTGATGTACGCGCCGCCGTAGGACTTGCGCAGGACGACGGTCAGCTTCGGGACGCGCGCGGCCGCGAACGCCCTGACCAGCGAGGCGCCGTGCCGGATCACCCCGGCGCGCTCTTGCTTGGAGCCCGGCATGAACCCCGGCGTGTCGACCACGGCAATCAACGGCAGCCCGAACGAATCGCAGAAGGACACGAACCGGGCCGCCTTCTCCGACCCCTCGGCGTCGAGCACACCGGCTAGGTGGTGCGGCTGGTTGGCCACGATTCCCACCGGACGACCCTCCAGCCGGGCCAGCGTGGTCACCACGTTGCGCGCCCAGCGGGGACAGAGCTCCACCATCGAGCCCGCGTCCACGATTCCGCGCAACGCGTCGCGCACGTCGTAAACGCGCCGGGGCTCAGAGGGCACCACCGCGCCCGGATCCGGGATCTCGGGCCCCACCGGGTCGAGGAGAGGCAGCGGCGAGCCCGCCGCCGACGGCAGGTAACCGAGCACCTGACGCACTCGCGCCGCCGCGCTCAGCTCATCCGGCTCGACCAGATGGCACACGCCGTTGTGGTCATGCACCCGATGGCCGCCGAGCTCCATCGCGTCGATTTCCTCGCCGAGCGCCTCACGCACCACGCCCGGGCCGGTGAGGAACATCGCGGCGTCCTCGGTCATGATGATCAGGTCGGTCAGCGCCGGCGAATAGGCGCCGCCGCCCGCCGAGGCACCCGACACGACCGAGATCTGGGGGACCACTCCGGTCAGGCCGACCGTGTGGCGGAAGATCCGACCGTAACCAGCCAGCGCCGCCGTGCCCTCCTGCATGCGGGCCCCGCCCGATTCGACGAATGCCACCACCGGAATCCGCGCGCGCTCCGCGGTCATCAACACCCGGACGATCGTGTCGGCGTGGCGCTCGCCCAGCGATCCGCCCAGGTACGACCCGTCCTGGGCGTAGCACGCGATCGGTCGCCCCGCGACGCTCCCGGTCGCGCCGAGAACCCCATCGCCGACGACGGCGCGGGCGCCCAGCCGCGGCGAAACCACCCGCGAGCGCATCGGCTGGACACTGCCAGGATCGCACAGCGCCTCGAGCCGCTCGAGCGGATCGAGCCGCCGCACCGGCTCACGGACAAGCGTGGCGCTCACGGCCTCGGCCCTCGGATGACGAGCGCCACGTTGTGGCCGCCGAACGCGAACGAGTTGGAGATCGCCGTCGCCGGGCGCCCGTTGGAGAGGACGAGCGGCCGTGCCTCGCCCGGAACGTAGTCGAGATCGCACTCCGGGTCGGGCACTTCGTAGCCGAGGGTTGGCGGGATGATCCGGGTCACGAGCGTCTTCACGGTAGCCACCGCCTCGGCGGCGCCCGCGGCGCCGAGTAGGTGTCCGGTCGCCGACTTCAGCGACGACACGGGGATCTTGTGCGCCCGCTCTTCGCCCAGCGCCCGCTTGATCGCGGCAGTCTCGGCGGCATCGTTGAGCTGCGTGGAGGTCCCGTGCGCGTTGATGTAGTCGATCTCATCGGGCCCGATCCCGGCGTCGGCCATGGCCAGCGCGATGGCCCTCATGGCCGCCTCGCCGGAAGGCTCCGGCGCGGTCAGGTGGTAGGCGTCGGACGTCGACCCGTAGCCGGCCACCTCGCCCAGAACGGTCGCGCCGCGTGCCTCAGCGGCCGAAGCCTCCTCGAGGACCAGCACGGCGGCCCCCTCGCCCATCACAAACCCATCGCGACGCGCGTCGAACGGCCGCGAGATTCCGCTCGGCGATAGCGCCTGCATCGCGTTGAAGCTCCCGAACCCGAACGTCGTCAGCGTGGCCTCCGATCCGCCCACCACGACGGCGTCGGCATCGCCGTACTGGATCATGCGGAGCGCGCAGCCGATCGCATGCGCGCCGCTCGAGCACGCCGAGGTCACACTGAAGGCCTGGCCCTTGAGCCCGTACTTCATCGAGATCGCCGCGGCGGCCGCATTGGGCATCTGCGCGGGGATCCCGAGCGGTGACATCCGCTCCGCGCCGCGCTCCCGCTGTACATCGAGCTGGGCCTCCACGGTCTGGATGCCGCCAATCCCGGTGGCCAAGATGCAGCCGGCGCGGAACGGATCGTACGGAAGCTCAGCCTCCCACCCCGCGTCGCCGATCGCCTCGGCCGCTGCGACCAGGGCAAGCTGCGAGAACCGATCCAGACGCCGCACCTCCTTGACCGACAACAGCTCGCTCGGCTCGAACTCGGTGCAGGCGCCGGCGCCATCGAGGATCCCGCACTCGCCGGCTGCCCAGCGCTCGTACAGGGGGGCGGCGCCGACGCCGAGCGGCGTGACGGCGCCCAGCCCGGTCACGGCGACCCGGCGCTTCATCGGCCCACCGCCGGCGGCCGCCGGCACCGTGCTGTCGGCGCCGGCGCTCACTCCGCCCGGCTGACGATCAGGTCGATCGCGTCGCCCACGGTCTTGAGCTCCTTCATGTCCTCGCCCTTGAGCACGACGCCGTAGTCGTCCTCGACGACCTGCGCCAGCTCAACCAGGTCGAGCGAGTCGATGTCGAGCTCCTCGAACGTGGAGTCGCGCGTGATCTGGTCTGCGTCGGGGCCGAAGCTGGCCAGCGTCTCGACCACGCGCGCCTCGACCTGCTCCGCGGTTACCGTTGCCATTACTCCTCCTCGCTGTCAGTTGCCAATGGTTCTCATGCGGCCAGCCCCCCGTCCACGGTGAGCACGGCGCCGGTCACGTAGCTCGCCTCGTCAGAAGTCAGGAAGCGCACGCACGCGGCGACCTCGTCCGGAGTCCCGACGCGCCTGGCCGGAATCGCCCGGAGGACCTCTTTCGACGCCCCGCCGATGAACTCGGTGTCGATCAGCCCCGGCGCCACCGCGTTGACGGTCACGCCGCGACGAGCCACCTCGACGGCCGAGGTCTTGGTCAGCGCGATCAGCCCCGCCTTGGCGGCCGAGTAGTTCGCCTGCCCGGGATTGGCCCGCAGGGCGACCGCCGATGAGATGTTGACGATCCGCCCGGAACGGGCCTTCAACATCGCCCTGAGCGCGCGCCGGGTCAGCCTGAAGGCGGCCGTCAAGTTGGTCTGGAGCACCGAGTCCCACTCCTCGTCGCCGAGCGACGGGGTGAGGTCGTCGCGGCTGATGCC